>JAFLUP010000002.1 GCA_022508745.1 Oscillospiraceae bacterium | reverse complement strand
AGCCTGATGGAAAACCGTTACGGCACAGAGAAAAGCATCCCGCAGATGATCCTCGCGGCAGCTTCCCTCGACGACGTGTTCGTCATCGTGCTGTTTTCCACCTTCGTGGGAATGGCGCAGGGCGGCTCCGCTTCCGCGATGGACTTTGCGAACATCCCGATCTCCATCGTGTCCGGCGTCGTTTTGGGCGCCGCACTCGGCTGGCTGCTGGGCATCTTCTTCGAAACCGCTTACGCGCATAAACACCTGATCCGCAACAGCATGAAGGTGATCATTGTGCTCGGTTTCTCCTTTTTGCTGATCGCGATCGAGGGCTGGCTGGAGGGGATCGTGTCCGTCTCCGGGCTTCTGGCGGTCATGAGCATGGCGTGCGTGCTGCAAATGAAAAGCACGACGGCTGTTTCGGGGCGCCTTTCGGAAAAGTTCGGCAAGCTGTGGATCGCCGCCGAAGTCCTTCTGTTTGTCCTTGTGGGAGCGGCAGTGGATATTCGCTATACCCTCGGCGCCGGACTTGCCGCCATCGGATTGATTTTCCTCGCCCTCGTTTTCCGCTCGGTCGGCGTATGGCTCTGCCTGCTCGGCACCCCTTTGAACGGCAAGGAGCGTATCTTCTGCGTGATCGCCTACCTGCCGAAGGCCACCGTGCAGGCCGCCATCGGCTCCGTCCCCCTTTCCCTCGGGTTGCCCTGCGGAAAACTGGTGCTTTCCGTGGCGGTGTTGTCCATTCTCCTCACCGCACCCCTCGGCGCGTTCGGCATGGAGATCACCTACAAGCGATTTCTGAAACAGGAAGGCGCTTAAAACGCCAATCGCAACGGGAGATAAACGATGTTCAAAAAAGTATTTGTATGCTTCGCGCTTTTATCCGCTATCTGTTGCTTGCATACGATCCCCGTTTCCGCCCAAACTACGCCGTTAGCGGAAACAGAGCTTTACAGCGAAATAGACGCCTACTTGCGTTCCTGCGTGGAGGATGCGCATATCCCTTCCCTGTCTGTCACCATTGTGGATCAGGATACTCTGCTGTTCTCTCAAAGCTACGGGGATTGCGAAAACAGTGACACGCCCTTTCTGCTCGGATCGGTCAGTAAATCGTTTACGGCGGTTTGCATCATGCAGCTGGTCGAGAAGGGAAAAATAGAGCTGAACGCCCCCATATCCGCTTACCTGCCCCACACGACCGATGGCGATCGGATCACGGTAAGGCAACTGCTCAATCATACAAGCGGATTGGGCGAGCATCAAACGCTTGCAAATTACAGAATCGTAAACGAGCAAGGGACGCATCACTATGCCAACGTGAATTATTCCCTGCTCGGAGAAATCATTGAGACCGTCAGCGGCAGTTCCTACGATGCGTACCTCACCGAAAACGTATTGGAGCCGCTGCAACTTTCCCATACCGCCGCAACGCTTGACAAAAGTCTGAAAAACGGATTGATCGACGGATATATCAATTATTGGGGCATCCACGTTAAAAAGCGTCATTCGTATCCCTCCTCCAAAAACGCCTGGATAACGGTGCCGGCAGGATACCTTTCCGCTTCCACCAACGATTTGGGGACCTATTTGCAGATGTATCTCAACGGCGGGAACGACATTCTATCCAAGCAAAGCATCGATACCATGTTTTACGGAGATACGGTCTATGTGGACGGCGACGTCCCTTACCGGTACGGATACGGCTGGACGGAAATCAACGAGCCGCTTTCCGAGCCCGTCTTGCGTCACGCCGGTTTGGTGGAAACCGGCACTTCCTGTGTTTATATCCTTCCCGAAAGCAATCTTGCGGTCGCCATCGCGGCGAATGTGAACGATTATTTTGTCACAAACGATATGATGGATAGTTTGGGATGGGGCGTGATTCTCATGCTGTTAGGAAGTCCTCCGAATGAGATCACGGCTACCGCATATCTCTGGAACCACCTTTGGATCGACCTGCTCCTGTTCGCCGTATGGATCGCGGCAATTTTACCCCTCTGCCTGCTCCCGAAATACAGAAAAAATACAGAGCGCAGCAAACGACTTTGGGTGATACTTCGTCTCCTGTCCTTCCATGTGGTTTTGCCGGTTTTCCTGCTGCTGTTTGTCCCGCTTTTCTTTGCAACGCCGCTGTGGGTGGCGCGGAACTTTGTCCCCGACGTCTTTATCACGGTGGTCCTTTCGTCAACGCTGCTCTTTGCCGGCGGTCTGGTCAAGGGCGCTCTCCTGTATCAACAAATCAAGCGGGCAAAAACATAAAAAGTTCCCTTGCTTCGGCTCATAAGAGCAAAAGCAAGGGAATTCTTTTCATTTTGTCGGTCTTTCCGAAACCATCGGCTTGACTTTTGCCATAACGAGCCCTCACTCCGCCGTGCCGACTGCACTTTCCTCCCGCTCTGCCATGGAAACGTAGGCGCGACGCGGCAATACCGCTTTGTACGCCGGACGGATGATCTTGTTGCCGTTGATGAGTTCTTCCAGCCGGTGGGCGCTCCAGCCAGCCACCCGGGCAATGGCGAAGATCGGCGTGAACAGCTCCTCCGGGATGCCCAGCATCTGGTAGACAAACCCGCTGAAGAAATCCACGTTGGCGCTGACGCCCTTGAACATCTGCCGCTCCGCCGCGATGATCTCCGGTGCCAACCTCTCCACCGCCGCATACAGGCGATACTGATCCTCCACGCCCTTCTCGATGGCGAGTTTTTCCACAAACTGCTTGAAGATCCGCGCCCGCGGGTCGGATTTGGAATAAATCGCATGCCCGATCCCATAGATCAACCCGGAGCGGTCAAACGCCTCCTTGCGCAGCAGCTTTTGCAGGTATGCCTTGACCTCGTCCTCATCCTCCCAATCGCCGATGGAAGCCTTCATGTCCTCGAACATATGGCAGACCGCCACGTTTGCGCCGCCGTGCTTCGGTCCTTTCAAAGAACCGAGGGCTGCGGAGATCGCAGAGTAGGTATCCGTCCCGGAGGAAGTCACCACATGGGTGGTGAAGGAGGAGTTGTTGCCGCCCCCATGCTCCGCGTGGATGACCAGCGCCAAATCCAGAATTTGCGCCTCCAGCGGGCTGTACTTCCCGTCGATGCGGAGCATATGCAGGATGTTTTCCGCCATGGAAAGCTCCGGTCGCGGGTCGTGAATGAAGAAGCTGCTGTTCCCCCCGTGGTAGTAAGCGTAGGACTGGTATCCGTACAGCGCCAGCTGCGGAAACTGCGCGATGAGCTGCAAGCACTGCCGCAGGACGTTGGGGATGGAGGTGTCGTTGGGGGTTTTGTCGTAAGCGTACAGGGTCAGCACCGAACGGGAGATGGAGTTCATCAGGTCCGTGCTGGGGGCTTTCATGATCACGTCCCGCACGAAGGAACCGGGCAGCGGCAGGTAGCTTGCCAACGCCCGCTTGAACAACGCAAGCTGCTCCCCGTCCGGCAGTTCCCCGAACAGGAGCAGATAGACGATCTCCTCAAAACCGAAGCGGTTCTCCCGCACAAAGCCGCGGATCAGATCGTCGATGGCGTAGCCGCGGTAGAACAACTGCCCGTCGCAGGGCTTTCCGTCCGGGGTTTTGGCGACGATCTCGGAGATTTCCGTCAGCCCGGTCAGCACGCCGTTGCCGTTCAGGTCCCGAAGCCCCCGGTTGACCTGAAAGGCGGTATACAGTTCTTTTTCGATCACGCCTTCCCGTTCGCAAAGCGCTGCCCAATTCTCATGGGCGGTGGTAAGCTCGAAATCGGTTCGTTTTGCCATCTGTTGATCGGTCCTTTCCCTTTTGATGATACGCAAAAAAAGAACAAAAAAGCCCTGCGACTGTAAACCGGTCGAGGGCAGATGCACTGTTCCGTTTTTTCGCCGTAAACGTAAATAGAATCTTTTCGTTTACATAATACCATATTCCCATAGATTTTGCAAGTGAAAATGCAGGAAGTTTACAATTTGTTTATAATGCCGCGTCGAATCTGGTCGAATTCGAGGTGTATTACACAGGAAAAACCCCGAGATCCGAAAGTAAAATGCGTGCGCCCATCAAAATCAACAGCAGACCGCCCAACAGTTCCGCCCGCGAACGGAAGCGGCTCCCCAGAAACCGACCAGCCCGCACGCCCAGAACGGACAGCGCGAAAGTGATACATCCGATGATCGCTACGGTGAGGAAAATGTTCCGATACGTGCCGCTGAGGGCGAACGCCACCCCCACCGCCAGCGCGTCCACGCTGGTGGCAAACGCCAGCGGAAGCATCACGCGGGGAGAAACTCCTTCCCGACCGCTCTGCTCTTCTTCCTGCTGTAAACGGCTCTCTGCGATCATGCTGCACCCGATCAACAGCAGCAGCGCAAACGCCAGCCAATGGTCCACCCTTTCCACCCACTGCCGGAAAAACCGTGCCAATAGATACCCAATGAGGGGCATACCCGCCTGAAAAACGCCGAAATACCCGCCCACGGCAAGCGCCTGCCGCGCTTTCAGCTCCCGCAGGGAAAGCCCCTTGCATAGAGCGGCGGCAAAGGCGTCCATGGAAAGCCCCACGGCGATCAGCAACAGGGAGAGAAGATCCAACAGAAATGCCCCTTTTCCAGATGGTTTCCTTTAACAATATGCACATTTCCGTCCGAAAAGTACCGAGGGATTTTACGAAATACAACGCGAATCATGGCAAAAGCCGTTTTTGTTCAAGATTTTCTGCAAATGTAGCGGTATACTATGCTTAGTGAATCGGTACCGAACGCACAACAACAACAAAAAGAGGTGCTTTTATGGAAAACAAACAACTTATTTCCAAAGCGACGGAATATGTTCGCACGCACGCGACCACACCCGAATTAACCATCCAAGAAGTCTCCGTTCATGCCGGATTCTCTACCGATTATTTCAACCGTCTGTTTCTGCTGCACACCGGATTTACCGTGATGGCATATATCAACTATATCCGCACGCAGCAGGCTGCTAAACTTTTGCGCACGACCGAACAGTCCATTCTGGACATTGCGCTTACCGTCGGCTTTGAATCACACGAAGGCTTTTCGAAGGCGTTCAAAAAATATTACGGTGTCAATCCGCGGGAATACCGTGCGCAAAAGAAAAATCAAGTCCCCTATTGGGGAGAATGGACGGATTCCTCTATCGCGGCGCGGTTTCTGCATGAAAACCCCGACTTCCGGCTATTGGAACGTGACACAGTAATCGACACATTGCTCAAGAGAAACGCCCTGCAATACGGATATCTCTGCACCACCATGAAATACATGGGGCTTGCCGTCGCCGCGCCGGACGGACAGATTGATCGCGGTTTCCTCTGTATCGGGGACGATAAAAACGGCGGCAGCTATCTTGAATTGGTGACGGAGGACTTTCCTTTGCTTGCGCAATGGCTCCAAAGGTTCCCACAGACGCGCACCTTCTATTCCATCCACACGCCATCCCTGATTGCGGAACAGTTGGAACGCAACGGGGTCCAAAAAGAACCGAAGGCGATCCCGCAATCTTTCTATCTCGGCGAAAAACTACCATGCGAACTCCCCAAAGACACGATCATCCGGCGGCTTTCCTATGCGGATAAAACATACATTGAAGAATGGGCGCACGGAAAACAGGACGGATATATCCAACACCTGCTGCGCGAGAATGATTATCGCGATCCATCAGTTCTGGAGTACGGAATGTTCCAAAATGAAACGCTTGTCGCCACCGCCGGCTGCGGAATTGACGAAGCACGCGGATTTCGGTTAAACAACTGCTGCGTTATCCGCTTTACCGAAGGAAAAGCGACCGATGAACTCTACCGACTTCTCTTTTCCTTTGTGATCAACGACTTGCTCGACAAGGGCATCCTGCCGTTTGACGATTTGCAGCACGGGGAATACGCCCGCTTACACGGGAATTTCACCGCGCAGGATATGGGATTTCAAACTATGCAGTGGAGATACGATCTCCGCGCCTGAAGATTGTCTTGTGTTACCGTTTTGGATTTTCTCTGGGGAACTTCGTCCCCTCAACCCCTACTGGGGAACACATTCCCCAGACCCCAATATGTCAAAACGCGGTCATTCGAACAAGCTGTTTTCGAAAAAAAGAGAGGCTGATTTGCCTCTCTTTTTTGGAAGGCGGCAATGCGCACTTCAAGTTTGTGTTGAAGCTATGCCGCCTTTCCTGACCACGTTTTTCGTGCTTATTTACTTCGCTTCGTGAATATCCACGTGGTACTTCGCTTCTGTATCCGCAAGCGCCGCCTGCACCTTCAGACCCACGTCGCGCTTCTCGAAGAACTTCAGCGCCACCTGTTCGAACAGTGCGTAGGAGAGGACGTCCTCCTCCTGCTGCGCCTTGTCGCCCAGCTTCTCACGCAGGGTTTGCAGCTCCGGCTTGAGCTGATCGGCGGGACGGCAGGTGATCTGCTTCTCGTCGCCGATGATCTTCTTGACGAAGGCGGGGTCGATGGGCAGCGGAGTCTTACCGTAGTCGCCGCGCACCATGCCCTTGAATTCCTTCGTGACGGACTTATACCGCTCGCCGGTCAGGACGTTGAACACCGCCTGCGTGCCGACGATCTGGGAGGTCGGCGTGACCAGCGGCGGGTAGCCGGCGTCCGCACGCACGCGCGGCACTTCCTCCAGCACCTGATCCAGCTTGTCGCTCTGCCCGGCCTGCTTGAGCTGGGAGATCAGGTTGGAGAGCATGCCGCCCGGCACCTGATACAGCAGCGCGTTGACGTTGACCTTGAGCACCTTCGGATCCAACTGACCGCTTGCAATATACTTCTCGCGCAGGGTATTGAAGTGCTTGCTGACTTCGTCCAGCTTGTTCAGATCCAGACCCGTGTCGAAGGGAGTATCCTGCAGCGTAGCCACCAGCGGCTCCGTGGGCGGCTGGGAAGTACCCATCGCCATGGGGGAGATGGCGGTATCCACAATATCCACGCCCGCTTCGATGGCCTTCAGCAGGGTCATGGAAGCGATGCCCGCGGTGTAGTGGGTGTGCAGCTGCACCGGGATCTTGACAATGGACTTGATGGCTTTGACCAGATCGTACGCGTCGTAGGGCTTGAGCAGACCGGACATATCCTTGATACAGATGGAGTCCGCGCCCATTTCCTCCAGCGTCTGGGCATATTTGGCAAAGTATTCGTTGGTGAAGACCGGACCGGTGGTGTAGGAGATGGCCGCCTGCACATGACCGCCTTCCTTCTTGGTGGCGTTGATGGCGGTCTGCAGGTTGCGGGGATCGTTCAGCGCGTCGAAGATACGCAGGATGTCGATACCGTTGGCGATGGACTTCTGCACGAAGTACTCCACCACGTCGTCTGCGTAATGACGGTAGCCGAGGATGTTCTGCCCGCGGAACAGCATTTGCAGCTTGGTGTTCTTAACTTTATCGCGGATCACCCGCAGGCGCTGCCACGGATCCTCGTTGAGGAAGCGCAGGCAGGAATCGAAGGTCGCGCCGCCCCATGCTTCCAGAGAGTAGTAGCCGATCTGATCCATGGTCTCCAGGATCGGCAACATTTCCTCCAGGGTCATCCGGGTCGCGATCAGCGATTGATGGGAGTCACGGAGGACTGTTTCTGTAATTTTCACAGGTCTTTTTTCCATATCGTTTCAAACCGCCTTTCTTATTGGAAGAGGGAGAGGAAGACGCCGGCCGCCACAGCGGAACCGATGACGCCCGCCACGTTGGGACCCATCGCGTGCATCAGCAGGAAGTTCGAGGGGTTCTCCTGCTGACCCACCTTCTGGGAAACACGCGCCGCCATAGGAACAGCGGACACGCCTGCGGAACCGATCAGCGGGTTGATCTTCCCGCCGGTCAGCAGGCACATGACCTTGCCGAAGAGCGTACCGCCGATGGTCGCAAACGCGAAGGCGCACAGACCCAAAAGGATGATTTTCAGAGTATCCAGATTCAAGAAGTGCAACGCATCCGCCGTAGCGCCCACGCAGACGCCCAGCATGATGGTGACAATGTTCATCAGTTCATTCTGCGCGGTCTTGGAAAGACGCTCCGTCACGCCGGAGACACGCAGCAGGTTGCCCAGCATCAGCATACCCACCAGCGGCAGCGCAGAGGGCAGGATGGAACAGACCACCGCCGCCACGATGATGGGGAACAGGATCTGCTCCGTCTTGGAGACGGGACGCAGAACTTCCATCTTGATCATGCGCTCCTTCTTAGAGGTGAGCGCCTTCATGATGGGCGGCTGGATCAGCGGAACCAGCGCCATGTAGGAATACGCGGCGATGGCGATGGCGCCCAGCAGAGCGGGGGCAAGGGTCTTGGTGACATAAATCGCAGTCGGACCGTCTGCACCGCCGATGATACCGATGGATGCGGCGCCAACGACGTCAAAGCCCAGCAGCAGCGCGCCCACAAAGGCGGCAAACACGCCGAACTGCGCGGCAGCGCCCAGCAGCAGGCTCTTGGGGTTGGCGATCAGCGGGCTGAAGTCCGTCATCGCGCCTACGCCCAGGAAGATCAGCGGCGGGAAGATGCCCAGTTTTACGCCCAGATAGAGGTAATCCAGCAGACCGCCGTGCCCGCCGAGGGACGCCCATTGAATTTCAGCGGCGTCGCCCTGCACGAAATACTCCATGTGGAAGATCCCGTCCGTCAGCGTCGGGATATTCACCAGCAGCATACCGAAGGCGATGGGCATCAGCAGCAGCGGTTCAAACTTTTTGACGATGGCAAGGTACAGAAGCAGGCAGGCGATCCCGATCATCACCAGATACTGCCAGCCCGGCGCCATAAGCACCTTACCGTTCTCGTCCGTCTGCTCATTCAGAAACCAGTTGATAAAGGTTTCAAAGGCAGAGGAACCGAAAAGGCCTTTCAGAGCTTCTAACATTCTATCACACCTTTCTGTTTTCTAACGCAAGGTGCTTAACCGAGCACGACCAGCACGTCGCCGGAGTTGACGGATGCGCCCTCGGAGACCGCCACGGAATTCACCACGCCGTCGCGGGGAGCCTGCACTTCGTTTTCCATCTTCATGGCCTCGAACACCACCAGCACGTCGCCGGTCTTGACTGCCTGACCCGCCTTGACCGGAACCTTCACGATGGTGCCGGGCATGGGGCAGGTGATCTTCTCGCCGTCGCCGGCAGGAGCTGCGGCAGCGGGAGCGGCAGGAGCCGGTGCAGCTGCGGGAGCGGGGGCAGGAGCAGCGGCAGGAGCCGGTGCGGCTGCGGGAGCCGCGGGTGCGGCAGGGGTATAGGTCGCGCCGAGTTCGGCTTCCTCCACGACCACTTCATACTTGGAACCGTTGACCGTAACAATGTATTTTTTCATGTCTCTATCTCTCCTTATTTCTTATTGAATCTTCGTGACGGAAATGACCTTGAACGCGCAGTCCGATGCGCCGCGGGAAGCGGCGATGGCAGCCGTTGCGATGGCGACGATGGTCTCTTCTTCCGAACCGGAGGCCGCCGGTGCAGCAGTCGCAGCCGGAGCAGCCGCAGGAGCTGTCGCCGCGGGCGCAGCCGCCGGTGCAGCCTTTTTTGCTTTAGAGACCGCCACCAGCTTGAAGACGTACAGGATCGCCATGATGATGACCAGTACCAGGAACACCACGAGGATCCCGATGCCTGCCACCTGCAGACCGTACATCAAAAGGTCCATCGTTGTTGCATCCTCTGCCGGCTTAGGATACCCGCTCTTCGGAAAGACGTTGGAATTCTCGTTCCCACCCGTCGCTTCCATGCTCTCCGCCGGCGGTCCGTCGTTACCGTCCGCTGCGACAGCCACTGCGCTCAACGTGACCAGCAGAACCGCCAACAGCAGCACCGACAGGAGGCGAAGCAGACGCCTGTTTTTCGTGCCTGAATCCATATGACTCAAGTGAACACACCCTTTCTTTCTGTGGCAGAAATCCGGTCAAAGCCATATCCTGCCATGTTATATTTTTACATTTCTACTATACCGCAAAAGCAGAAAAAAATCAAGGGAAAATCAAAAATTTCTTTCATTTCTGCACTTCTGTTTTCCCCGCGCCGGTTTTCGTGGGAAAATCCGTAAATCTGCACAATTCCCGCGCAAAAAAGGGGCTCCGTCCAACGGACGGAGCCCCGGTTTGATTGATTTGTTGCGATGAGATTACGTGTTCGCTTCGTAATCCGCCACGGTTTCTTCGATGGCGCTCTCGATCGTATCATAGATCGAGTCGAAGCTGGAGCGCACGTCGCTGCTCTTGTCCTTCGCCAGACCGTACATGATGTTGTTCACGCCGCCGAAGCCGTAGATACGACCCACGTCGTACTTGATGTGGTTGAAGATGTAGGCAACCATCTCACGGGAATCGTTATCCATGTAGTTCTTGCCCATCAGCGTGGTTTCCAGATACTCGTAGGTGATACCGCCGGTGGAATCGTACTTCGCCGCGGAAGCCAGAGCGTCCAGCATGTAAGCGGAGAAGTTCTCGTCAGCGCAGCCCTTGAGGATGCCCGCTGCAAAGCCGCTGTTGGCCACCACGAAGTGGTCATCCTGCTCCTCGGTCATCTTGGGCATAGGAACGATACCGAACTCGATCTCGGAAAGGGAACGCATCTTCGCCACTGCGGTAAAGCCCGAGGGACGGAACAGAGCGCGACCGCCGTAGAAGATCGCGAAAGAGTCATCCCAGACGTTGCCTCTGGGTCCGCCGGTGCAATCCTCGCCGTAGACTTTCCAAGCCGCGTCGTTGAAGACGTCCAGAATACGCACGGCAAGGTTGACGGAAGCCTCGTCCATACCGAACTTCAGGGAGGGCTCGTTCGCCGCGTCCTTCTCGCAGAGAAGCTGACCGGAAGCGCCGTAGAACTGCATCGGATCGCCCAGTGCGGCGACCATGCCGTAGGTCACGCTGTTGTCATCCCATTCGGAAGTGACGGTGGCGTTGCTGACGGTTTGGCACATCTCCACCATCTTGTCAAAGGTCCATTTCCCCTCGTTGAACAGGGTGTACGGGCTTTCCAACTGGTGATCCACGATCATCTGCTTGTTGAACAGGATGGACCAGGTGTTGGCCTTGTTCATGATGGTGATATCGCCGGTGGCGAAGAACAGCTTATCGCCGATGGAGAACGCGGTGTTCGCATCCTCGTCCCACCAAGGTGCATTGAGGTCGATGTAATCGCTCATCGCGTTCAGGTCGCAGAGATAGCCGTCCCGCGCCAGAGTCGTCATGTTGCCCACGTTCAGCACCACCGCATCATACATCATGGTGCCTGCGACCGCGTCCTGGCTGGCAAGACCGGCAGCGTTCTGCTCTTTGCTGATGATCAGCTCAACTTCGTATTTTTCCTCTACCAGGTTGTTACGGTTGCGGACGGCGTCATAGTAGTTGTCGCCGTAGTCGATGCCGCCCTCACCCTGTTCGGTGGTGAAGTCGTCAGACTGATAGGTGCCGCCGTCGCCGACGACGAGGATGTTGAAGGATCTGCCCTTGAACTCGTCCAGAACGCCCACCTTCGGGACATACCGTCCGTCTACGATGTATTCCGCGCTCGGATCTTCTTCCTTGGACGTGTCGGACGAATCGGAAGAGTTTCCGCCGTTGGACGTGGTCGAATTGCCGGAATCCGTGGCATCGTCGTTCGAGTCGCCACAGGCGGCCAAAACAGCGATCATGCTCAAAAGGAGCAGAACGCAAACCAATGTCCGCAGATGTTTTTTCATGAAATTGACCTCCTAAAAATGTATCTTTTTTTGTTTTCTTTGCAAAAGGAAACGGGAAACCGCGCCCCTGCCGGGCGCATATCCTGTGAAAGAACCGTCAGACCCCCGAATAGGCGGAAAACCCGCCGTCCACGGGAAGTACCACGCCGGTCATGAAGCCTGACGCCCGTTCGTCCGCCAGAAACAGCAGAGCGCCCAGCAATTCCTCCGGCTTCCCGAAACGCTTCATGGGGGTGGCGGCGAGGATTTTCCCGGTCCGCTCGGTGGGCGTACCGTCCTCATGGAACAGCAGGGAACGGTTCTGCGCCGTGGCGAAGAAGCCGGGGGCGATGGCGTTGACGCGGATCTTTGCGTCCGCAAAATGCACCGCCAGCCATTGGGTGAAGTTGGAAACCGCACTTTTCGCCGCGGAATACGCCGGGATCTTGGTCAGCGGGCGATAGGCGTTCATGGAGGACACGTTGATGATCGTGCCGCCCTTTTGCGCCATGTCCCGGGCGAATACCTGCGTGGGCAGCAGGGTGCCGATGAAATTCAGGTTGAAAACGAAGGAAACATCCTCCGGCTGCAAATCGAAAAAGGTTTTGACCTCTTCATCCAGATCGGAAAGAGAGAAGGTCTCCCGGTCCGTGGTAGCGCGGGGATGGTTCCCTCCCGCACCGTTGAGCAGCAGGTCCACGCTCCCGAAGGCGGCAAGGACCTCCTCCCTGGCGCGCAGGACGCTTTCCCGCTCCAGCACATTGCAGGCGACGCCCACGGCACGCCCGCCGGAGGCGTTGATCTCCTCTGCCACCGCTTGTGCGGCCTCCAGACGTAAGTCCAGCACCGCCACAGAGGCGCCACATTCCGCAAGCGCTTTCGCAAAGGCGGAGCAAAGCACGCCGCCTCCGCCGGTGACAACGGCGGTCTTGCCGTGAAGATCTACGGAAAAAGGTACCATGTTTCGAATTCCCGCTTATTCCAACGGAATATTCAGCTTCGCCAGCTTCTCCCGCAGGAAACGCACCGCCATGCCGATGTCCTCGGCAGGCTGGTCGCCGACTTCCCGTTCCACGGTCAGATAGCCGGTGTAGCCGATCTCATGCAGCGCGGCGAGGTAGCGATCCCAATCCACGCCGCCGGTCCCGAGCGGGACTTCCAGCCAGCCGTGAGGGGTCTGATCCGTCACAATGCCATCCTTTGCATGGGTATGTACAATGTATTCCCGCAGGGTGTAGACAGCCGCCACCGGGTCGTCTTTCGCCACCATGACCAGGTTCGCCGGGTCCATGTTGACGCAAAGACCCTTCGCCCCCAGCTGATCCAAAAACGCACGCATGACCACTGCCTTTTCCGTGCCGGTCTCGCAGGCGAATTTTGCCTGCATGCTGTCCGCATAGGAAGCCAGCTCATACGCATGGGCACGCAGCTTTTCCATACGGGGGCTGTCGGTTTCCTCAATATGCCCGATGTGGGTGGTCACGATGCCGCAGCCCAGCTCCTTGGCGGCGTCCAGCACGCGCTTGGAGCGGTCGATGACTTCGTCGTTGTCCAGATCAATGCCGAAGTCCCCGCAGATGGCGGAGAACACCAACCCGTTGGAGGACATGATGTCCCGCACCTCGCGGATGCGTTCGGGCGTCATGTTTTCCGCGGAGAAATCCCCGTAGGTCAGGTACTTCTGCACGCCGGAAACCCCCAACTTGGAGGCAGCGCGGATCCCGCCTTCGAAATCCAGGCGGAAGGAATCGGAAATCAAACCGAGTTTCATAAGTAAAAAGCTCCTTGTAAAGTTATTTCAGCAATGTATCAATCGGTTGAGAGAAGCTCTCGCCGAAGGTTTCCATGAAGTAATCCGCTTCCTCGCACCGCATCTCCCGCAGGCTTTGGAGTAGGGTCTTTTCCGCCTCGCGGAAATCCGGGTTGCCGTAGTTGCGTTCGTCCCGGCATTTGAGCAGCGCACAGATCTTATCCGCCGCTTTGATGAGTTTCTTTTCCTCCGCCGTCAGGGAGAACATCTCCTCATACGACGGACGGAGCTCCTCCGGCAGCATCCCGAACAGCCTTTCCAGCGCCGCCTGTTCCACGGCGGAGTAGGACTCCTGCGTCTCCCGGCTGTAATACTTCACCGGCGTGGGAATATCCCCGGTAAAGATCTCCGGCAGATCGTGGTACAGCGCTTTGGTGGCGATGCGGTCCGCATCATAGGACTGCCCGAAGCGGGTGTTGCCGATGAGCGCCAGCGCGTGGGCGCAAAGCCCCACCTCCAGGGAATGGGTGGAAAGGGTCTCCGGCTGGACGGAATACATCAGCCCCCAGCGCCGGATGTATTTCATACGGAACGCCGTCGCAAAGAAATTTTTGATAGCGCTTCCTTCCCTTCCGCCGCAGCATGACGATCAACAATGAAACTTTCAGTTGTTTCCATTCTATCATACCGTCCGCAAAAAATCAACCGTTTTTACAAAAATTCATGGGAGAAACATCTTTTCTTTTCCCTTTTTCGCAAAATCCTCTTGATTTCAAAAGCAAATCTGCTATAATTTCATAAGGAGGCACACCCCTGTGTACTTCACCAAAATGCAAGCAAACGGGAACGATTACATCTACATGGATCTGCACGACCAGCTTTTGCCGGATCCGGCACGGGCAGCCGCCCGCCTTTCCCACCGGCATTTCGGCGTGGGCGGGGACGGGCTGGTGCTGCTCTGCCCGAGCGACCGCGCGGATTTCCGTATGCGCATCTTCGATCCGGACGGAACGGAGGCGGAGATGTGCGGAAACGCCCTCATGAGCGCCGGCGCGCTGTTCGCCCTCTCCGGACGCACCCGCAAAAGCCGGTTGACAGTGGAAACCCTCGCCGGCGACCGGCAGGTGTTTCTCACCCGCGACGGAGGCGGCATCCGCGAAGTTTCCGCCGAAATCGGCGCGCCCCATGTGCGCTTTGACCGGCGGGAGGAGACCGTCTGCGGAAAACAGCTGTCCCTCACCTCCCTCTCCTTCGGGAACCCGCACTGCGTGGTGCTGACGGAGGATCTTTCGGACGAAGCCTTCTTCACCCTCGGTCCGGCGCTGGAAAGTCACCCCCTGTTCCCGGAACGCACCAACGTGGAATTTCTCTGCGCTGCGGATCCTCACCGTCTGCGGATGCGCACATGGGAGCGGGGCTGCGGGGAGACCCTCTCCTGCGCCACCGGCAGCGCCGCGGGGGTGGTGGCGGCGACTCTTGCAGGAAAAGCGAACGGCGACGCGGCGGTCCTCCAGCGGGGCGGAAGCATCCGCGCACGCTGGGACAGAGAGCGGGATTCGGTGCGCATTTTCGGGCAGACCCGGGTGGTCTTCACCGGCTCCCTGCCGGAAAGTTCCCTATCGGGAACGGAAACGGAAGAAACCATCCCCGGTTTATTTATATGAAGCTACGGGAAAGGAATGACAGAAATACATGAAACTCCAAGAACTGCTGAACGGGATCCCCTGCGAGGTCAACGGCTCCATGACGCCGGAAACGGACGTGACGGACGTGGTATACGACACCCGCCGTCTGCCGGAGGACAGCAGCGGGATGCTCTTCGTCTGCATCGTCGGCTTCCGTGCCGACGGGCACGACCGCGCGGAGGAGGCCTACCAAAAGGGGGTGCGCTTGTTCGCGGCGCAGAAGCCCCTCTCCCTCCCGGCGGATGCAACGGTCATTTCCGCGGAGGACACCCGTAAATTCCTCGCGCTGGCGTCCGCCAACCTGTTCGGGCGACCCGCCGAAAAGCTGTTCACCGTCGCCATCACCGGCACCAAGGGGAAAACCAGCACCTCCTTTATGCTGCAAAGCATTTTGAACGCCGCGGGCATCCCCACCGGGGTCATCGGCTCCACCGGCGTTTACTACGGCACGCATTTCGAAGAAACCGGCAACACCACGCCGGAATCCTACCTGCTGCACCGCACCTACCGGCAGATGCTGGACGCGGGCTGCAAGGCGGTGGTCATCGAGGCCGCCTCCCAAGGGTTCAAGCTGCACCGTACCTACGGGATCCGCTTTGACGCGGGCATCTTCACCAACTTCGCCCCCGACCACATCGGTCCGGGGGAACACGCGGATCTGGAGGAATACCTCGCCTGCAAGAAGCAGATCTTCCCGCAAAGCAAGCGCTGCTATGTCAACGGAAACGACCCGCACTTTGCGGAGATCGTCCGGGGCATCGACACTCCCTACACCGTCTACGGCGTAGAAAAGGACGTCCCCCTGCGGGCTACGGACCCGGTGTTCACCACAGAAAACCACCGGCTGCACACCTCCTTCACCGCCCGCTGCGGAGAGGAGTCCTTCCCCGTGGAGCTGGGGGTCCCGGGGGTCTTTTCCCTCTCCAACGCCATGGCAGCCATCGCCGTGGCAAGGGACCTGAACCTCCCCGTCTCCGCCATGCAGCAGGGGCTTCGGGAGGTACGGGTGCGGGGACGCATGGAGGTCCTGCCCATCGACAAGCCCTTCACCGTCATCATCGACGCCGCCCACGAAGAATTCGGCTGCCGCGGGCTGTTCGAGACCATCCACCGCTACCGTCCGGCGCGCATCCTTTCCGTGTTCGGCTGCGGCGGGAACCGCTCCAAGCTGCGCCGCTACGGGATGGGGGAAGTGATCGGGAAAAATTCCGACCTTTCCATCATCACCTCCGACAATTCCCGGTTAGAAAAAACCGAGGACATCATCGCTGACATCCTCGTGGGTATGGAGCCGACCGGCGGCAAATATGAAATCATCATCAATCGTAGGCAAGCCATCAAGCACGCCCTCCGTCTGGCACAGCCGGGGGATTGCATCCTGCTGATCGGGAAAGGGCACGAGACCTACGAAGACATCGGCGGCAAAAAGACCCCCTTCGACGAAAAGCAGATCGTACTGGACTTCATTGCGGCAGGTATGCCTCAAGATAGTTAATGGAAAAGCCCTTTGCGCTGAACTTGCGCTCATACTCCGTCTCAATGTCGTACGCCTCCGGGCTGTCCGTAGGCGGGTTTCCGTGCAGGTCGTAGCAGACGTGTTCCAGCGTGAAGCCTTCCTCCTCAAAGCAGCGGAGGGAAAAATCAAACAGCGGACGGTTGTCCGTCTTGAAGCAGATCCTTGCGCCGGGCGCGAGGATCTCTTTGTATTTCGCCAGAAAGGTGCGGGAGGTAAGCCTGCGCTCCCGATCCTTGTTTTTCGGCCACGGATCGCTGAAGTTGAGGTACAGCCGTTCCACGGAATGAGGCGGCAGGATCTGCGGCAGCAGCCCCGCGTCCGCGTTCAGAAATTTCAGATTTTTGCAATCCGCCGCGGCGCATTTTTCCATTGCCATCAGCAGCGCGTCCGTGATGCGCTCCACCGCAAGCAGCCGCTTTCCCTCCGTGCGGAGCGCGAGCGCCGTGATGAAGGAACCCTTCCCGCAGCCGATCTCCAGATAGAGCGGACCGGGGGAATCGAAGCTCTCCTCCGGCAGCAGCTCGCCGTTTTCCCCGGTGGAAGCAAAATATCCTTCCACTTTGCCCAGCCGCGCGTCGCGATTTTTCTTTTTGCGCATATGCATAACGCGTGTACCGTCCTTTATGCCTTTATGGTTTGAAGGTTTTCCTAAATCATACATGAACGCGCGAAATTTGTCAAGAGACGCCGCATAATTTTTTGTTATCCGCGCAAACTACTCCTCGGAGCACCATTCTCCAGTTTGTTGCAAACGAAAGGAATCAAACCCTATGATATTAGACAGAATCGCACTGTTCCTCGTCATCATCGGCGCCATCAACTGGGGCGCCATCGGGCTGTTCCAGTTCGATCTGGTGGCGTGGATCTTCGGCGGTCAGGCCGCTGTGGTCAGCCGGATCATTTATACCATCGTCGCGCTGTGCGGCGCGTGGTGCATCTCGCTGCTGTTCCGTCGCCGGAACGCGGAAACATCCGTCGAATAACGAACGAATCAAACCGAAGGGGGCAATCGTCCTCTTCTTTTTTACCCTTTTCGCGATTGACAAACGGCGCTCCGTATGCTATGATAAACTGAATGAGTATGAAAGGAACGCCGACATGTATACATTGACCTGCGATCACCTTTCCTACGCCGTCGGCGTCAAGGAAATTTTGACCAACGTCACCTTTTCCGTCAATCAGGGGGCAAAGGTGGGGGTCATCGGCGTCAACGGTGCCGGAAAGACCACCCTGCTCTCCCTCCTGCGAGGTGCGCTGGAGCCCACGGAGGGCAACGTGTTCGTGCAGCGGGGAGCGGAGATCGGCTGCTTACAGCAGCACACCGAGGGCGAACTGCTGACCGCCACCGTATACGAAACCGCGCTGGAGGCCTTCTCCGAACTGCTGAACATGGAGGAACGCCTAAACGACCTGCAAAAACGGGTGGAACAGGGGGACGAAAGCGCCATCGGTCCCTTTACAGAGCTCAACGAGCGTTTTATTAAGGAAGGCGGGAACGAATTCCGCGCCAAGACCCTTGCGATCCTGAAGCGCTTCGGCTTTTCCGATCAGGCGGTAAAGGAATCCGCCTCGCTGCTCTCCGGCGGGCAGAAGACCAAGCTGCTGCTGGCGAAGCTCCTGCTGCGGGAGCCGGACATCATCCTGCTGGACGAGCCCACCAACCATCTGGACATCAAGGCCATCGAATGGCTGGAGGGCTTCGTGCGCAACTCCAAAAAGACCTTCCTCATCGTCTCCCACGACCGCTACTTCCTCGACAGCGTCACCACCGACACCATGGAGATTGAGCACGGCACCTGCCGGATGTTCAGCGGCGGATACAGCGCGTTTCAGGAAAAGAAAAAGCACGAACGGGAGGCACAGCTGCGCCACTACGAGCAGCAGCAAAAAGAGATCAAGCGCATCGAGGAATTTATCGCCCTGCAGCGCCGCTGGAACCGAGAGCGCAACATCATCGCGGCGGAAAGCCGCCAGAAAGCGCTGGCGCGTATGGTGAAGATCGACCGCCCGCAGGATGCGCCGAAAGGCGTCTCCTTCCGCATCGCGGACAGCCGCTCCGGCTCCGAGCAGGTGCTTTCCGTGCGGGAACTCTCCAAACACTACCCCGGTACGAAGCTGTTTGACTCCCTTTCCTTCGAATTACGGCGAGGGAACCGGCTGTTCGTCATCGGCGCCAATGGTACCGGAAAATCCACCCTCCTGAAGATCCTCACCGGACGGGAAACGGCGGACAGCGGCGTGTTCGAGCTGGGCTACAACCAGAGCATCGGCTACTACGATCAGGAGCAGCAGCTTCTGGACCCGGAAAACACGGTGCTGGACGAACTCTGGAGCGTCTACGCGGATAAGAAAATGGCAGAGGTGCGGGGGATGCTGGCGTCCTTCGGCTTCCGGGGAGAGGATGTGTTCAAGCCGGTCTCCGTGTTGAGCGGCGGCGAACGGGCGCGGCTTTCCATCGCCAAAATGATCTCCTGCGGGGTCAGCCTGCTGGTGCTCGACGAGCCCACCAACCATCTGGATATCGCGTCCCGGGAAACGCTGGAGGACGCCCTCCGGCAGTACAACGGGACGGTGCTTGCCGTCTCCCACGACCGTTACTTCCTGCGGGCGCTGGCCACGGACATTCTGGAGCTGGATCCTTCCCATCCCGGCGGCAGCCTGCTGTTCAAGGGGGATTACGCCCACTTTTTGGAAAAGCAGGCGGCGAACGCGGAAGCGGGCAAAGCCGCCCTGCAACCCGTTGACGATCCCTCCGCCGGCGCGGGAAAACAGTCCTACGAGGACGCCAAACGCCAGAAGAACCGTCTGCGGGCGGCAAAGGCACGCTTCGAGGCGGTGGAAAAGGAAATTGAAAAGACCGAGGGCATGCTTTCCGGCATCCGGGAAGAACAGCAGCGGGAAGTCGGCACGTCCGACTACGCCCTGCTCAACCGGCTGTACGAGGAAGCCGACGCGCTGGAAGAAAAGCTGAGCGCCCTCTACATGGAATACGAAACCCTGGACGAGGAATTGCAAAGCGCGGCGGAGGTCATCGACGGGCAAAAACGCGATTCATGACATATTCCACCCCCTTTCCCCCATATACTGGAAACAAAACCGGAAACAGGTCTTGTTTGGAAAGGGTTATGTATCATGTTTGTATGTACGGTAAAAGCATCCAGTATCAAGTTTTTCGCCGCCATTCTGTTTTCTGCGGCGGTGCTCGTGGGGATCGTGGCGCTGCTGCCGGTGATCGATCCCTCCGGCGAGGTGGCGATCGCGGCGGTGGAGTACAAGGGCGTCGATACCGTGGAGGAGCAGCTCTCCTTCCTGCGGGAATTGGGGCACGAACCGGACCCCAACCCGGTCTACGCGGGGGAAGTGGTCATCCCGGAGGTGTTCGACAGCGTGTACGAGACCTATAACCAACTGCAAAAGGCGCAGGGATTGAATCTGGAAAAGTACAAGGGAAAAACCGTCCGGCGCTACACCTACGCCCTGACCCCTTCGGGCGGAGAAACCAGCGACGGCAACATGGGAGAAGTCCGCTACGCTACGCTACTGATCTACAAAAACCGGGTAATCGGCGGCGATATCACCACCACAGGCCCCAACGGGAAGGTGGAAGGGTGGGCATAAACACCTTTTCCCTCTCGTCACTTGTGCAGTTTCACTAAAAGGAGAAGCGAAAGTTTGGGTAGTTAGGTACTTACATTCTTCCTCGTTTTTTGTTATGATAAGGATAACGAATTATTTTGAGATGTTGAGTCGGCTCAACGCCTCATCAGGAGGTTCATTACATGGCAAGCGTACTTTTCAAGCATATGTATAAGCGGTACCCCGGCGGGGTCACTGCGGTTTCGGACTTCAATCTGGAAATCAAAGATAAGGAATTCATCATCCTTGTCGGTCCTTCCGGTTGCGGTAAGACCACGACCCTTCGTATGATCGCCGGTCTGGAAGAGATCACCGAAGGCGAACTGTTCATCGATGACAAGCGCGTCAACGACGTCGCCCCGAAGGACAGAGACATCGCCATGGTGTTCCAGAACTACGCGCTGTATCCGCACATGACCGTGTTCGATAACATGGCGTTCGGTCTGAAGCTGCGTAAGGTCCGTAAGGAAGAGATCAAGAAGCGCGTGGAAGAAGCCGCGAAGATTCTGGATATCTCTCACCTGCTCGACAGAAAGCCGAAGGCGCTGTCCGGCGGTCAGAAGCAGCGTGTGGCGCTGGGTCGTGCCATCGTCCGTGAGCCGAAGGTCTTCCTGCTCGACGAGCCGCTCTCCAACCTGGACGCGAAGCTCCGTGCCTCCATGAGAACCGAGCTGACCAAGCTGCACATCCGTCTGAAGACCACCTTCATCTACGTTACCCACGACCAGGTCGAGGCTATGACCATGGCGACCCGCATCGTCGTCATGAAGGACGGTCTGATCCAGCAGGTGGATACGCCGCAGAACCTCTACGACAAGCCCTGCAACATCTTCGTCGCCGGCTTCATCGGCACCCCGCAGATGAACTTCATCAACTGCAACCTGGTGCGCAGAGACGACGGCGTGTACATGGAGTTCGGCAAGAACAAGCTGATCCTTCCGAAGGAAAAGGCAGAGGACGAGGATCTGCAGGAATACATCGGCACCCCCAACAAGCCCGCCAAGCAGGTCATCGCCGCTCTCCGTCCGGAGCTGCTGCATGACGAGCCGGTCTACATGGAGAAGTTCAAGGATACCATCCTCCATGCGGACGTGGAATTCACCGAGTTGATGGGTGCGGAGATCTACCTGTACCTGAACTTCGGCGAAGACGAGGAAGGCGAACCGATCAACATGATCTCCCGCGTGTCCTCCCGTTCCGAGGCGAAGTCCGGCGACAACGCCGCCATCGCCATCGATGCTTCTCTCATCCACTTCTTCGATAAGGAAACCGAGAAGATCATCTGCCACTAATGCATCCAAAAACAAAGCGGCGGGGAGCTTTCCCCGCCGCTTCCTTTTCTTTGCATCAACGGAGGGGAACGCCATGCCGGTCAAAATCATCGAAATTCACGGTGCAAATCAGGTCGCCACGACCAAAACGCGCGTCGGATGCAGGGGAATTGTTCTGCAAGGCGACCGTATGCTGATCTCCCATGAGAGAAATGCCGATTACTACCTGATCCCGGGCGGCGGTTTAGAGGGGGACGAAACGCCGGAAGCCTGCTGTGTGCGGGAGATCCGGGAGGAGACCGGCTATATCGTCCATCCGACCATCCATTTTCTCACCATCCATGAGTATTACGGCGACTACAACTTTGTAAGCCACTATTTCCTCTGTGAAGTAACCGGCAAAACGGAACAGCAGCTTACCGACACGGAAGCGGAGCGCGGTCTTGTCCCTGAATGGATCGACCGAACCGCCATGCTTTCAATGTATGCAGCATACAAGGATTTTCTGGATTCCAACGAAGAAAAAAGCGGTGCCTATCTGCGTGAATACACCGCGCTTTCCGAATATTTCAAGCAATTCCCGTAAGAAAGAAAAATACCCGATCGTCCGGACAGACAATCGGGTTCTTTTTCTTTTTATGCGGCGCTTATGCGCCTGTTTTGCTGCCTTTCGCGCCCTTCGTGCCGACACCCATTCCGCCGCCCATGGCAAAGACGTTGGTATCGAAGGAATAGGTGATGCCCGCCTGCTTCCGGGCGCGTTTCCGCGCGAGGGAAATCAGCTTATCCAGCAGCGCCGGGTAGGAAAGTCCCGCCGCCTCCCAGAGGTAAAACGCCAGAGAGCCGGGGATGGTGTTGATCTCGTTGAGGTACACCTTGTCCGTTTCCCCGTCGATCATGAAGTCGATCCGGGCTACGCCGGAGCAACCCAGCGCTTGGAACGCCCGCACCGCGAGGGAACGGATCTCCTCCGTGCGCTCCTGCGGCAGCTCCGCGGGAATCTTCCGCTTGAGGGACGCCATCCCGGCGGATTTTCCGCCTGTTTTGCCGCCCTTGCCTCCATTGTCCATGTATTTGTCGGTATAGGAAAGGATCTCGTCCGTGGAAACCGGCTCCTCCAGCACGGAAGCCTCCGCCCCGTCCTCGTCGCCCAGCACGGCGCAGTTGATCTCCCGCAGGTTGGTGACGGCGTGCTCCAACAGCACCGTATCCGCAAAGGTGAAGGCGGTGTCCAGCGCGGCATACAGCCCATCCCGATCGGAAGCCTTCGAGATCCCCACGGAGGAACCCAGATTTACCGGCTTAACGATCATCGGATAGCCGATCTGCTCCTCCGCCTGCCGCACGATCCCCTCCGGGTCGCTATATTCGGCGGCGGAAAAGCGTAGCGCGGGCAGCACGGGGAAGCCCATCGCCTGCCACAGCAATTTCATCACGTATTTGTCCATGCCCACCGCGGAAGCCAGCACGTCGCAGCCCACAAAGGGGATGCCCAGCGTCCGCAGGAAGCCCTGCAGTGCTCCGTCCTCCACGTTGGTGCCGTGGACGATGGGGAATGCCACGTCCGGCATGGCGATCACGCTGCTCCCGAAGCGTTTGGCGGGCACGCGCTTAACCACCACGCGCCCCTCCTCCCGGGCGAAGGTCACGCGAGTAGCATCCTTCAACAGCCCGGGGACGTCCCGATAGCGCCGAATGTCCCGCAGCACGTCGCCGGTGTAGAACTCGTTGTCCTTGGTCATGTAGATGGGAAGAATGTCATATGTTTCTTTGTTCAGGCTCTCCATGGCCTGAACCGCCGAAATGACGGAGATCTCATGCTCGACGCTCCTGCCGCCGAACAACACCGCAACCTGTATTTTCATATCGTATCCCTTTCTCAATATTGGTCGGGCAAATCGTTTTCTAAAAGCACAACTTTTCGTTTTTCAGAGCGGAAAGCGTTCACTTCCGCCAGCGCCTCCTGCAAGGTGCGCACCACCCGGATGCGTTCCTCCGGGTATCCGGCGTTCAACAGCCCGCGCTTGATCGGGACAGCCTGCTTCTCACCTACCAACACGCACAGATCGCACACTTCCGCCGCCTGTGCGCCGAATTCCTCGTTGCAGCGCTCCATGTCCGCCCCCAGCTCCACCATGCCCGGCGTCACCAGGATCCGGCAGGCGTCGAACCGCCCCAGCGTTTCCAGCGCCGCGCGGCAGCCGGCGGGATTGGAGTTGTACGCGTCGTCGATGTAGGTGATCTCCCCTGCCCGCAGCTGCATCCGGTGAGGAACAGCCGCCAGCTTGCGCACCGCAGGTGCGAGGGAAGCAAGCGGGATGCCGAAGGTGTGACAGACGGCGATGGCGCCGGTCACGTTGAGGACGCTGTGCCCCCCGATGAGGGGCATCCGATAACGGTAGCTTTCCCCGTCCGGCGCGGACACCGTGAAGGAAGTGCCGGTGAGGGAGAGCTCCACGTCCGTCGCCCGGTAGTCGTTCCCTTCCCCCAGCCCGTAGGTGATGTACGGACGGGAAGGAAGGTTCTCACGGATCAGATCGCAATCCCCGTTGAGGAACAGCTTCCCCTCCGGCGGAAGCGCGTCCGCCAATTCATATTTGGTGTGAACGATATTTTCCTGCGTGTGGAAGGTCTCCAAATGCTGATTCCCGATGGCGGTGATCAGCCCGTGTTGCGGATGCACCAGATCGCAAAGCTCCTTGATGTCCCCCACGTGCCTTGCGCCCATCTCGCAGACGAACACCTCGTGGGTGGTGCGCAGATGCTCCCGCACGGTGCGAACCACGCCCATGGGCGTGTTGAAGCTCTCCGGCGTGATCAGGGTGTCGTACTGTACCCCCAGCAGAGCGCCCAGATAGGTCTTAACACTTGTTTTCCCGTAGGAGCCCGTGACCCCCAGCGTCAGCAGCCCGGTGCTTCCCCGCAGTTTTTTGATGGCGTCGTTGGTGTACCAGCGTTTGACCGCCCTCTCCACCGGCGCGCAGATCCAGTTGGCAAGGATCGCCAGAAACAGGGAAAACAGCAGCGCGAGAGAAACCGGCAGCAGCCACCGTCCGCCTCGCAGATAGAACAGAACGGAAAGCGCCAAACAAGCCAAAAGCAACAGCCCGTAGACCGCCGTCAGACGCTTCACCCGCCCGGTGAACACCAGCGGTTTTTTCACGTTCTTCCTGCGGGGACGCAGGATCACAGCGGAAAGGGCAAACAGCAGAGCGCAGACCGCCCACAGCCAAAGGCTCCCCTCCCCTTCCGTGGCAAACACGGCGAAGGGCAGAGCAGCCAGCGCCGGAAGCAACCCGCCTGCCAGCTTCAAAGGCGCGCCGACCAGACGGCGCCAAAGCTCATGAGCGCGGTAGGATTGCAGTTGCAGCAGGTGCATCCAATGCAGTGCGGCAAAGAGGCTGCCCGCCGCCCAGATCAGCAGACACACGCACGCGGCGATATGGCAGAAAACCATGACGAAAACGCTCCTTTCGCACCCGAATGAAGGTCAAATCTTCAAAAAACTTCGCAAAACCCTGTCACAGGTATATGCGTCATCCAAAAACGAGAAATGTCCCGCCCCGGGCAGACGCACCAGCCCCGCGTCCGGGATGGCTTTTTCCATGCGGATCCCGTCGGAAAGCGGGGTCGCCGTGTCGTTCTCCCCCCAGATCAGCAGCGTGGGCACGGAGATCTCCGGCAGCAGCGGCTCCAGATCCTCGTTGACCGCCTTGACCAGACAGGCACGCATCACCGGGGATGCGGCGGCGTAATCCGCGCTGCCCTTCTTCTTTTGCAGGCGCTCCAGCGCATGGGGGAACAGCTTCCGCACCGGCGGCAGAGAAAGCACCTTCTTGCCGCACTTGTACGTTCCGACCTTCAGCTTGTAGGAAAGGCTCCGCTTGGGCAGGATGCCCGCCGCGTCGAACAGCACGATTTTTTCTATGCGAAACGGCAGATCCTTCCGCGCACCCAGCTTGATCGAAACGCGCCCGCCGAAGGAATGTCCGAACAGAAGCACACTTTTCGGCTTCCATTGCTCCAAAAACGCCAGAACAAAGGCGACGAATCCGTCCACATCCCACGGCTCCGCAGGTTCCTCGCTGCTCCCGAAACCGGGCAGATCGGGGGCAAGGGTGAAGTATTTTTCCCCCACCGTGTCAAGCAGCCTGCCGAACAGCCCGCCCGTGGCGCCCCAGCCGTGCAGGAACAGGGCGATCGTGTCTTTGCTCTGTGCAGAGCCGCGACATTCGTACCCCACGGCCCTTCCGTATATGCGCGTTTGTTCCATGCGGCGCTCGCCTCCCGTCCCCATGTTTTTCCATTTTCAGTATAGCACGTTTTTTTCATCTTGTCAATAAAAGCAAAAGACGGTTGGCAGATATTTCGCGCAAAAAAGAGCGCAAAACGGTGGCATACTAAATACCTAAAACAACGAAAGGAAGGATTCACATGAAAAAACAACGCAATCGCGTCTTTCGATGCCTTTCCGCGTGCTTTGCCGCGCTGTTTTTGCTGACGCTGCTGCTTGCGGCATCGCCGCTGACAGCGAGCGCATCCGGCGAACCGGGCGCCCTCGGCGATCTTACGCTGGACGGGCACATCGATGCACAGGATTACCTCCTGCTCAAGCGCTTCGTGCTGGGAACTTACGCTTTGACCCCCGCCCAGCGCCTGTGCGCAGACCTGAACAAGGACGGAACCATCGACGAACAGGATTTCCTCCTGCTCAAGGAGATCATTTTAGGAACCGCTCAACTCCCACAGACGGGAACGAACAACGGACAATCGGGATCTTCTGAACCCACCGAAGGGAACGGCGGGCAAACCGGACAAACCGCTTCCGAAGCACAGGAAATCCTGCGGCTGGTCAACGAACAGCGCGCCAAAAACGGACTCGCACCTCTGACCCTCTCGGACAAGCTGTGCGAACTCGCGACGTTGAAGGCGGAGGACATGGCGGAGAACCATTACTTTGACCACACCTCCCCCACCTACGGCACCCCCTTCGAGATGCTGAAGCAATTCGGCGTTTCCTACCGCAGCGCCGGGGAAAACATCGCCGCCGGACAGTCTACGCCGGAGGAAGTCATGAACGCATGGATGAACTCCTCCGGGCACCGCGCCAACATTTTAAGCGCCGACTACACGGAGCTGGGCGTCGGCGTCGCCGTCGGACAGCACGGGCTCTACTGGGTACAGTTATTCCGCAAACCGTAGGGTTCAAACAAAAGGCGCTCTGCAAGCCTGCCCATACAGGCCCACAGAGCGCCTTTCCCGTGGAAATCCTACTCTTCCGCAAATTCCACGGTCTGGTGAATGTTCTGCATCATATTTGCGTATTCCCGCCGCAGCCGCGGGCGCTCGATCAGAAGCGCGTCCGCCGCTTCCCACAGGGAAAACGAGCCGATGATGGAGAGAATCTCCGCGGAAAGCGGTCTGTGGTTCGTAAACACGAGAGAAAGATAGATCGCCAGCACCGCCGCGCCGAACAACGCAAAGCAGAGCATCTTCCGCAGATTTGCCGCCATATCCCAAACGACGTCGTAAGAACATATCGTGTAATGCCGCCGCATGATCTGCCGGATCGTCTCCTGCTCCTGCGGCGAGACTTCGCGCCCGCGAAAACGGATCCGCAGCGGGATATGGGAGGAAACGATATTCGCCTGCGTATCGATAAATTCGTAAATCTCGCCGTTCAGATCCAGATTTTCCCCGACGGACAGCGGGTCGTACAGCTCCGTGTCCTCACGCAGCATCACGTCGATGCAAGCGCGCCCTTCCTCGTCCCGCAGCGATTCCACATAGCGAATCACCTCCAGCGCTTGACGCTTCGCTTGCCGATTTTTTCTCATGCGATTTTCCTGCCTTTCCGATGCTTTCTCCCCTGATTATACCGACGAAGGCGAATCTTGTCAACCGCATTTTCAAAAATCAAACCGTAGCACTCCATCCTGCGGCTTTCCTTCGACGGAAACCATAAAAAAGGGTTGTCGCACAAGCACGACAACCCTTTTGACCGGTATATTTTATATGACAGTTTCACTTACGCTAAGGGAGCGTATACATGTCCGATCCAAATCAAGTCTATGATCTCGGCGCAGCGATATAGCTTGAACAGGAGATCCCGCAAGGAATCCGCATCCGGAACGTTCATGCAAACTTCAAAAGGTCCGTTAAACCACCACCCGTATTGGGGATAAAAAGATTTATCGTCAAGATCGTCCGGCAGACCCAACGAAGCCAAAACTTCTTCAGCGTACGTTTTCCGCACGATGCGTTGGAAACTGAAGTAGATCACTTCTAAATCTAATAAATCTATCGCCTTGGCGATCTCTTTGTCGATCCGTTCGTAGAGCTCCTCATCCGTCAGAGCGTCTACGGCTCTCGCGGTCAATTCACGCGGCGGAGCGAAGCCGAGCGGTGCGGCAGTGCCAAGGAAGGAACGCTTGATCCGCAAATAGTCTAACGCGTCAATTTTACCGTTTTGATTGATGTCAGCCAAACAAAAACCTTGTCTCGAAAGATCATAGGTTCCCATCGCCGCACGCTTGACCAGCATATAATCGACCGCGTCGACTTCCCCATTCAGATTGACGTCACCATACAGCCGTTCACCGTACTCTTTGTGGTCATCACCGAGGCTATCTACCGTTACTGCAAACCCGCAAACAGCAAAACAGCCGACGAGAAGCGCTGCGGTCAATGCTGCCGCCAGCAACCGTATTTTGAATGTTTTCATGTATGTACAAACCCCTTTCCGATTTGTTGCCCGTTATCAGTTGCAGTTGGCTCCCTTACCTGTTCAAAGAGAGGGAGTTTCTCGAAGATGTAAGTTCAATCTACGTAATACGGCGGAAAATATAATGTCCCTAACACAAATCGATTCACATATAAATAATCAATCGCATTTACTTTTCCATCGTGGCTTACATCGGCGGCTTCCAAAGCCTTCTCACTCAACATATATGTACCAAAAATGCGAATAAACAAATCTTTCTTTTTATAAAAGCGTTCCCTTTCTTTGTATATTTTCTTTTTTTCAGTGTAAACACAAAATACATATTTGTCAATAGTTTTAATAAAAATTTTAAGCTTTCTGCCAAATTCGTTTCTTTGCACAGTTTTCCGCCGGAGACAGCGCAAAACCGCAAATTGAAAGCCTCCCTCTTGACAAAATCGAAAAAATAGCGTATGATAGTATGATTGAGTGGATTTTCCATGGTGATTTCCACCCGTACATTTTTATGAGTAACCGTGAAGGAACTGCAAAGCAGCCTTCCTCCGCGGCAAAAGATACGACCCCATCAAAAAACGAAAAAGGAGAACTATGAGAAAAAAGATCAACCGGGAAGCCTCCGCGCAGGAAAACGCGAAGACCCGGAAAACCAAAAAGAACAAGGCGGAACCGGAACGCAAGCCCGACCGCGTGCGGGACACGGCGTCTGCCAAGCGGCAAGGCAGGAAAACCGCCGGAAATGCGCCGGCGGAGAAAACTCCCGCCAAAAAGAACGCCGCAAGCGAGCGCACGCCGAAAAAGAAGCAGGAAAAACCTGCCGCGCAAGCGAAATCTTCTGCGCAGACGATGCAAGCGCCCCAGCCCCGCATTTCCCACTCCTCCGTGCCGGAAGTCCCCTCGGAGGCAGGTCGCCGCAAAAATGCCGCGCAAAAGGCACATACGGCGCGGTCCCCCGTCAAGATCATCCCGCTGGGCGGGGTGGACGGGATCGGCATGAACATCACCGCGTTCGAGTACGAAAGCGACATCCTGCTGGTGGACTGCGGCATCTCCTTCCCCCGGGAGGATATGCCGGGGGTGGACGTGGTCACGCCGGATTTCACCTATCTCCAGCGCAACGAACACAAGCTGCGGGGATTGGTACTGACCCACGGGCACGAGGACCACATCGGCGCGGTCCCCTACCTGCTTAAGAAGGTCAAGTGCGACGTGTACGGCACCCGCCTGACCCTGGGAATCCTGGACGGCAAGCTGTCCGAGCACAACATCCGCACCGAGGATCTTTACGAGGTGCGCGCGGGGGAGATCATCACCCTCGGCGCCTTCGACGTGGAATTCATCCATGTCAACCATTCCATGCCGGACGCGGTGGCGCTCTGCATCACCACCCCCCAAGGGCGCATCATCCACACGGGGGATTTCAAGATCGACTTCACCCCCATCGGCACCACCCCCATTGATCTGGGTCGCTTCGCGGAGCTGGGCAAACAAGGGGTCCGGCTGCTGCTGTGCGATTCCACCAACGCCGAACGGGCGGGCTACACCCCCAGCGAAAGCACGCTGACCGCCTCCTTCGACCGCATTTTCAACGACGACGCGCGGCGAGTGGTCATCGCCACCTTCTCCTCCAACGTGCATCGGGTACAGCAGATTTTGGAAGCCTGCGCCCGCTGCCAGCGGAAGGTCGCCCTTACCGGCAGAAGCCTGCAGAACGTTCTGCGCGCCGCACAGGAGCTGGGCTATATCACCATCCCGGAGGGGCTGGTCATTGATCTGGCGGATTGCAAGTACTACCCGCCGGAAAAACTGGCGATCATCACCACCGGCAGTCAGGGCGAGCCCATGAGCGCCCTCTACCGAATGGCGTTCGGCGCGCACCCCATGGTCTCTTTGGGACCGACGGATCTGGTGGTGCTCTCCGCCTCCTGCATCCCCGGCAACGAAAAACTGGTAACGACCATCATCAACGAGCTGTACAAGCGCAATGTGGCGGTCATCACCGACCGCACGGACGACGTACACGTCTCCGGTCACGCCTGCCGGGAGGAATTGAAGCTGATGCACAGCCTGGTGCACGCGGAGTGTTTCGTGCCGCTGCATGGCGAATACAAACATCTGGTGGCGCACGCGAACCTCGCCAAAGAGTTGGGCACCAAGGACAAGAACGTCCTGCTCCCGGAAGCGGGGCGCATCATTGAGCTGGATGCAAACGGTATCCATACCGCCGGAAGCGTGGAAGCGGGTCAGGTCATGATCGACAGCGGCGGCGGGGACGGCGTGGAATCCGCCGTTCTGCGGGACCGCACCAACCTATCCGAGAGCGGCGTGGTGTTCATCACGGCGGGGATCGACGGCGAGGGCGAGCTCGCCTTCGGGCCGGAGATCGTCACCCGCGGGTTCGTCTATGTCAAGGAAAGCGAGGAGCTGCTCCGGTATCTGACGGACATGGCGCACAAATTCCTGCAAAAATCTCTGGATCGCGGTCTGACAGACCCCACCGCCCTCGGCGCGCGCCTGAAGGACGATATGTTCAACATCATCTACCAAAAGACCCGCCGCAAACCCGTGGTGGTCACGCTGATCACCGAAGTCGAACGATAAAAAAACAATCAATAAAACCCACAGGAGAAAAAACATGAAAAAACTTCTTGCATGCCTCCTTCTCGCGGCGATGCTTGTGACGATGCTCGCCATGACCGCCTGCGATGACGACAAAGGAGAACCCGCTTCTGACAATTCCGACAACTCCGTGCCCACCGGAATCGGCGGTCTTGGCTCCCTCCCGGGTACGTCCCAAGACAACTCCGGCACAGAACCGAACACCTCCCAAAGCAACCCGGAAAACAAGGTACCCAAAGACGACATCATGGGCGCCTTTAATGAAGGCACCAACACCTATAAGAACGATTTCATCGGTCTCAGCTGCAAGGTGGGGAACGAGTGGGAAGTGTTTAACCGCGAGCAGATCGCTCAACTCCTCGGCTTGACCGCCGCCATGGTAAACAACGAAACCCTCGCCGAGCTGCTGACCAGCGGTCAAACCGTCATCGTCTTCTACGCACAGAAGGACAGCGGGGCCACCAACATCAACATCGGGCTGGAGGATCTGGGCGCAATGTACGGCTCGACGCTGGACGAGCAGCAGTATGCGAATCTTGCCGCCCCCCAGATGGCTCCCATGCTGGAATCCATGGGCATGACGGGTGTCACCACCAATATCGAAACCATCAACTTCGCCGGCGGCGAACATCCTGCGATCCACGTCAGCGGCAGCCTGCAGGGGGTCACGCTGCACGAAACCGCCGTCTGCATCAAGGTGGGCAACTACATGGCCATCATCACCATCACCAGCACGGGTTCCCCCAGCGACTGTTACTCCATGTTCCAGGGGCTGTAATCCGGCCACACATAAAAGTTCGGGAGAGGCAAACGCCTCTCCCGTTCTTTGTTTGTTCTTCTTATGAGATCCTGTAAGTGCCCAATACGTGCCGCTTCATCAGCAGATAGTCCGCCTCTCGTCGCTGAAGGTCCACGTGGCGTAGTTGTCGATCACGCTCGCGCGCTCCTGCCGGTTATCCCTTATGCTTGCGTTTTCTGACGCACAGGACCGCCACGACAACACCGGCGGCAACTACCAGCGCAGGGATCGCGATGAGCAGCGCCGGATTGCTTTTCCCCGCTCCGGCGTCCTCTTCGGAGCCGTCGGAAACAGATTCCTCTGCGCCGTCGGAGGTGGATGCTTCGCCCCCGCCGGAGGGTTCTCCACTCTCCTCGCCGGAAACGTCCTCGGAGGGATCCACCGCGGGTTTGACGTAGCGGGAAAGGGTCGCGGCATGCACGACGCAGCCGTAGGAATTGCCCAGCAGCACATAATCCAGCGTGATCTGCTTGACGCTGTGCGCCGGAACGGTCACTTCATATGCGTAATTCGATTCCCGGCTGTTCCGAACCGTCAGGTCCGCCTGCAGGATCTCGCCGGTAACGCCGTCCCGCGCCAGCATCGCAAGGGAGCCGTTGTCCTTGGTGGTCAACGTCACCACGCGGTCGGTATCCCCTTGGTTGACAAGGGTAAAATGATCCTGATATTCGATCATCCAGTTGCCGAAGTTGCCCGGTTTCCCCGCGCCGTCCGCGTGATCGTTGTCGAGGACGACCTTGTTTCCGTTTTGATCCACGCAGGAAAACGCCACCATATCCGACCCGATGGCCTTATGCTCGTTTTGCGGGTTCAGATGCGTCACCCAGTTTTTCCCGTTCACGGTATGCGGCGTGCTGTTGTACGCCGTGTACGGGTCGGCGACGGCGGGAAGGTTCTCGTCATAGGAGACGGTATAGGTCACAGGAAGGGCGCCGCCCCGGGTTTTGTCGCTGAAAGTCCAGGTGATGTAACTGTCCACCACCCCCGCGTGATCCATCGCACCGACATACTGACGGGCGAACTCGCCGGCAACGTATCCCAACTGCTCCGGCTCCGCTTTCACCTGCGCAATATCGCTGTACGCGTAGAACGAGCCGGTGACGCTGCCGCCCGTGACGGTAAATTTCACATTCCCGCTGGCGCAGCGGACGCTCTCCACAGGCACGTCGGCGGTGCCGTCCACGCTGATGTGCTGATATGCGTCCTCGGTGGTGCCGCCGATCACGTAGAAATATTCCCCCGCGGGCAGCCGGTAGGTGACCGGCTGAAAGACACGGGCGGTGTACTCCACATATCCGTAATCCGCCGCATACTGCCCGATGTTTTCAAAATAGTAGTCCGGCAGTTGGAAGGACACGTTGTAAAAATCATCCCACGCCTCCTGCCCCAGCCAGGTGCCCACCGTCTGGTAGCCGATGTTCGTCACCGTGACATACACGTCGCTGTCCCCGGTGTTCTTGAGCTGGTACCCCAGATAAATGGGGTATCCGGCATGGTTGGAGTGCTCAAAGGTAAAGTACACGTCCCCGGTGAGGTTCTCGGTGCGGATGAAGGCGTTCCCTACCATCTCCGCCGGGATGCTCTCCGGGTTGTTGCAATAGATATAAGTACCGCCGCCGCGCTTCTGGTAGCTGACCTCCGCGGCCTTCAGCGGGTCGCTCCCATCCCCTTCCAGCGGGATGGAGGAAACGTCCACCGGCTCCCCCACGTCGTAGGGCAGGGTGATCAGATGATTGTCCGCCTGCGCCGCCAGAACGAAGGGGGAATTCGCCTGCTCCGTTTGGACGGTAAGCGTGTAGACCGCACCCTCTGTCAGCTCTGCCGTGAGGGAAGTCTCCCCTTCCGCCAGAATCTCGCCCTCTTTCGAAAGGGAGATGGAAACGGTGTCCTTGGAGGAAAGGCTATACGTATCCGTGTAAGGCGCATATACCTGATAGCTGCGCGTGCCGTCCGCCCCCGTCACATCCGAAACGCCGGAAAGCCGAAAGGCACTTTCTTGCGCGCTCGCTTGCGAGCTTTCTTCCGCCGAAGTGGGAAGCATCGCGCCGGACACGGCGGTCACCATCAAAAGCGCACACAGCAGGAAACAACCGATCTTTTTCATAAAATCACTCCTTCTTTGCCATACGTGAGATTCCCCGAACAACAAAAGTACCTTCCTTGCAGAGGGTACTTTGTTTTCGTTTTAGGAATTGTCTTACTTGGATGCTTCCGAAGATTCGCTGACAGGCGGATCGTTCTTTTTGTTGTTCTCCATATTCTTGGAGATGGAGGTCACGGTATACAGGGCGATGACCAGTGCAACGAACGCGATGGCGCAGTAAACCGTCCACTTTTCAAACTTCTTGCCCTTTTTCGCAGCCTCGGTCTTATTTAAGTACGAGTTGTTCGAGGAATTGCCGCTGATGACATTCTCCAGACCTCTGCGCTTCCCCTGCTGACGGGTGATCAGGAAGATCAACAGCACCGCAAGCACCAAAATAATCGAACCGATGATATATTGCAACATTTCCATCTCTTTTTCAGATCCTTTCCTTTTTCAAATGCTCCGCTTCATCACAGCTCACTACAGCGTAAGCATTAAGAAGTATAACACACTTGCAAGCACTTTGCAAGAGAAATTTTCAAAGCGTCTTAAAAATTCACAGATTGTTCACATCTCGCGACCTTTCCTCGAGGTCCTTCCGATCCTTCCGCTTCTCTCTCCGGTGGATCCAGAGCCCAAAGCGCACCGCGAGCACCACCAGCGTGATCCCAAGCCAGATGGCGATGATGATGAGGATGATCTTGATGAGCTTCCCCATGGCGCCGTCGAAGAGGAATTCCTTCAGCTTGGTGAAGGTGGTCTTGAGGGTATCGGTATCCACCGATTCCATGGCGATCAGATCCACCGTCGCAAGCACTTTGCCGTCCTGCATATAGGTCGCGACGCCCAGCACATCCCCCTGTTTGACCGGCGCGTCCACCGTCTTCCAGAGTTTGCCGTTCACTTCGCTGTCGTAAACCTTTTCCTCGTTGTAGGTGATCTGCGGCGCGATGGTGCTGCCCGCCCCGCCGAATACCATCAGCTCGATGCTCTGCGCAGGGACCAAAAGCAGAAAATCCTTCTCTGCGCCGTTGCCCAGCCGCAGCTCCGCAAGCATATCGTCCGCTCTGCACAACTGCATATAGCCAAAGGAATTCATCACATACGGGACCATCCCCAGCATATCCTCGTAGGCGTTGCCGGGGTCAAACCAGATCTCTCCCACGTCCACTCGCATACTGGAGGCGCCCATCACGGCAAACACGTAGGCGATGCCCTCCCGCTCGCAGGCGGTCAGAACGCAGTAATTGCCCTGATCGGTGGCCTGTCCCGCCAAAAGACCGATGGCGTCCTCCATCAGATAGCCATCCACGACGAAGTTGGATTTGAGGTAGTTTTTGTTATGGATGGAGCCGTAGGACTCCCGGTTGGAAAGCTGTACCAGATCGTCGTAACGGTAAAACGCCGCCGTCAGCCGGACGGCATCCGTCACCGTGGTGCGACCCAGCCCGCCGAAGCCGATGGTATCCCCGAAGGTGGTGTTCGTTAGCCCCAGAGCCTGCGCCTTTTCGTTCATCTTTTTCAGAAACGCCGCTTCGTCCTCGTACATGAGGGTTTCGGCACAGTAATGCACAATGGATGCGCAGGAGTCGTTGGCGTTTGCCACCAGCGTCGTGGCAAACAGGTATTCCAGCGTGTAGGTCTCGCCCTCCATCAGCTGCAAATACGGCGAGCTGCGGTCCCCGGAGATATACGTTCCCTGCACCCAGGATTGCTTGATGGTCACTTCCTCGGAAAGGGAGACGCCGCAATCCGTCAGAATATCTCTTGCCACCATCAGCGCCGCGATCTTGGTCAGGATCCCCGGTGCGAAGGTCTCTTCCCCACGGGATTCGTATAAGACCTGCTGCGTATCCACGCAATATGCCGCCGCCGCGTTGACGGCGCCAAAGACCGTTTCCGGCTCCTCCGCGGCAGCCCGGAGCGGCATGGCGGAAAGTACGCAGAAAAGCAGGAACACGCACGCCAACAAACCGCCGCAAAGGCGGATGGGCGCACGCTTTTTTTCTATTGTAATCTGCTTGCGCATATCCTTTCCTCCCAACACTTATGTTCCGGCGCTTTCCACCGCGCAAATGTCCTTTTGCACCTGCTCCCGCAGGGCTTCCAGCGTTTCAAACCGGCGTTCCTCCCGCAGCATCCGCAGAAGCGAGATGCCCACGGGTTCGCCGTATAAGTCCTTCCCGGTATATCCCAGCAAATGGGTCTCCAACAACGGCACTTCCTGCAAAGCAACCGTCGGCTTTACGCCCACATTGGTCACGCCCCGATAGGAAGCCTCCCCGACGCGCACCAGCGATTCATACACCCCGAAGCGGGGCAGCAGCCGATCCTGCGACGGGATCTGATTGATGGTGGGGAAGCCCAGTTCCCGCCCCAGCATCCGCCCCCGGCTGACCGGAAGCAAAAAGCCGTACGGGCGCCCCAGCATCCGCTCCGCGCCGGCGAGATCCCCTGCAAGCAGCCTGTGGCGGATCTCCGTAGAGGAGACGACCTGCCCTTCCACCTGCACCGGCGGAAGGACGACGGTATCCCCGCCGAACAGCTCGCCCATGACGGCGCTGTCCCCGGAACGTCCCCGTCCGAAGCGGAAATCGCTGCCGATCACCACGGCGCGGCAATCCAGCCGCCCACACAGGTACTCCTGCACGAAGGCTTCGCAGGAAAGCCCTCGCAGCGACGCAAAATCCGCAAGAAACACGGCGGAAACGCCGAAAGAGGCGAACAGCTCCAGCCGTTCCGCTTCCCCGGAAAGCGCCTGCGCCTGCTTCAAATTCTCCGAAAAGGTAAAGACCAACGGCAGCGCGCCCCGCGTCTGCGCTTCTTCCCGCAGCCTGCGAAGCAACGCCTGATGACCGAGATGCACCCCGTCAAACACGCCGATCGCCGCTGCAACCGGCACGCGGGGCGGGAAACAGCCGTCCGATTCCCGATAGAGTTCGACCGCTCCCATCCTACCTCGCCCATCCTTTGTTTTACTCTGTTATATGATACCCGTTTTTCCGCCGTTTGTCAATACGTTTTTCCAAATAAAAAGGCGGGCTTACGTTTAAGCCCGCCTTCCTTTTTGCGATTCCGTCAGATAATGAACCGCTCGAATACGTTGTAGCAGTCGAAATCCGCTTCCACGTAAAGCACATCCCAAGCGACGCGTGCCATGTGCGCGCCCAGCAGGCTTCTGGCGTTGATCTTCATATCTTCTCCCACCAGAAACACCTCGCCCGGGCAGGTGGATGCGAGACGGTTGAACGTATTCACATCGCTGACCGTATCCAGTACAATCCGGTACTGATAGGTGCATTGCTGTAGGTTTTTCACGCTTTTCATGCTAATTCCCTCCTTTTCTGAAACACGGGGTATCCGCCCGCGCGAGGTGCACGCGGGGGGCGCTCCCTTTCGGAGCGTCTATAGGATACCAGATGCAAGAGGGAAAATCAAGAGGAAAAGTTGACGTATTTTACAAATTGAAATACGTATTTTTGTGCATAATATCTATAAAATTGAAAAATACGTCAAAAACATCCTCTTGAATTTAGTCATTTCAACGACAAGAAGGACTGCAACAACGGGTAGAGCTGTTTTTGCAGGGACGGAATGGTCTCCCGGGTGGTCCAACTGCACCAGTAGGTGTACCCGCCCAGCGTCAGCGTGCGGGGAGTTGCCATGTAGCTGAAATAGCCGTTGCACTGATCCAGCGGGATGGTCTTTGCGCCGGTGCAGACCGAACGCAGCCATGTGGCGGTCTCCGTCAGGCTCTCCCCCGGAACGCCCACGAACAGGTAATCCCCAAACCGAACGCAGGGGATGTCCACTTCCGTCTCCCGCTTTGCCAGTTCCTCGTCGCTGAACCCGCAAATATCCGTCGCCATGGAGCCATTGTACAGCGCCTTGTAGTAGTCGTCGATGGTACGCTTGACCTGCGCGGGGGTACGGGTGGGATCCGCCTTCGCCGCCTCAAACGCCAATCTCGCTTCCTCGGCAGGTCCCGCCTGCCCGTTGCGCGCTTCCTCCAGCGTACGGGGCATATCGTCCCGCATGGGGAGGGTCAGCGTGTAGGTCTCCGTGCGCAGGAAATCCGCGCTTTCCATCACCCGCTTGCTCTCGCCGTAGGAAACCTCCAGCTTGTCGGCAAACCATTCCCCCAGCCGCCTACATTCCGCGTCGCTGGCCTCGAAATCGTCAATGCCGTCGTACCCCTTCTTGGTGGAAAGATCCCCGCAAGGACCGTTGAGGTAGACGGACATCCCGCCGAAGTCCTTCTCCAGCTTCGTAGAGAGATACCCCGGCCAGTCGAAGTCGTAACGGTACATCTCCGCCTTCCCCTGCACCGGGCGCAGCTCGAACAACACGCCCACGTCCGGGTGCGCCGCAAAACGGGAGACCGTGCCCAGCACTTCCCCGTTCTCCCCGCGGAACACGAACAGATACGCCAGCGGGTCGTTGGGGTTATCGAAATACACCGGTGTTTTCACGATGTTCGGGCGGTAATCCCGCAGCAGCATGATGCCTTCGTTATCCGTGCAGGGGCGCTGCTGCTCGTCAAAGCCCATCCCGGTCCAGACGGTGACGCCGCCGATCCCCTCGATGTACTGCTCCCGGTTGAAGCTGCAATCCGTGCCGAAGTATGCCTCCGTCACCTCGCAGGTAAAGGGAACCGCCTTCTCCTGCATCTCCTTGACCACCGGAATGGCGCGGGCGAGGATTCCGTCCATCGCCTCGTGCATCATCGCGGAGTTCGGCGCGGCGTGCGCCTGCAGCTCGTGGAAAACGATGCTCTTTTCCGGGATCCCGCAGCTTGCGGAGATCTCCCTGCGGAAACGGCGGGTGTCGTTGCGAAAGGTGTTCAGGGAATCGAACGCGCAGAACAGCACCTGCTCCTCCCCGGAACGAATGTAGAAGAAACGCCCGTACAGCTCCGTCGCGAAGGGCCAACGGGGGGTGAATGTCCCGCGGAGCGGGATCTTTGCGAAACTGCAAACAGCCATAAATAAGCACCTCATTTTCTCTTATTACGGTCACGGAATGGGACGGCTCTTGCCGTCTTTTCCCAATTTTAGCACGTTTCCCGCCGTTTGTCAATCCCTGGGCAACGGCAAGACAAGCCATCGGTCCAACCGTGGCTTTCCCTGCAAAAAAGCAGACCCCAAAGGGAATTCCTTCGGGGTCTGCGATTAGAAACTAACGATCAGTGAAACCGGTTCGGCTTACTTCTTTTTCTTGATGATCACAACCGCAACACCTGCGCCGACGACCACGACAGCGGCAACGATGCCGATGATCAGGCCGATGGGCAGACCGCCATCCTCTTCCTCGTTGGTTTCGCCGTCGGAAGGAGTGGAAGTCTTATCGGTAGAGGGGCTGGAAGTATTGTCCTTGGACTCCTCGGACGGATCCTCGGAGGGATCTTCAGAAGGATCTTCGGAGGGATCTTCAGAGGGATCCTCGGAGGGATCTTCGGAAGGATCTTCGGAGGGATCCTCGGAAGGATCTTCAGAGGGATCTTCGGAAGGATCCTCGGAGGGATCTTCGGAAGGATCTTCAGACGGATCGTCGGAGGGATCGTCACCACCGGGGACGATGGGATCCGGCGTCACAGTGCCCAGCTCCACTTCGGGATCGCTGACGACTGCGATGGTGTAGAAGGTGATCTGAGAGCCGACGGTAGAAGCGCCGAGCGTACCGAACTCAAGATCAATATCCACAAACTTATGCATCTTATCGTCAAAGTACTTATCGGGACCATAGTTGACAAGGTATCCGCCCCAATCCCAGACCACATGGTAGTTGCCGCCGTTCTCAAGTGCAGCGCCGGAGGTGTAGGAGCCTGCAGCCTGCTTGCGATACTGGGCATAGTCGTTGGAATACATGGAATCCAGATACAGGTCCGCAAAAATGTTCTGTGCCTGCTTATCCTTGCGGGTGTAGTGCAGGATCATGTGGCTGACGACAACGGTGCCGGCAGTGCCGAAATCCACTGCCACATACGCATCCTCGTCAATCTTGACGTCGCTACCGGTGAGCAGCGTGCCGCCCTCCGCCAGCTTGATCTTCAGGGTCGGGTTAGGACCGGTGATGGTGACGGTGAGAGTGCCGTCTCTGTTGATCGTCGCTTCGCAGTCCACTGCTTCGAAGCTGTCATCAACCTCGAACGGGATCAGGTCGGAGATGACGTCGTCCGCAAGAGATTCCGCGGAAACAGAGATAGCAAGCACCGGAACCGCGAGAAGTGCGAGAACGAGCATCGCGCAAAGAAGTTTTCTCATAACGTAATTCCTTTCTTTCCATACAACTATGGATTGTTTGTAGGTCATATTATACCGCATTTAGAGGAATTTTGCAACCCCTTTTTACGAAAAAAGCAATTTTTTTTATTTTTCGCAAATTTCCTCGTCCGGCTCGTCCGCCAGAACGATTCGTCTACCCTGTTGAATGGCGCGCATAGCCAGCGTGACCGCCCGGAAAGCGTCGAACACCGCGTCTGTGGGCACAGCGCCCTCCCCGCCGTTTTCGATCATATCCACCAGGTTGCAGAACTGCCGGTACATATCCTTGTAAATGGAAGGAACCTCCAGCAGCCGATCCGGTTTTTCCGGGTCCCCGTAGCAGATGCGCAGCAGATCCTTGTTCCGCACGCCGTCCTCGCGGTTGGCAGCCATGGTCAGGGAGATATGCCCCTTCGTTCCGATGAAATCCTTATCGTTATTGGAAGAAACGTTGCGGCTCCAGCCCACCTCGTAGTACCCGCGGCAGCCGTTGGCGAGCTCCATGGTCATGATCTGGTAGTTGTCGATGGGCGCGTCGTCATCCAGTTTGGAGGAAACGCCCCCCACGGCGACGATGGGCGAATCGGCAAACCAACGGATCACGTCCGCGTAATGGACGCCGCAGTCCACCAGCGGCGAGCAATCCTCCATCAGCCGCAGGAACCGATCCCACGGATGCCCTTCTTCCCCGGCGCGGTGGCTCTGGTTCATGCGCACCATGCGCAGTTCCCCGATCTCCCCGCTGTCGATGAGTTCCTTAATGGTCCGGTAGGATTGATTATACCGCAAAACATGGGAAACGGACACCTTGCAATCGGAGCCCTTGACCAAACGGACAAATTCCCGCGCCCCCGCGAGGTCCACCGCTACCGGCTTCTCGCAAACGGCATGCTTGCCGTGCGCAAGACAATCCCGCAGGATGGGAAGGTGCGTATCCGTGTAGGTGGCGATGATGACGATATCCACACGGGGATCCGTAAGGAACGTGCGATAGTCCGTGCCATAGGTTTCCGCGCCGAACTCCCGGGCGAATTCCGCCGCACGGTTCTCGTCGCTGTCCACCGTAGCGATGATGCGGGCTTCCTCTTTTTTTCGGTAAAGGGATTCGATGTGCTGTCTGCCGATGCGGCCGCAGCCGACCAGCACGACTCCGTAGATTTTCTTCATGCTTTCACGTTCCTTTTTGCTTGCGAACTCTGTTTCACGTTCCTTTTTGCTCGCAAGCGCGCCCTCTGTGTGGGCGGAGTATGTTATGCTTCTTCGTTTGCTTGCCCCTCGCGGACGATCAGCTCCGCTGCCTGCTCCGCAAAGCGGGAGGCGATGGCGGTGACCTCGTCCAGCGTCAGATTAGAGGGATACCGCGCCCAATCCAGATAGATCTGCATGACGCCTGCCGCCATGCCCATCACCGAGAGGCGCAGAGCCGCGCTGTTCTTCAGGTCGGACGTGCGGTAAACGGAAAGCAGCTTCTCGATGGCGCTGTCGCCGATGGTCCGTGCGAAGTAATCGCAGGTCCCCTTCAGGCAGAAAGCGCGGAAGAATTCGGGGTTGGCGCTGATTTTATCCCGCAGCAGGGAAAGGAAGGTGGTCGGAGAGAAGTGCCCGTCGGAGACACATGCCTCGTCCACCAGATCGGAAAAGCCGGTACGCAGCTTCTTTTGAAGCTCCACGGCTACATCCTTGATACAAGTATAATGTAAGTAAAAGGTTTTCCGATTGATATCCGCATAGGTGGTCAACTCCGTAATGGTGATATCCTCCGGCTCCTTGGCATCCAGCAGTTGCAGCAGCGCTCCGTTGATGGCGCGCTTGGTTTTTACGATCCGTCTGTCAATTTTGGTTCTCGGCATGATTGGTTCCTCCTTATTTTTATTATTTGAAACCGAAAATTTGACATGATTCTGCGCAATTATCTTTCGTCAGCAACATTATAACACATTACTCCCCATTTTGCTACCCAATTTTCAGAAAATTTTTGGGTAATTTTTTGGTTTTTTTGACGAATTTTCAAAATAAGTCGGTTCCGTCGCCGAAGAAGCACCTCCGGAGCGTTGCAGCGACCGATCACGCAAACCGTTTTGCCACCGCTTGCAGCTCCTCGCGGATGGGAAGTTCCTGCGGGCAGACCGCTTCGCAAGCGCCGCAGCCGATGCAATCCGCAGGCGCGCCTCCCTTGGCGTTCAGCGCGAGGTATTCCTCCCGCTGCGCCGCATCTCCCCGGTTGTACAGCGCGAAATAGTCCGGAATGGAAATAGAAACCGGACAGCCGGTGGTACAGTAGGAACAGCCGGTGCAGGGGACGGCGATCCCCGAACGCACCCAGTCCGCCACCCGCCGGAGCAACTGCCGCTCCGCATCGGTCAACGGCGTAAATTCCTTCATATGGGAAAGGTTATCCTTCATCTGCGCGTCGCTGCTCATGCCGGAAAGCACCACGCGAACGCCGGGCAGCCCCGCGGCGAAGCGAACCGCCCAGGACGCCTCCGAAAGCTCCGGATGCGCCTGCTTCAGCAAACGGGAAGCCCCCGCCGGCAGGTTCGCCAGCGTGCCGCCCTTGACCGGCTCCATGACCACGATGGGCTTGCCGTGCTTGCGCGCCACTTCGTAGCAAAGCCGGGATTGTACCGCGTCGCTTTCCCAATCCAGATAGTTGATCTGCAACTGCACGAAATCCATCTCCGGATGCTCCGTCAGCACCTTGTCCAGAAACGCGGCGTTGTCATGGAAGGAGAAGCCGATCTCCTTCACCAGCCCTTTTTCCTTCTTGTCGCGGATCCACGCAAAGCAATCCAGATCGTTGTAGATCTTCTCGTGTGCCACCCGCATATCGTGCAGCATATAATAATCGAAATAGTCCACACCCGTTTTGCGCAGCTGCTCGTTGAAGATCGCGTCCCGGTCGTCCTTGCTCTTCAGGTACGCGGCATGCAGCTTATCCGCGAGGGTATAGCTCTCCCGCGGATGGCGGTCCACCAGCGCCTCCTTCACGGCGTTTTCACTGCAGAAGTTGTGATACATCCACGCGGTATCGAAATAGGTAAAGCCCTCCGCCAGAAACGCGTCCACCATCTGCTTCACGTGTTCGATATCAATTTCTCCCGCTTTTGCGCCGCTTGCGTTCCCTTCCGGGAAGGTGGGCAACCGCATCAGACCAAAACCAAGTTTTTTCATAAGAGCATCTCCTCTATTCAATCAGATAGAAATTCCGCCGTTCACATCCAGCACGGCGCCCGTGATGTAGGACGCCTCCTCCGATGCGAGGAATAGCAGCGCGGACGCCACTTCCTCCGGCGTGCCGAAGCGTTCCAGCGGAATGGAATCCGCCAGATCCTCCGCTTCCTCCGCGGTCAGGCGGTCGTTCATGGGGGTTCGGATCACCCCCGGACAGACGCAGTTGACCCGCACCCCCGCGGGACCTACCTCCTTCGCCAGCGCCCGGGTGAAGCCGATGAGCGCCGCTTTGGAGACGGAATAATCCACTTCGCAGCTCCCTCCCGTCTCACCAAACACCGAGGAGACGTTCAGGATGCAGCCTTTCCCGCGGGAAAGCATCCCTTTCAGCAGCAAACGGGAAAGGGTCAGCGGGGCGAGCAAGTTGATCTCGTAAAGTTCCCGTGCCTGCTCCTCCGTGACCAGATCGAACAAGGCGAACAGATCCATGGCGGCATTGTTGATCAGCACGTCCGTTTCCGGGAACGCTTCCGCAAGCGCCCGCACCTGCTCCCGGTCCCGCAGATCCGCCCGAAAAGGGACCGCATCCGGCAATTCCTGCGCCAGCGCTTCCGCGGCGGCCTGATTGCTGCAATAATGCAGCACCACCCGCCATCCCGCCCGGGAAAACGCCCTCGCCGCAGCCGCGCCGATGCCGCCGGACGCGCCGGTGATGAGTACCGTCCTCACGGCTTTTTCCTCTCGGCTTCCGCAAGCAGTGCGCGCAGATCGTCCTTCGTATAGCTGTATGCGGAGCCGCAGAACTCGCAGGAGAGGGTGGTATCCTCCTGCGGATCGTCGATCAATTCCCGCAGCTGCTTGCTCCCGAGGGAGATCAGCGCACGATCGGTGCGGTACCGCGAGCAATCGCAGCGGTAGTCACATGCGAACCCGTCGAACAGGTCGAAGGGGATGCCCTCCAGATAGCCTTCCAGCAGATCCTCCAGCCTGCCGGCCTCCAGAACGGAGGTGACGGGCTTTTGCTTTTTCGCGTTCGCTTCCAGTTTTTCCGCGATCTCCGGATCCGCAAAGGGCAATAACTGGATCAGGATGCCTCCAGCCGCCTTGCAGCTTCCGTCGGTATCTACCAGAACCCCCAGCGCGCACAGCGTGGGGACCTGCTCGCTGGCGGCGAAGTAATACGCGATATCCTCCGCGATCTCACCGGATTGGATCTCCGCGACCCCCCGGAAGGGTTCTCCGCTGCCGGTGCTGCGCAGCACCGAAAGCTGCCCCTGCCCGACGCATCTCGCCACGTCCAGCTTGCCGTCCGTTTTCCGCAGCGGGTAATCGCAGGACGGATCCCCGATCAGCCCCCGCACGTTGCCCATATAATCGCTGGAAGCGAGGATGGTGCCGCCGCCCCCGTTTCCTTGAAAACGCAGGGTCAGCAGATCGTCCGGTTCCCCCAGCAGACTGCCCATCAGGGAAGCCCCCATCAGCACGCGCCCCAGCGCCGCAGTGGCGGTGGGCATGGTGTGATGGATTTCGATGGCACGGTTCACGATGGACCGCCCGTCGATGGCAACGACCCGTGCCGAGCCGTCCGCCGTCATTCCCCGCAGAATGTTTGCCATACTCTATGTTCTCCTTAAAACCTATGATTCCTTACGCCCGGTCATGCTGCCTTCCGCCAGACGGACAGTGAACCGATCCCCCGGCGCCAGCGCGGACGCGTCCCGCAAAATGCCTCCCGCTTCGTCGTACACCACGGCGTAGCCCCGTTCCAGCACCGCCAGCGGGTTGAGGGTGCGGATCTTTTCCTCCAGAACGTGCAGCCGTTGCTCCCGGCGTTCCAGAAACAGCTCCACCGCCCGGTGGAGACGCTCCTCCGTCTGGGCGAGTCCCATCCGCTTGTCGTCCAGATATGCCTGCGGCGACGCGAGGACCGGACGGGACGCCAGCGCCTGCAACTGCTGGGAAAGAAGCTGCAGCCGCGTGCCCACCAGACCGGTGAGACGGTTTTGCAGGTTGTCAAATTTGCGAAGCAATTCCCGCACGTCCGGCACCGCCAGCTCCGCGGCGGCAGAGGGCGTTGGCGCCCGCAGATCAGCGACGAAATCGCAAATGGTGAAATCCGTTTCATGCCCCACGGCGGAAATGATGGGCGTCCGGCAGGCGAAGATCTCCCGCGCCAACTGTTCGTCGTTGAAGCACCAGAGGTCCTCCATGGAACCGCCGCCCCGCCCGATCAGGATCACATCGCAGCGCCCGTCGTCCAGCAGATGCAGCGCCCGGATCAGCTCGGCAGGCGCCGTGGGTCCCTGCACCGTCGCCGGAGCCAGCAGAATCTGCGCCGGCGGGAAGCGCCGCTGGGTCACGTTGATGATGTCCCGCACCGCCGCGCCGTTTTCCGCGGTGATGACGCCCACCCGGAAGGGGATCTTCGGGATGCGCTTCTTATGGGCGGGGTCAAACAGCCCCTCCGCTTCCAGCTTGCGCTTGAGCTGTTCAAACGCCGCCGCCAGCGAACCGATGCCGTCCGGCTCGATGCTTTCCGCGTAAAACCGATACTGCCCGTCCCGCACAAAGACGGAGACACGCCCTACGCACAGCACCTTCATGCCGTTTTCCGGGCGGAACTCCAGTTTTCCCGCGCCGCCGAACATGGTGGCGGGAATGGCGGACTTCTCGTCCTTTAACGTAAAGTAAATGTGCCCGCTCCCGCCGTACACCCGCACGTTGGAAAGCTCCCCCCGTACCGCCACCTGCGCAAGCAGAGGCGCACCCGCGAGGTAATCCCGGATGTAGGTATTCAGCTGTTCCACCGTCAGCGTCTGCATGGTTGATAGACCCTTCCTTTGGGAAAAATGGTTATGTTCTGTCCTTGATGACCTTTGCCAGAACCCCGTTGATGTACGGGATGGCTTTGTCCGTGTCCAACAGCCGGGCAAGCTCCAGCGCCTCATTGACGGCGATCTCCTCCGGCGTGGGCTCCGGCAGGAAGCACAGCTCGCACACGGCGAGACGCAGAATGGCGAGGGACACCTTCCCGATCCGCCCAAAGCGCCAATTGTCCGAAGAAACGGCGATCTTTTCGTCAATCTCCGCCAGATTCCGCACCGTCGTTTCCGCGATCAGCCGGGCGAAGGGACTCATCTCCTGCCCCCGCTGCTCGGCGGCAGCCTCCGCGATCTCCGCCACCGTCTTTTCCGGCTGCACCTCATATTCATACAGGCAGCACACCGCCTGCTCTCTGGATTCCCGTCTCGTGATTGCCATGCCTTGGTCATACCTTTCGTCCCATTCATTCAGTTTACTATACCATATTTTTTTCGGATTGTCAATCAAAAAAGGCTTTCCGTTTCTCTCATTTCTTCAAAATAAAAGGAAAAAAGGTTTGACAAGCGGGAGCCGTTTGTGGTATACTATCATCTGTATAGATTTATCACAAAGGAAGCACAGGTAATCATTCATGGCAACACAAGCACAAAACACAGAAAACCGTTCTATTTTTGACGGACAGAACCGCCCGATCCTGACCATCGTCATGGACGGCGTCGGCTACACGGAACGCACGGCGGGCAACGCGGTGCGCGCCGCATACACTCCCACGCTGGATCTGCTGGAGACCAGCTATCCCCGCTTCTTGCTGCAAGCCCACGGGACCGCCGTGGGTCTGCCTTCGGACGACGACATGGGCAACTCCGAAGTCGGTCATAACGCGCTGGGCGCAGGGCAGGTCTTTGCGCAGGGTGCAAAACTGGTAAACAGCGCCATCGAAAGCGGCAGAATCTACCAATCCGACGCATGGAAGGCGCTCACCGCCCGCGTAAAGGAAACGAAGGGCACGCTGCACTTCCTCGGCCTGTTCTCCGACGGCAACGTCCATTCCCACGTGGAACACCTCCGCGCCATGGTAAAGCAGGCAAAGGCGGAGGGCGTCTCCCGGGTTCGCATCCATATCCTGCTGGACGGACGGGACGTCGGGGAAACCTCCGCGCTGGAATATGTCACCCCCTTTGAAGAATTCCTTGCCGGACTGCGGGACGGCACATTTGACGTGTGCATCGCCTCCGGCGGCGGCAGGATGCAGATCACCATGGACCGCTACGAAGCCAACTGGGGCATGGTGGAAAAGGGCTGGCACACCCATGTCCTCGGAGAGGGACGCACCTTCGCTTCCGCCACGGAAGCCATCCAGACCTTGCGTGCGGAAACCTCTGCCATCGACCAGGATCTGCCCCCCTTCGTCATCGCCAAAGACGGCAAACCGGTAGGCACCGTGGAGGACGGCGACGCCGTGATCTTCTTCAACTTCCGGGGCGACCGCTCCATCGAGATCTCCCGCGCCTTCGAGGGCGGCAAGGACTTTGACCGCTTCGACCGCGTCCGCGTGCCGGATGTGCTGTACGCCGGCATGGTGGAATACGACGGCGACGCCCACATTCCCTCCCGTTATCTGGTTTCCCCGCCGGAGATCACCGGCACCATGGGCGAATTCCTTGTCCAACACGGGGTCAAGCAGCTCGCCCTCTCCGAAACCCAGAAGTTCGGGCACGTCACCTATTTCTGGAACGGCAACCGTTCCGGCAAATTCTCCGAAGAACTGGAAGAATATATCGAGATCCCCTCGGACATCGTTCCGTTTGAGCAGCGCCCCTGGATGAAGTGCGCGGAGATCACCGACGTGCTCATCGAGAAGCTGCGTTCCGGCGAATTCGGCTATCTGCGAGTCAACTTCCCCAACGGGGACATGGTGGGGCATACCGGCTCCTTCGTGGCAACCCGCATCTCCATGGAAGCGCTGGATCTCTGCCTCGCCCGCATCCTCAAGGTGGTGGACGAGGTGGGCGGTATCGCCATCATCACGGCAGACCACGGCAACGCGGACGAGATGTACGAGATCGACAAGAAAACCGGAGAACCCAAGTATTCCTCCGACGGGGTGCCGAAGGCCAAGACCAGCCACACCCTCAACCCGGTGCCCTGCTATATCTATGACAATTTCTACCGCGACAACTACGAGTGCGTCGAGGGCAAATACGGTCTGGCGAACATCGCCGCCACCGTCGCGACCATGATGGGTCTGGAACCTCCCGCTTACTGGAAGGAATCCATGATCCGCGTCAAGTAACACCGCAAAAGGAAAGGGAAAAGCGAGATGCTTGTCAACATTCTGAACGTCTACGGAAAAGACGATATGAGACTCGGCATGGCCATGCTGTTCCTCTATCTGATCTGCATCCTGCTGGCGCTAATCTGCCACGAGGTGGCACACGGGCTGGTGGCAAGCTGGCTGGGGGATCCCACGGCAAAGCAGCTGGGCAGGCTGACCCTCAACCCCATGGCGCATCTGGATCCGGTGGGCTTTCTGATGATGCTGGTGGTGGGGTTCGGCTGGGCAAAACCGGTGCCGGTCAACCCCCGCAGGCTCCGCAAGCCTCGCCGGGATATGGCACTGGTCTCCTTTGCCGGTCCCGCCACAAACCTGCTGCTGGCACTGTTCGCAGGGCTGCTTCTGCGGCTGCTGATGTCATTCGGTATTTTCCCCTTCCTGCTGCCGGGAGCCGGATTACGGGTCAACGCGCCCAACGTCATCAGCATCATGCTGGAGATCTTCATGCTCCTGAACGTCGGTCTGGCGTTATTCAACCTCATCCCACTGCCCCCGCTGGACGGCTCCAATATTCTGGTGTCCTTCCTGCCTCCCAACACGGCGGCGAGGTACCTGCAAGTGCGGCGGTATACGCAATATATCTTCCTCGGGCTCATTGCGATCTCTTGGTTCAGCAACACCCTCTATGACACCATATGGTACCCCTTTAATTGGCTGCGGGGCACCATCGTTTCCGGCATCCTCAGTCTCGGCGATCTGCTGTTCGGATGGATATAAAATGGAATTACAGTTGAAAATTGAGCAGTACGAAGGTCCACTGGACCTGCTGCTGGCTCTGATCACCAAACACAAACTGGATATTTTCGATATCCCCATCGCCCAGATCGCGGAGCAGTACAACGCTTATCTGGACGCCATGCAGAAGATGGATATGGAGATCGCCGGGGAATTCCTGGTGATGGCGGCGGAGCTGATGCTCATCAAAAGCCGGATGCTCCTGCCCCAGAAGGAAGGGGAGGAGGATCCCCGGAAACCGCTGGTAGATGCGCTTTTGGAGCATCGCCGCGCCCAACAGGTCGCCGCGTTCCTGCAGGAGCGTTCCGCGCAGTTTTACGACCGCTTCCCCAAGCCTGCCGACGAGATCACCGACCCGACCTATCACCGGGAACACGCCGCCGCGCTGCTGACGGAAGCCTTCGCCCGCATCGCGGAACGGCTGGCATTGGAAAAACTGCAAAAGACCGAAGTCAAGCTCTTCCGTGATTTAAAGGAGGAGCGGTATTATACCGTCGAAGAAAAGATGGAATGGCTCCATCAGACCCTCGCCCGCTTCCCACGGGTCACCTTCGACAGCCTGTTTTCCGACGTTCACTCCCGCGGGGAGATCGTCGCCATCTTCCTTTCCGTGCTGGAAGCGGTGCGCTTCGGGCAGGTGGATGTGGTACGCGGCGAAGGGGAACTGATCTGGCTCTCCAGCGCCGCGAGCGACGCGGCAGGCGACGGGAACGAGGCATTGGAAGCGGAATTTTAAGAAGAAAGGACGGCGAATGTCATGTCCGGCACCATACATATCCCCAATGAAACCCTTGCGACATTGGAAGCGGTGCTGTTCGCCTGCGGCGGACCCGTGGAAAGCGAACGTCTGCGGGAACTGCTGGGGCTGACGGCGGAGGAGCTGACACACACGGCGGACAAGCTGCGGGAAGCGCTGGACGCGGGCGAGCGGGGCATCCAGCTCATCCGTGTGGAAACGGCGTACCAGCTCTGCACCAAGCCTTTCGTGGCGGAAACCGTCAAAAAAGCGCTGGAACTGCGCAAGTCTCCTCCGCTTTCCAAAGCGGCGCTGGAGGTTCTGGCCATCGTCGCCTATAACCAGCCGGTCACCCGCTCCTTTATCGAGATGGTGCGAGGGGTAGACAGCTCCTCCATCGTTTCCTCCCTGTGCGACAAGGGGCTGATCGCGGAACGGGGCGTGCTGGACGCTCCCGGGCGCCCGACCCTGTTCGGTACCACGGAAGCCTTTCTTCGCTGTTTCGGGCTGGATTCCCTGCAAGACCTGCCGGAAACCATCCTTCCTGCGGAGCTGGCGGGAGGCACGAGCATCCCGGCGGATCAGCTGTCCTTCCAGGATGATCAGCCCCCGCAGGAAACGGCAGCGGAACCCCCGCAGGCGGGAACCGCGGAAGAAGAACCGGTATGATCGCTCTGTATATTCTGCTGGGCATCCTCGGCTTTCTGCTGTTCATCCTGTGTCTGGCGGGCACCCTCAAGCTCTCCGTGCGCGCCGCGTACTGCGACAGCCCGCTGCTGATCATAGGTATCGGACCCATCAAGCTGAAGCTGCTGGGCGGTCCGAAAAAGGAAAAGCCCAAAGAGGAAAAGCCGGCAACCGAGGGTAAGAAAAAGAAGCCCAAAAAGAAGAAAAAGAAAGAAAAAAAGCCGAAGAAGCCGGGAAAAGTCAAGGAACAGCCGCCGCTGACCGCCGTGATCGCCTCCTTCCGCGACCTGTTGCTGGGGTTGGTGCGCGGCTTCAAGCGGCACCTGAAGATCGAGGAGCTGCGCCTGCGGGTGCTGGTCGCCTCGGGGGACGCCGCCACCACCGCAATGGAATACGGCGCGGTATGCACGCTGGTGGAACCCCTCTATTCCCTCGCCACACAGGCGCACCGGGTACGGAAAGACCGGGTGAATGTGGGCGTAGAATGTGATTTTCTGGCGGAAAAACCGGAAGTAGACGCGGAGTTCTGCATTTCCATACGGATCTGGCGGATCTACTGGATCGCTCTGTGCTCCACCCGCTCCCTCATCCGCGCCCTCTCCCTGCTGAAGGCATATCTGGCGGGAGCAAAGGCGAAAAAGGAAGAAAAGAAGGCCAAGAAGGAAGCCAAAAAGGCCGAAAAAGAAGCGAAAAAAGAGGCAAAAAAAGCCGAGAAGGAAGCAAAAAAACAAGCCAAGCAAGCAGAGAAACAAAAAACTGTCTCCCCGGAAACAGACGGATAAAGAAAGGTACGGTATGTTGAAATGGATACTCCCATGAAAAAGTTGATCGAAGAAGCCATCCAGAGCGTACATTCAGTAGCGGATGTCAATACGGTGATCGGAGAGCCGGTCACGCTGCCCAACGGTGTGACCATCGTGTCCTTCTCCAAGGTCAGCGTAGGCTTTGCTACCGGCGGCAGCGACCGCGCACCCAAAGCGACGGATCAGCCGTTGTTCGCAGGCGGCAGCGGCGCGGGCATTTCCGTCACGCCTCTGGGCTTCCTCGTGGTCTCCGCGGAAGGCGAGGTCACGCTGCTGGATCTGAAGCAGCCGGATACATACGCGCCCAAGCCCAATCCCATCGACAGGGCCATCGACGGCGCGCAATCCCTCATGGACCGCGCTCCCGACCTGATCGCCCGTATCAAGGACGCTTTGAGCAAGAAGAAAGAGGAAAAAGCGCCGGAAGAAACGCCCGCAGAGGAGCCGGAAACGGCACCGGAAACGGCGGAATAGTCCGTCTTTACAAGGAAAGGAAAGAATATCACCATGGCGTTGAAATGTTTCATTCTGGAGAACGCTCCGGAGCAGGAGGTTCGGCACGAAACCGTACAGAAGGCGGTGCAGGAATACCTGAACGACGAAACCGTGCAGGTGGTCTACTCCGAGAAAGGCGCTCCCTCTCTGCAAGGCTGTGAACCGCCGAAGTTCCTCTCCGTCACCACCACGGGGGATAAAATGCTGGTGGTCCTGCAGGATACGCCGGTGGGCATCGACGGGGAGTATCTCCCCCGCTGCGAAAAGAGCAAAGCCGATTTCCTGCTGATGGCGGAACGCTTTTTCTCCGGGGAAGAGACGGAATACGTCCGGGACGGCGCTTCCATCGGGGAAGAGAAGCTGCGTTTCCTCAAGGTCTGGACCCGCAAAGAAGCGTACGTCAAGTGTGTGGGCAAGACCCTTGCGGACTTCCCCTCCTTCTCCGTGGTGGAAAACGGCAAACTGCTCTCCCGATTGGGCGCGGTCGCCATCTGCAAGTTTTCCATCGCCTTTGACGGCAGCGAGAATTATCTGTTCGCCATCGCGGGTATCTAAATTCCCGTTGCAACTCACTGCGTTCGTTACAACGATTTGCGGTTCCGTACGCTCGCGCCTTCGCGCCAAAATGCTTCGCACGACGCGAAGCGTCTTGACACATCGCGGAACCGTAAGGGATTTGCGGGTCCGCGCGATACGAGAGCACAACGTGCTCTCGTATCTTCTGCCACCGCAAATGGTTTTTTATTGTAGTTTGCGCACGTTCTGATTTTCGAGAATGTACGATAATTTGACATTCTACAAGCATTTTCAGAAACGCTTTTCACGATTGAAATAGAATGGGGCAACTTATGGGGGAATTGAATCTTCAAAAAAGGGCGAAGGCGCTGACGGAAAGCGGTGCGATCTGCACGGTATGTCTGTTTCTGCTCTCGATAGCGGGCGGGTTTGCCGGTGCGTCGGTGAAGAAACCGGGACACCTGTTTCCCCTTTTGCTCGCCTGCGCCCTCTTCCTCTGCGGCGTGTTCGCCGTCTACTGGAAGTTTTCCGGCACGCTGACGGAAGGCAGGCTGGTGGCGCTGCTGTTTCTGATGGCATTTGCCGCAAGGCTGTGCTATATCCTGCTGATCACCGTTGGAACCAACCAACACGACGTCTCCTCCTTCGAAAGCCTCAACAACAACGGGCATAGCGGCTATATCCTCTACCTGTTGGAGAACGGCAAGCTGCCCGGCGAGGAGGTTTGGGACTGGCAGTTCTACCATCCGCCGCTGCATCACATCGTCTGCGCCCTCTGGCTGAAATTCCAGACAGCGATGGGCATTTCCTTTGAGGCGGCCACGGAGAACCTGCAAATCCTGACGCTGTTTTACTCAATGGTCGCCCTCTACGCTTCCTACCGCGTGCTGAAGCTGGTCGGGCTGCGGAACACGGCGCTGTTTGCGCCTCTTTGCCTGCTGGCGTTCCATCCCACCTTTTTCCTGCTGTCCGGCAGCATCAACAACGACTGTATGAGCGTCATGTTCTGTCTGCTCGCGGTCTGGACGATGCTGGAATGGCTGAAAAAGCCGACCTTTCCCCGTATCGCCGCGCTGGCGCTCTGCATCGGCTGCGGGATGCTGGCAAAACTGGCGACGGGAATCATCGCGCCGGCGGTGGCGGTGCTGTTCCTGATCCAATTCATCAAAACCAAAGGATGGGGATGGCAGGGCAAAGGCCGTTTGCTGCTGCAATTTGCCCTGTTCGGCTGCATTTGCATCCCGCTGGGGATCGGCTGGCAGGTACGCAACTACCTGCTGTATCAGATGCCGCTGACCTATGTTCCCCGCTTGAGCGACAATTCGAAGCAGTATTTGGGCAACTATTCCACGTTTTCCCGCTTTTTCGACTTCGGCTCCCTTTCGGATTACGGCGTATTCCCCATGCGAGCCGGTGTGAACAAAGCGGAATACTATGAGCATTGCATCCCGCTGGCGATCCAGAAAATGTCGCTGTTCGGGGAATACAGCAACTGGACGAGGTCCCACGCATACGACGCCGTCGGCACCCTGCTGTTCTACGGGAACGCCGCCCTCATCGTCGGCTCCATCTCGGGAGCGGTGACCAGCGTCGTTTCCTTCTTCCGCACCCACTTCCCGCGGGTCGCGTCGGAGGAAGCCTCCCCCGAGGATGCGTTTCTGGCGCAAAACGGGTTCGGACGTCTGCCGCTGCTGTTCTTCCTGCTGTACTGGCTCACCATGCTGGTCAGCTACGTGCGCTTCTGCTTCGCTTTCCCGCATTTCTGCTCCATGGATTTCCGCTATATCGTGCCGACGCTGCTGATCGGCGCAGTGTTTTTCGGCGCCGCCCTGCGCCGTCTGGAGGAACGCCGCGATCGGCTCTCGGTCCTTCTGAAGTCCGTCTTGCTTTGCGGCACCGCCGCGTTCTGTATCTGCTCGCTTCTGCTTTATCCGTTTTATTATTAAAAAACAGAAATCAAAAAACCGGGGAATTCCCCGGTTTTTTCATGCAACGAACGCGCAACGCGTTATTCTCTTTCGGTAAAGAAGATCTCCAACTCCCCGTTTTTCACCCGGGTCACAAAATCCTGCTCATCCATGATCGGCTCGGCGGACTGCATCCCCGCCAATTTTTTCTGGTGATGCGCAACGTGGTTGTCGCTGCCGGCGAAGGGCAGAAGCCGGTAGTTTTCCGCGTACTGCCTTGCCATTTCGTTAATGAACTCGGTTCTGTTCGCGTTGATCACCTCGACACCGTGCACACGTTTGGGGAACAAACGAATATGGTCGATATAGGAATCATCCCGGAAGGGATGCGCATGGACGACCAAAGCACCGTTTTCCATGTAAAGGGCCAGCTCCTCGCTTTTTCGCATCTGCGGGATCTGCGGGTGTTGCAGGAACCATTCCTTGTCCAGCCCATATACCAAGAAATCTGCCCCACCGTAACCGGTCTCCAAGCCGAAAAAAACCTTGATCCCCAGCTCCTTCCCGATTTTAACCGCTTCCTCATAATCGGAACAAAAATATTCGATCCTCTCTTCATAGGATTTATCTTCCCCGATCATAGGCAAGAAATGATTGGTGATAAAAATACCGTCATAGCCCATGTCCTTATAGAACTGTACGGTATCCCGTACCGACGCCCGCGCACATGCGCTGACAGGGCTTGTATGCAGGTGAGTTTCGTATTTATACATGGTGTGTTCTCTCCCAATACTCTTTTCCAGCACATTTTACCATCCGATCGAAAACCTGTCAAGGGGGAGAACAAAAAAAGATTGCACACCCTTCATGCACGTTCATCAGATCCGCTTCGGATTCTTCGTGCCGGTCAGGATATGACGACTTGATCTCCGCCTTGAAATAAATCATGGAACATATCGATGTGCATCCGGTTCACCAATTGAGGCATTTCGTCCTTCCCGAAATACCGCAATTCTAATGTCTCCTCATCATCGACAGACAGTTCCCCCGCTTTCGCCTTGCAAAGGAAAAAAAGCAGGATCGGCTGCGCCTGATCGCCGTTGGGAAATTCATCCGAATAGGCAGAGTAAACGCCCAACAGCCGTTCAACCTCGACGATCAAACCTGTTTCTTCTTTTACTTCCCTCTTGACAGCGTCGGTAAAGGATTCTCCCAATTCCATAACGCCGCCGGGAAATCCCCACATTTTTCGGTCGGACCGCTTCTGCAAAAGTACCTTTCCGGCGTCATCCACGATCGCCGCTCCAACACAATTCAAAAAGATTTTATCATGCCCGACTTTCGATCTGATGTACGAAATATAGTCCATTGCCTTCCCCTTTTTACGCTTCGCTCTTTCCCAGTTGAGCGGTGCGGTCGGCAGTGGCGAGGGCGTCGATCATGCCGTCGATGTTCCCGTTGAGGAAGCCCGGCAGGTCGTACAGGGAAAGCCCGATGCGGTGGTCCGTGACGCGTCCCTGCGGATAGTTATACGTCCGGATGCGCTCGGAGCGGTCGCCGGTGCCGATCTGGCTGCGCCGCGCGGAGGATTGCGCGTCCTCCGCCTTTTGCTTTTCCATGGCGGCAAGGCGGGCTTTCATGATCTCGATGGCCTTCGCCTTGTTCTGCACCTGGCTGCGCTCGTTCTGGCAATCCACCACAAGACCGGTGGGCTTATGCAGGATGCGGATGGCGGACTCCGTCTTGTTGACGTGCTGCCCGCCCGCGCCGGAGCTTTTATGGGTGGTGATCTCCAGATCCTCCATGTTCAGTTCGTAGGTGCTTTCCTCGGATTCCGGCAGCACCGCCACCGTCGCCGTAGAGGTCTGGATGCGCCCTTGCGACTCCGTCTCCGGCACCCGCTGTACCCGATGCACGCCGCTTTCGTACTTCATGCGCGCGTAGGCGCCCTCTCCTTTCATAAGGAAGGAAACTTCCTTCATCCCGCCCAGCTCCGTCTCGTTGCAATAGGCAAGCTCCAGAGAGAAACGGTGGGAATCGGCATACATACTGTACATCCGGTAAAGGACGGCGGCAAACAGCGCCGCTTCCTCGCCCCCCGCGCCCGCGCGGATCTCCACCACCACGTTCTTGTCGTCGTCCGGATCCTTCGGGAGCAGCAACAGCTTGAGCTCCTCCCGCAGGGACTCCATCGCTTCCCACGCATCCGCCGCCTGCTCGTCGGCAAGCAGACGCAGTTCCTCGTCCCCGTCGCTTTGCAGGGCTTCCGCTTCCCGCAGGTCGCCTTCCGCCTTTGCGTATGCCCGGTAACGCTCTACCAGCGGCGCAAGCTCCTTGTATTCCTTCGCCAGCGCCTTATAGCGCTCCATGTCGGAAACCACTCCCGCATCCGAGAGCTGTTCCTCCACTTCGCAGTATCTTTTTTCGATTTCCCGCAGCTTTTCAATCATACGCTGCCTCCCGTACTCATACAATGAAATACAAAACAAGCCCTCGGCGCGCCCCGGGGCGGCCGGAAAGGAAAGACCAAAATGAAACAGATCGAGAATCCATACGTCTGTGAAGGCGGCTTCCTGCACACCGAGGAAAACCGCTTCTATACCTCCACTTTGGAGGGGCTGCGCTCCGCCATGGAAAACGGCGTCATTTTAGAGGGACGCAGCTTCCTCTGCGACGGCGACCGCAATCTGCACGTCTCCGTGGGCGGCTTCAAGGGCATCATGCCCCGGGAAGAATGTGTCTACGCCCGGGACGCGGAGGTCAAGGACATCGCCATCATCTCCCGGGTGGGAAAGCCGGTCTGCTTCCGCATCACCGATCTGCGGACCGGCGGGGACGGCATGCCCGTTCCCATCCTCTCCCGCAGGGAAGCCCAACGGGAATGTACCCATCACTTCGCAGAAAAGCTCATCGCCGGAGACGTGATCGACGCCAAAGTGACCCATCTGGACCCCTTCGGCGCGTTTTGCGACATCGGCTGCGGGTTGATCTCCCTCATGCCCATCGACTGTATGTCGGTTTCCCGCATCAACCATCCGCGGGAACGCTTTGCCGTCGGGCAGCAGATCCGCGCGGTCATCAAACACCCTGCGGACGAAACCGGGCGCATCACCCTGACCCACCGGGAGCTTCTGGGCACCTGGGAGGAAAACGCGGAGAGGTTCGAGCCGGGGCAGACCGCCGCCGGGATCATCCGCAGCGTGGAAAACTACGGCATCTTCGTGGAACTCTCCCCCAACCTCGCAGGGCTGGCGGAGTGCAAGGCGGACGTCCGCGCCGGACAGCATGCCGCCGTCTACATCAAGAACATCCTGCCACAGAAGATGAAGGTCAAGCTGGCCATCATCGACGTCTGCGAGGGCGATGGGGTCATGAATCGCTACGAATACCCCGAGATCGACCACATCGACTACTGGCGCTACTCGCCGGACGGATGTGAAAAGGTGATCGAGACGGAGTTTTAGAACAGGAAATCGAATTCTAAACCGTACATACAGACCGTGTTGCCTTCGTCGATTCCCGCGTCTTCCAGCGCCTGAATGACGCCCTTTTCCCGCAGGACGCGTTGGAAATACTGCAGGGATTCGTAGCTATCGAAATCGGTTTTGTCGATGAGCTTCTCCAGCCATGCGCCTTCCACCTCGAAGACGTCGCCGGTCCGCGTGATCGTGACGTGGTAGTCCTCCCGTTTGGGGGCTTCCGGCACGAATTCCGGCTCATAGATCTTGATGGGCGGAAGCTGCTCCAGCTGCCGCACGGTGGCGAGCATCAGCTCGTCCACGCCCTCGTGAATCTCCCCGGCGATCAGGTACAGCTCCCAGCCGCGGGAGGCCGCGTAGTCCTGAATTTCCTTGTATTTCTCCTCATCGTAGCCCAGATCGATCTTATTTCCCACCAGTATCTGCGGGCGGGAAGCCAGCGCCGGGCTGTATTTTTCCAATTCCTCGTTGATCCGCTTGATATCCTCCAGCGGGTCGGGACGCTCCGAGCCGGACAGATCGAACAGGTGCAGCAGCAGCCGACAACGATCCACGTGCCGCAGGAAATCGTGCCCCAGCCCCGCCCCTTCCGACGCGCCCTCGATCAGACCGGGAATGTCCGCCGCGACAAAGCTTTTGCCGTACGCGGAGATCACCCCGAGATTGGGGGCGAGTGTCGTAAAGTGGTAATTCGCGACCTTCGGCTTGGCGGCGCTGATGACCGAAAGCAGCGTGGATTTCCCCACGTTGGGGTAGCCCACAAAGCCCACGTCCGCAAGCATTTTCAGCTCCAGCTTCAGCTTGCGTTCCTCTCCCGGCAGCCCTTCTTTGGCAAAACGGGGTACCTGCCGCGTGGCGGTGGCGAAGTGGGTATTCCCCCAGCCGCCTCTGCCGCCTTTCGCCACCACGAACTTCTCGCAGTCGCTCATATCCTTGATGACAAGACCGCTCTCCGCGTCCCGGATGACCGTTCCCGGCGGGACCGGGATCTCCAGATCCTTGCCGTATTTCCCCATGAACTTGCGGGAAGCGCCGTCGCTCCCGTCCTCCGCGGCAAACTTGCGGCGGAAGCGGAAGTCCAGCAGGGTGTTCTTCCCCTCGTCCGCAACAAACACGATGCTGCCGCCCTTGCCGCCGTCCCCGCCGTCCGGACCGCCGTGGGAGACATATTTTTCCCGGCGGAAGGAAACGCAGCCGTTTCCGCCCTTCCCGGCTTTGACGTAGATTTCGACCTGATCCATGAACACGGCAATCAAACCTCCCAACCGTTTTCCGATGAAAAATCGCCCTTCTTTTGCAAAAGGAGGGCGATTTTACGTCATTTTCCCGCTGTTTCAGCGCGTTTCGGCAGAGAGCACGCAAACGCTCTTTCTGCCGCCGGCGATGGGCTTGAACTTCACAACGCCGTCAACCAGCGCAAAGAGGGTATCGTCCGAGCCGCGCCCGACGCCCTCGCCCGGATGGATGGAGGTGCCGCGCTGACGAACGATGATGTTGCCCGCGACGACCGTCTGCCCGTCCTGCTTCTTCACGCCGAGCCGCTTGGACTCGCTGTCACGACCGTTCTTGGTAGAACCGACGCCCTTCTTATGTGCAAAGAACTGCAAAGACAATCTAAGCATGAGAGTTACTCCTTTTCATTGAATTTCTACCCGAATGTTCTTCGGGTACTGGGTTTCCAGCTCCCGCAGCTCCTCGCGGAATACCGCAAGCAGCTTTTCGGCTTCTTCACACCCTTCGGTGAGCCGGTAGGAAAGCCTCGCACCCTCTTCCTCCGCACGAATCTCCGCCTGCGCGCCGAACGATTCCGCCGCGTTGCAGACCAGATTTGCCATGGCGCTGACCGCGGCACAGACGATGTCCATGCCTGCATCCGCATACCCTGCGTGCCCGGAAAGGGTAAAACCTTCCTTTTTGAATACTGCGTGGATCATACTGTGAAAACGGCCTTAACCGTTGATCGCCAGGATCTGCAGCTTGGTGTAAGGCTGACGATGACCGATGGTCTTCTTCTCGTTCTTCTTGGGCTTGTACTTGAAGACGCGGATCTTCTTGCCCTTGCCGTTCTTGACGACGGTGGCCTTGACGGTAGCGCCCGCAACAGTGGGTGCGCCGACCTTGAAGCCGTCTGCGCCGGAGATGGCGAGCACCTGATCAAAGGTGTACTCGGTGCCTTCCTCCACGCCCAGCTTCTCCACGAAGATCACGTCGCCTTCGGAAACCTTATACTGCTTTCCGCCGGTTTGAATGACTGCGTACATACACGAATTCCCTCACTTTCCGTAAGTCTCGCTGACAGAGGCACGCGCTTTTCCCGCGCGTTTCGAAAAAGCCCCATACATGCGGCTTGGGTATTATAGCACAGCTTTTTGGGTTTGTCAAGGGGTTTTCGGAAGGTTTTTGCGAGCAAATCTTACTCTTTTCGGCTCTTAAAGGAGAGATTCAACCGTTCTCTAGTGGAAAAAAGCAATCTGCCGCGCATTTGCCTTCTCATGCCCTTTTAACTCTGATAAAAATGCGCAAGCATATTCCGATAGTCGGAAGAAAACAAAACCTGTTCGCCGGTGGAAAGGTCGATGAGCGCATAGGTCGTCGGCCTGCTGCTGGAAGCGGCGGTCCCGGAAAACTTCGAGTTGAACTCGTTTTTAAAGTTCCAATACTGCTCGTAATTCACCAACAGCAGCTTCCCGTCCGTCCAAAAATCGTGGACCCGAACCGGGATGCCGTCGTCCCCTTCGAAGATTCTGATCAGCTGCCGGTCGCCGCCGTTCAGCCCCGCGGAATACAGCTCGTATTGGTAGTAGGTCCCGTACGTCTCGCTTTCCGAAAACACCGTTTTATGAAGATAATACATCCGGTACCCGGAAAAGCGGGTGTCCCATCTGCTGTAAGCCTCGTTCCCCAGCACCTTCATATTCCAATCCAGCTGCGTTTCCAGTGCGCGGTAGAGTCCGTCCTCGGCGATATAGTAGATCCACCCCTCGTAAACCGCGTAGGGGATGATCCCGCTGCCGAACAAAGTCCTTTTCTCTGTTTTGATGTCGTAAATATAGCAGTTTTCATCCTCCGGATCTACGTCCAGCAACTTTCTTCCCTCGTCGAACGCCAAATACTGATGATAGGACGTATCCTCCATGACGATCTCCGCGTCGCCGCCGTCGATGGGGATCCGCAGAAGCGGGTAATGCACGTAGGTATCCCCCTGCTCCGGGTCAAACCGTCCCTCGGAGAAAAACAGGTAGTCTCCGCTGCGGGCTTTGAAACTGATCATCCCTTCCCCGTTGTTTTCGTACACCTTTTGCGGGTCGCTTCCGGTCAGATCGCAGACATAGAGCCCTTCCCATGAACTTTCCGGCGTATCGTTGTGCATGACAAAGATCAGCTTGTCGCCGCCGGGAAAGATGGAGCTTCCGTTCCAGATGCAATTCTCGGAATCGTGTTCGCACAGGGGATCGACGCACGCGAGGGAAAAGGTTCCGGCGCTTTTGTTGTAGACGATCGGGAGCGCCATCAGGCTATGGTTGAGCGTCAGATAGATCTCCGCGCCGGTATCCAGCGCGCCGCCGATCGCATTTTGGTAGCTCGCCGGCTGATCCGTCCGCTTCAATGTCTCCGACGGTTTTCCGTACAGTCCTTCGACGGAAAAGCCGCGGTCAAGCGCGATCAAATCCTCCATGTACCACACGCCGTGTTTATCCGGTTCGCGCGGCCCCGAAACGCTTTCCGTTTCGCTGGGGAGATCCGGATCCTCCATCCGGTTGCAAGCCGTGGCGGAAAACAGCAGACAAAGCGACAACGTCCACGAAAGAAAACGGATCCGTTTCATAAAACTCCCCCTTTGGAAAAAAGAAAGAGGCATTGACACACCGCAGGGAACGCGCAAGCCACTTTTACCACTCTTTCAGGTCAGTATAGCATGCGGATCCCGCGTTGTCAATACCTCTGCATCCGTTACAGCGTTTATTCCTCGCTTTTCGCCCGTAAACTGTCCACAAACTGCCGGGCGGCGCGGGCGGAACGGCAGGCGCGATGCAGGGCGAAGCGTTCCGCTTCCTCGAACAGCGCTTCCTCCTCGAAGGAAAGTCCCTCCGCCTCCGCAAGCCGGCGGACGATCTCCAGATAGGTCGCCTTATCCGGGCGGGAGAAGGTCACGAGGATGCCGAAGCGCTCGGAAAGGGAAAGGATCTCCTGCATGGTGTCATTGCGGTGGACGTCGTCTCCTTCCCGATCGGAAAAACGCTCTCTGACCAGATGCCGCCGGTTGCCGGTGGCGTAAATGACCACGTTCCTGCACTTGGCGGAAACGGAGCCCTCCAACATCGCCTTGAGCGCGCCGAAGTTGTCGTCGTCGCCGGAGAAGGACAGGTCGTCGATGAACAGGACGAACTTCAGCGGGTTCCCCCGCAACTCCCCCATCACCTTCGGCAGGAAGTGCAGTTGCTCCTTGCGCAGTTCCAGAATCCGCAATCCCTCTCCCGCCAGCGCATTGACCGCCGCTTTGACGGTGGAGGACTTCCCTGTTCCGGCGTCCCCGGTGAGCAGCACGTTGGCGGCGGGCTTCCCTGCGAGCAGGGCGCGCAGATTGTCCAGAATGATCTTCTTTTCCCGCGCGTAGCCCACCAGATCCTCCAGCTTCACCGGATCCGGACTTTGCACCGGCTGAATTTCGCCGGTCTCGCCCAGCCGGAACATGACGAACCGGGCGTACATCCCGTACCCGTGCCACCCGATCTGCTCCATGCGCTCCCGATAGAGGGCGGGAAGCACCTCTGCGGCGGATCCGTCCGTTTCCCATGCGGGCAGGAAGTCCGGGTCGGTCGTCCATCCCCGCAACGCGAGAAGCTGTTCCCGCGTGATCGCGGAAACGGCTTGCAGGGTGAGAAGTTCCTGCTCCACGCAGGTTTCCAGCGCATCCGGCGGCGTTTTTCCGGCGGCAATGCAGCGAACGTACGGGTTTTCGTCGTCGCAGACCCGTTCCCGCACATAGGCGGTCAGGTCGCAAGTCCCAGCGCGGTACAGTTCCGAAACGAACGCCGCGTAAGCGGAGACCGCGTCCTCCTCCGGCAGGGACGCCATCCCCTCCAGACAGGCGGAGAGAGCGCGCAGGACGGGATCCTCCGTCAGCGAGCGGAACACGGTCAGCCCCCGCAGGCGGAGTGCCAATTGAGAAAGTGAAAAGGTTTTCATGGCTCAATCTTTCGTCTGCAAGATCGCGCCGGAAGCGCCGCTCGCCACCAGCGAAGCGTACCGCTTGAGGTAGCCGGTCAGCTCCTTGGTTTGGGGGACGAAGGTCTTTCGGCGTTCTTCCAGCTCCCCGTCGTCCACCAGCAGTTCCAGCGTATGGGAGGGGATGTCGATACGGATGCGGTCGCCCTCCTTTACCAGCCCGATGGGACCGCCGCTTGCCGCTTCCGGCGAAACGTGCCCGATACAGGCGCCGCGGGTGGCGCCGCTGAACCGACCGTCGGTGATCAGCGCCACGCTGCTCCCCAGCCCCATACCCATGATGGCGGAGGTGGGGTTGAGCATCTCCCGCATCCCGGGACCGCCCTTCGGACCCTCGTAACGGATGACCACCACGTCTCCCGGACGGATCTCCCCGGCGTTGATGGCAGCCTGCGCGTCCTCTTCACAGTCGAACACCCGCGCCGGACCTTCATGCACCAGCATCTCCGGCGCCACGGCTGAACGCTTGACCACGCAGCCCTCCGGCGCGAGGTTGCCTCGCAGCACCGCGATACCGCCGGTCTCGCTGTACGGACTTTCGATGGGGCGGATGACCGCCGGATTGGTATTGTATGCCTTCTCGATGTTCTCGCCCACGGTTTTTCCGGTGAGCGTGAGGCAATCGGTGTGCAGCAGGGACCGTTTGGACAGCTCGTTCATGACGGCGTACACGCCGCCTGCTTCATCCAGTTCCTCGATATACGTCCTGCCCGCGGGGGCAAGGTGGCAGAGATTGGGGGTACGCTCGCTGATTTCGTTCGCCATGTCCAGATTGATTTCGATGCCGCACTCGTGGGCGATGGCGGGCAGGTGCAGCATACTGTTGGTGGAGCAGCCCAGCGCCATATCCACCATCAGCGCGTTTTCGAA
>JAFLUP010000019.1 GCA_022508745.1 Oscillospiraceae bacterium | reverse complement strand
CCTATACCTTGCTTTACGGCATCATGTTTGCCGACGTGGGGCAGGGGATCCTGCTTGCGGTCGCCGGCTTCCTGATGTACCGCCTGATGCACAACCCTGTGGGGAAGATCCTCATCCCCTGCGGGATCAGCGGAACCGTCTTCGGCTTCCTGTTCGGGAGCGTGTTCGGGTATGAAGAAGCCCTCGACCCGCTCTACCATGCCATAGGGCTTGCCGAAAAGCCGTTTTCCGTCATGGACAATGCCAACACACTGCTGGCGCTTTCCATCGGCATCGGCGTCCTGCTGCTGCTGGCAGCCATGTGCATCGGCATCCGTTCGTCCGTCAAGAAACGCAACTACGGCAACGCCCTGTTCGGCGCCAACGGTGTTGCGGGGATCCTTCTGTATGTTTCCATGCTATGCTTGATCGTGCAGGTCTTTGATCTGTCGGTTCCGATTCCCGGTTTTGTGCTGGTGCCTGTAGGCATACTTCTGCCGGTATGCCTCATCTTCTTCCATAAACCGCTCAATTCCATGCTGCGGGGGGAGGGCTTCCGGCTGGGAGAATCCGTCGGGGACTATGTCATTGAAAATCTTTTTGAGCTCATCGAGGTCTTCCTCAGCTACTTTACCAATACCCTCAGCTTCCTGCGTGTGGGCGCGTTCGTGCTGATCCACGCGGGCATGATGATGGCGTTCACCGCCCTGTCGGAGATCGTCGGAGGCGGTGCCGTGGGCGTGGTGATGATGGTGATCGGCAATCTGTTTGTCACCGTGCTGGAAGGACTTCTGGTGGCGATCCAGGTGCTTCGTCTGGAGTTTTACGAGATGTTCAGCCGGTTTTACGATGGGGACGGCAAGCAATTCACTCCCGCCGTCCTGCAGCGCGCCAAGGCGTCTAAACTGCGCCGCGGGAAAAAGGCTGCCCGTCAATAAAATTTTTGAAGGATAATTTGAAGGATAATAGGTTCATAGAAAGAAAGGATTGTTTGCCATGCTTACTACGATTCTTGCCGTTTTGCTTCCGATGCTTGCGCTGGTCGCCTCCGTTGTGATCGCCGTGATCACCATGAAACGCACCGGAAACGGAAAAAAAGCCTTCCGTCGTCAGTTTGTCTCCCTTGCGGTGGCACTGCTGGTCTGCTTCTCGCTGGTCTTTGCGGTTTCTGCCGCGGAACCTGAAGATTCCGTTCCCGCAGAGGGTGAACCGGCCGTTTCTACCGAAACGACCGAGACCGCTTCCTCCGGTGCGGGGCTTGCTGCCGGTCTGGGCTTCATCGGTGCCGCTTTGAGCATCGGTCTTGCCGCTCTGGGCGCCGGTATCGCGCTTTCCGCAGGTGCGCCCGCGGCCATCGGCGCGGTGGCGGAGGATCCGAAGTCCTTCGGTAAATCCATGATCTTCGTGGCGCTGGGCGAAGCGGTTGCTATTTACGGCTTCATCATCGCCTTCCTGATCATTCTGCAAATGCCGGATCTTTCCGCGCTGACGGCTCTGTAATCATGCGTTTCGTGCTGATTGCGGATACCCATGATACCGTGATGGGCATGCGTCTCGCCGGCGTCGCCGGGGCGGAGGCGCATACCCCCGAAGAAGTGCGGGAAGCGTTGGAGCAGGCCATTGCGGATCCGGAGGTGGGGATCGTCATGATCTCCCCGCGCCTTGCCGCCATGCAGCAGGCGTTGGTGGACCGCGTCCGTCTGCACAGTCAGCGCCCGCTGATCGTGGAAGTGCCGGACCGCCATGTGGGGGAAACGGCTTATGCGGACAAGATCACCGGGTACATTCAGGAAGCCATCGGCGTGAAGATTTGACCGTCCCAAAAGGGCGGACAGCGTGAAAAAGCTGTTTTCTGTTTGTTGCTTTTTTCGCGCGCAATTTGTGCCTTGCAGCACAAATTCCAAGAAAGGTATGGTGATTATCATGTCGGAGCAAGATCATCTTTATTCCTTCGTCGCGTCCATCCGTACCCGCGCAGAGCAGGAAAGCGGTGCGATCCTGACGGAGGCGGAGCAGATCCGTTCTGCGGAACTGGAGGCGGAGCGCCTTTTGCTCGCCAAGGAGCGGGAAAAGATCATGAACACCGCCCGGGACGAGGCGCAGAAAGACGCGGGACGTCTGCTTTCGGAGGCGGTTCGCACCTCTGCCGCCGCCATCTCCGAAAAGCAACTGGCCATCCGGGATTCCGTCATTGCTCGGGCGGAGAGCCGTATCGCGGAGTTTTCCGAGGGAGAAGAGTATCCTGCGTTTCTGCAAGCCTCCGCCGAGCGTCTTTGCAAGGCGCTTCCCGCGGGTGCCATGCGGGTTTTCCTTCGCACGCGGGATCTTGCGTACGTGGAAATGCTTACGCCGCTTTTCCCGGAAGGGACGGTGTTTGCCGAGGACGCGTCCATCCGGCTGGGAGGCTTGCGTGCCGCTTCACCTGATGGCAGGGTCACTGCAGATGATACGCTGGATACGCATTTAGCGGAACAGAAACGCCGTTTCGCAGAGACGGCGGGATTGGATATATCGTGATGGATAGGAAAGAGAATGTCATATTCGGCGTGAACGGTCCGGTTGTCACCGTTCGCGACAGCAAAACCTTCTTCATGCAGGAAATGGTCCTGGTGGGGCGGGAACGTCTGGTGGGCGAGGTCATCCGCGTCACGGCGCAGGAGACCCTCATTCAGGTGTATGAGGAGACCACCGGCGTCCGTCCGGGGGATCCTGTCATTGCCACCGGAGAACCGCTTTCCGTCACCCTCGGGCCGGGACTTGTGGGGGATATTCTGGACGGCATCGAGCGTCCGCTGCGCGCCATCGCCGCCAAGGACGGCGTGTTCATCGGCCGCGGAACGCCCGTGGGTATGCTGGATACCGAGAAACGCTGGCCGACCCACCTGACGGTTTCCGTCGGGGAAGAACTCACCGGCGGCAGTGTGTTTGCCGAGGTGCGGGAGACGGAGAGCTTTTTGCACCGCTCCATGATCCCGCCGTCCCTTTCGGGTATGGTGGTCTGGGCAGCGCCGGATGGGGAATATACCATCGAGGAACCCGTGCTTCGTCTGCGGGATGCGGACGGCGCGGAGCATGCCGTCATGCTGGCACAGAAGTGGCCTATCCGCCAGCCGCGCCCCTTCCGGGAACGGCTTCCTTTCACCACGCCGCTGATCACCGGACAGCGGGTCATCGACTCCGTGTTTCCCATCGCCAAGGGCGGTACGGCCGCCATTCCCGGCGGGTTCGGAACGGGGAAGACCATGACCCAGCATCAGCTGGCAAAATGGTGTGACGCGGACCTGATTGTCTACGTGGGCTGCGGGGAACGCGGCAACGAGATGACGCAGGTTTTGGACGAGTTCGGGGAGCTGATCGACCCGCGCACCGGAAAGAAACTGACCGAACGCACCATCCTCATTGCCAATACTTCCAATATGCCGGTGGCAGCCCGTGAGGCTTCCATCTATACCGGCATCACATTGGCGGAATATTTCCGCGACATGGGCTACGATGTAGCCATGATGGCGGACTCCACCTCCCGTTGGGCGGAAGCGCTGCGGGAGATCTCCGGCCGTCTGGAGGAGATGCCTGCCGAGGAGGGCTTCCCGGCGTATCTTCCTTCCCGTCTTTCTGCCTTTTACGAGCGCGCCGGAAGCGTCAATGCCTTGAGCGGTCATCGCGGTTCCGTCACCGTCGTGGGCGCTGTTTCCCCGCAGGGGAACGATTTTTCCGAGCCCGTGACCCAGAATACCAAACGGTTTACCCGTGTTTTCTGGGCACTGGATAAATCTCTTGCCTATGCACGACACTATCCCTCCATCAACTGGATGGACAGTTACAGCGAGTACGGGCCGGAACTTGCCCCGTATTTCAACGCGCGGGTAAACCCGAACTTCACGGAGTGCCGCCGTCGGATCGTTTCCCTCCTTCTGGAGGAAAGCTCGCTGATGGAGATTGTCAAATTGGTGGGCGCGGACGTTCTGCCGGATGACCAGCGTCTCATCATCGACATCGCCCGGGTCATCCGCGTCGGCTTTTTGCAGCAGAACGCTTACCATCCGGACGACACCTACGTCCCGCTGGAAAAGCAGTTCCTCATGATGCAGACCATCCTGTATCTGTACGACGCCGCAAAGGCGCTGGTCGAAACCGGCAAGCCCGCCGCGCGGATCACGGAAACCGGGTTATACGAGAAGCTCATCCGCATGAAGTTCGATATCCCCAACAGCGATCTTTCCGGCTTCGATACCGTCAAAGCCGAGATTGACGCTACCATGGCGAGACTCTTCGAGCCGCCCAAAGAGCCGCTCTCCGCGCGGTAAGGAAGGGGGAAAAGCAAAGATGATCATTTCTTATCAGGGCTTGCAGGAAATCTCCGGCTCCCTCATCGCGCTGGAAGGCGTTTCCGGCGTTGGCTATGAGGAGCAGGCGGAGATCCGCCTCCGGGACGGCACCGTCCGCACGGGGAAGATCGCCCGTATCGACGGAGACCGGGTGATCGTGCAGGTGTTCGAAGGCACCAGCGGGTTTTCTCTGGAAAACACCGAAACGGTGTTCCGCGGAAGGCCCATGTCTCTGCCGCTTTCCGCCGGGATCCTCGGGCGGGTGTTCGACGGCACCGGCAAGCCCCGCGACGGGCTCGGTCCCGTCTTTTCCGATTGCGTGCGGGACATCAACGGTTCCGCCATCAATCCCGTGGAGCGGGTCTATCCCCGCAACTATATCTGTACGGGCATTTCCGCCATTGACGCGCTTTCCACCCTCATTCGCGGGCAAAAGCTCCCCATTTTCTCCGGTTACGGCATGAAGCATAACGAGCTTGCCGTACAGATCGTCAGCCAGGCGAAGATCGCAGGGGAGGAGCACGCACGGTTCGCAGTGGTGTTTGCCGCGATGGGGGTCAAGAACGACGTAGCGGCATACTTCCGCCGCTGTTTCGAGGACGCGGGCGTGCTGGATCACGTCGCCATGTTCCTCAATACCTCCAACGACCCCATCATTGAACGTACCGTCACGCCTCGCTGCGCGTTGACCGCCGCGGAATACCTCGCCTTTGATCTGGGGATGCACGTTCTGGTGGTCATGACGGACATGACCTCCTACTGCGAGGCATTGCGGGAATTTTCTTCCTCCAAAGGGGAGATTCCGGGCAGAAAAGGCTATCCGGGGTATCTCTATTCCGACCTCGCGTCCTTGTACGAACGCGCCGGTATGGTGAAGGGGAAGATGGGTTCCGTGACCCAGATTCCCATCCTGACCATGCCCAACGACGATATCGGGCACCCCATCCCCGACTTGACCGGTTATATCACGGAAGGGCAGATCGTGCTGGACCGCGCCCTGAACGGAAAGGGCATTTATCCGCCCATCAACGTGCTGCTCAGCCTTTCCCGTCTGATGAAGGACGGCATCGGCGAGGGGTATACCCGCGCCGACCATGCGGCATTGATGAACCAGTTGTTCTCCTCCTATTCCAAGGTGCAGGACGCAAGGGCGCTTTCCGCCGTCATCGGCGAGGACGAATTGAGCGAAACGGACAAACGCTATTTGCAATTCGGGCAGGCGTTTGAAACCAAGTTCATCGCCCAAGGGGAGCATGAAAGCCGCTCCATCGAAGAAACGCTGGATCTGGGCTGGGAGATGCTCCGCCTGCTGCCCGCCTCCGAAATGGACCGTCTGGATCCCAAGCTGCTGGCGCAGCATTTCGGTGAGGAAGGCTGATCATGGCGGAACGGATCGTTGCCACCAAAAGCAATCTGCTCCGTTTGAAGCGCACGCTGGCGCTGGCGGAGAACGGCTATGAATTGCTGGACAGAAAACGGAATATTCTCATACGGGAAACCATGGGCATGATCGAGCGGGCGCAGAGTATCCAGATGCGCATCCGCAGCACCTATCAGGAAGCCTATGACGCGCTTCGCCGCGCCAACATCCTGTTGGGGATCGTGGACGAGATCGCCGCCTCTGTCCCGCTGGACGATAAGCTGCACCTTTCCGGCCGCAGTGTCATGGGTGTGGAGATCCCTTCGGTGCGGGACGAGTATCTTCCTCCCTCCGCACCGGGCGGCTTCCACCGCACCAGCGTGGATCTGGACGTGGCGTATCTGAAATTCAATGAAGCGCGGCAGTTGACGGTGGAGCTGGCAGAGCTGGAAAGCGGCGTCTATCGTCTCGCGGAGGGTATCCGCAAGACCCAGAAGCGCGCCAACGCTCTCAAAAACATCATGATCCCTCGCTATACAGAAGCCATCGCCGCCATCACGGAGGCGCTGTCTGAAAAGGAACGGGAGGAATTCGCCCGTCAAAAGGTGATCAAAAATCAACTGGAAGCGCGAAAAACGCAGGCATAAAGGAGTGAAAACGAACCCATGGCGACCGTAGCAAAGGAACCGCGCCCCCATGAAGGGCATCGCAAGCGCGTGCGGGAGCGGTTCGTAAAGAACGGAGCGGATACGTTTTCGGAAGCGGAGCTGCTGGAATTTTTGCTGTTTTACGCCATCCCGCGGGTGGATACCCGCCCCATTGCAGAACGGTTGCTTGAGACTTTCGGTTCTCTCGACAGTGTTCTGCTCGCCTCCCCGGAGGAGCTGCACGCGAACGTCCGATTGCCCGCCGGCGCGGATTGCTTTTTTGCGCTGCTGCGTCATTTGCAGGAGCGCTCGCAGATGTTGGTCTGCAGGGCGCACTTCTTTGATGAACGCTTTCTCGCTTCCTATCTGCCGATCCAGTTTATCGGGTTCCGCAAGGAGCATGTGATCTTGTTTTTTCTGGATAAGGACGGTTTTCTGCTGCATCGCCGCACCATCGTCGGCGGACTACATTCCGTGAACCTGACCCTTCGTTCCCTCACGGAACCCGCGGAACGCTACGGCGCTTGCTCTCTTATCATCGCGCACAATCACCCCAACGGCAAGCCGGTCCCCTCCGCTGCGGATCTGGAGACCACCAGAATCCTGCATAAAGAACTGAAGGAACATAACCTCACCTTGCTGGAGCATTATATCGTCGCGGATACCGTCTGCCGTCCCATCCTGAACGAGGCGATTTCGCCGTGACGACCATGTTTTACCTGTTTCTCGCCCTTGAAGCGGGAATGAGCGCTTTGACCTTTGTGCTGTTTGCGCTGGACAAATGGTTCGCAAAGCGCCGGAAGCGGCGCATCCGGGAGCGGACGCTGTTGCTCTGCCTGCTGTTGTTCGGCGCGCCGGGCGGACTTTTGTCCATGGCGCTGTTCCGGCACAAGACAAAACATTCCTCTTTTTGGCTGACGGGCACGGCGGGTCTGCTGTTGCAGTTGGCGCTGGCGTGGCTCTCCGCAGGCTACCTTTCCGATCTTATTTGAGTATGTTGCACAAAAAAGTCTTTCTTTTTGCGTGAAAATCGCGGTTTTTCCATAGGGGAACCGCTTTTTTTATTGACAACTCCCGCAAAGTGTGCTAAACTATAGATACCACAAAGAAAGGAAGGGTTCTTATATGAAAATCATCACCATCGGGCGTGAATACGGCAGCGGCGGGCGAACCATCGGAAAATTGGTGGCGCAAAAACTGGGCATCCCGTATTACGACCGCGAGCTGGTCGACGAGACGGCGAAGCACTCCGGGCTTGCCGTGGAGGCCATCGAAGAAAACGATCAGGTGGTCACCCGCTCTTTCCTTTATGACCTTGCCATCGGCACCAGCTACGGCTATGTCAATCACGCGGGCGCTCACATGGATCTGAACACCCAGGTCTTTCTTGCACAGCGGGACGTCATCCTGAAGTTTGCGGAATCTCCCTGTGTCATCGTGGGGCGCTGTGCGGACTATATCCTGCGGGATCGGCAGGATGTTCTGCGCATCTTTATCTATGCAGATAAAAAATCCCGCCTGCAGCGGATCGTCGAGGAATACGGCGAGGATGCGTCCAAGGCGGAAAAGCTGTTGGCCCAATCGGATAAACGCCGGGCACGCCACTATGAGGAATTTACTGACAGCATCTGGGGCGCAAGGCGCAACTATGATATGTTGATCAACAGCGGTATGCTGGGGATCGAAAAGACAGCGGAGCTTATCTGTGCCTTCGCAAAAGCGGAATAAGACAGGATCATCAACGGGCGGACGGGTCACGTCTGCCCGTTATCCATGAAAACGGAGGAAAAGTGTACCTATGCAGACCGTCACACTGGGAAAAACCGGGATCGTCACGCCGAAAAACGCCTTCGGCGCACTGCCCATTCAGCGCATTTCGGAGGAAGCTGCTTGTGCCCTGCTTCGCAAGGCGTATGACGCCGGCATCACCTTTTTCGACACCGCCCGCGCTTATTCGGACAGCGAGCGCAAAATCGGGATTGCCCTCTCCGACGTGCGGGAGCATATTTTCATCGCCAGCAAGACCATGACGAAGGACGTGGAGGGCTTCTGGAAGGATCTGGAAACCAGTCTGCATAACCTGAAAACCGACTACCTCGACTTCTATCAGTTCCACAATCCTGCCGTCTGCCCCCGTCCGGGGGACGGCAGCGGGCTGTATGAGGCCATGCTGGAAGCCAAGGCCCAAGGGAAAATCCGACACATTGGCATCACCAACCATCGCCCCCACGTGGCGGAGGAGGCTGTTCGCTCCGGGCTGTATGAGACTTTGCAGTTCCCGTTTTGCTACCTCGCTACGGAAACCGATCTGGCGCTGGTGGATCTCTGCCGCGAACAAAACGTGGGCTTTATCGCCATGAAAGGGCTTTCCGGTGGATTGATTACCGACGCAAAAGCGGCGTACGCGTGGATGGCGCAGTATGATAACGTTCTGCCCATCTGGGGCGTCCAGCGGGAAAGCGAACTGGACGACTTCCTCGCCTGTGGGGAAAATCCGCCGGAGATGGCAGGGGAGATCCTCGCGTCCATCGAACGGGACCGCGCGGAGCTGCTGGGCAACTTCTGCCGCGCCTGTGGATACTGTATGCCTTGCCCCGTGGGAATCCAGATCAGCAATTGCGCCCGGATGTCCCAGTTGATCCGCCGCAGCCCCTCCGCCGGCTGGCTGACTCCGGAGAGCCAAAAGATGATGTTCCGAATCGAGCAGTGCGTCGGCTGCGGAAAATGCAAATCCAAATGCCCTTATGAGTTGGACACCCCGACCCTCCTGAAACGCAATCTGGAGGATTATAAACGCATCCTCGCCGGGAAAGAGAAGGTGTGATAATATGGCTGATATGATTAACATCCCTGATGTATATCGGGAATTTGTTCGTCCTGAAAAAAGAACGATGCCGAAAAACGACAATGTAATCAATCTCGATCATTCTGATCTGATGCTTTCACAGAAGGATGCGTTGGAAGACTTTGAAACCTATAAATACCTGATGGATAACGCATACGCGGGCAGGGATTATTGGTCGATGCAAGGCGTTGATTTTCCTGCGTGCTATGCAATGATTGAGAATAAGCTAAAACAACAGGAGTACGTCTCCTCGACCGATTTTGCACAGATGATCCATGATGCGTTTGCAGGAAAAATCATAGATAATCATCTCGGTATCGCAACAACCGTGCGCGAGGATTATTTTCTATTTCGCGGAAACAAGTACGCCTATTTCAGTGGAGTGACGGTCGAAGAAGGGGGCGGCGGATATACCGTTGTGAAAAGCGAAAATGCCGCTGTACAAATCGGCGATATCGTGGCTTGCGAGGAGGAACAGTTATTCCGTACACTGGCGCCGCAGGGCAAGAACTATTTTTATGTCGGTACCCGAAGCTGGACGCCGGTAGAAAAGCTGGCTGTCAGCGTAAATGGGGAAGTCGTTGACCTTGCACTTCATCAATCGCGTGCAGGGGATTTTGAAAGCCTCGGGGACGAATATTTCAAACTGACCGATTGCGAAGGGATTCCGGTGGTACATTCAGGAACCTTCAATGCTTTTCGATCCGTCCCACGGGACTGTGGTGCGGCGCTCGGGAAAAGTCTGCGTCAGGAGAGAAATTTGCTCTGGGTTCTCGCCGGAAACGGCGGAGGATCTTCCGATTATCCGCAACACTTTATTCAGGAACTGAACGGGTACGCAAATAATGCCACGCATATGGCGTGGTTAAAAACGCATCTCACGGATTTCACTACGGTGGATTATGACAAACCGTATACGGAGTGGTTCTTTCATTTGGATTCGCCCGTGGACCTTTCTGAAAGCCGGTTTGACGGTCGTCTGTTTACGATCATCAATAGTAAAACGTGTTCATCCGCAGAGAATGCGATCGGATATGCGAAGTGCGTCAAAAACAATCTTTTGATTGGGGAAAACTCCTGTGGAATGGGGCTTTTCGGCGAGCAGCAGGCGTTTTTTTTGCGACACTCCTTGATCAATCTTGGCATCCCGTGCAAGATCTTTCTAAGCGAATCAAAAGAAGGCGAGGGCTATACGCCGGACTATTGGGCTGATTCCGCCGATTTGGTGGGAATCGTGGCCAAGTGGATACATAATCGTTGAATATCCTCACGCTTTTGAAACGCAATCTGGAGGATTATAAACGCATCCTCGCCGGGGAAGAGAAGGTATAAGCCGAAAAAATGACAATCAAAACAGTCTGAATCGTATGTGAAAAGCGAGCTTTTTCAATGGGATAATTCCGTTTGAAAAGGCTTGCTTTTACATATGAGCGGATCGTCAGAAATCTTTGCGTTTCCAGGCCATTTGGCAACAACTTGGCAACATAAAACTGTTATGATGAGATGAAAATAGAGCATATATCGCTTTTTTACATGGGAAAGGGGTTGGAGTATGGCGAAAATACTCATTGTTGAGGACGAAAAAGCGATCAATGATCTGATCAAATTCAATCTAGAACTGGTCGGGCATACATGCAGTCAGGTATTTGACGGCGAATCGGGTTTAGAAGAGGCGTTGAAATTCCAATATGATCTGATCATTTTGGATGTGATGCTTCCAAAGTATTCCGGTTTTGAAATGATGAAGTATATCGAAGGAACTCCCGTTATTTTCGTCACGGCAAAATCGACTGCGCAGGACAGGATCAAAGGGTTTCGGCTCGGCGCCGACGACTATATCACCAAACCCTTTGATATCGTCGAACTGGTAGAACGTGTCAAGGCAGTACTCCGAAGAACGAAGGCGGACGCCAAATGCTTTGCGTTTGATGACATTCGTATCGAATTTGACAACCGCCGTGTATATAAAGCGGGGAAAGAGGTGTCGCTCAAGCCCCGGGAGTTTGACCTTCTTGAAGTTTTGGTGAACAACCGGAACCTCGCGTTGTCCCGCGAAAGGCTTTTACAGCTTGTTTGGGAATATGACTTTGAAGGAGATACCCGCACGGTAGACGTACACATCCAGAGGATTCGCCAAAAGCTCGGCATTTCTGATCGGATCCAAACCGTCTATAAAACAGGGTATAGATTTGAGATATGAAAATGAGATTTTGGCAAAAGACCTACCTCTTTACGTTGGTTCTGTTTTTGATCTGTTTGAATGTTGGCGTCCTGTCGCTCACGGTCTATACCTACCGCAAGAACGTGGAAGCGACCGAAACCGCCGTTACCGCCGAGCAGTCCTATATTGCCATGTCCTTTGAGCGTGATTTTAAGGACTTGATGGAGACAAGCGACAGCGCAAGTCCGTCCCTTTTGATGCAGTCCTTCGGAACCTACTATGCCGGCAAAGGTCTGTATCTTGCCTTTACGGAGGGGGGAGAGACGGTCTATTCAAACTTTACAAACGACTTTGAGATTGCGGATAACGCTTTGCTGCACACCGATTTTGACGGCAAGCGCCATATCTTGATCTCCTCCGAGATCTGCGACGGCAAATACGTGATGATCTTCGCGAAGAACGTGGAATCCCTTGATTCCGAGCTTCGCTCACTGCTGCTGACTTATGCGCTTACGGCGCTCGGCGTTTCCCTGTTCCTTGCACTTTGCCTGTATTTTATTCTCAAAAAACTCTCCGGTCCTTTGGAAAAGCTGCGTAAGACCACAGAGGTCATCGAGGCGGGGGATTTTTCCGTCACAGTGGAAGAAACAGGCAGAGATGAGTTTACGCTTCTTGCAAAAAGCTTTAATGCCATGCTAGTGAAAATCAACGAACAGATGGCTGCTTTGGAACGGGAAGCCGAGGAAAAGAAACTGGAAGCCGAGCGCAAGCAGATGCTTGTGGATAATATGGCGCACGAGCTTCGCACACCGCTGACCAGCATCCACGGATATGCGGAATACATCGAAAAAGCGAACACCACTGAGGAACGAAGGCTCATTGCGGCGAAGTATATCCTGTCGGAATCCGAGCGCTTGCAAAAGATTTCCGAGCTCCTTCTGGACGGCGCTTTCATCCGCGAAAACACCATCGAGATGACCGACGTCGACCTCGCTTCCATCCTGACCGACGTTGCCGGAAACTTGCGGATGAAGGCGGAAGGGGCACAGGTGGAGATCACCTGCGAGGTTGCGCCAATGACGGTGCAGGGCAACGCGACATTGCTCTCCATGTTGTTTTATAACCTCACGGAAAATGCGATCAAGGCGTGTACTGCCGGCGGCAGCGTGAAGCTCTCCTGCGCGGACGGTCTGGCGATCGTGGAGGACAACGGAAAGGGCATGACGAGCGAACAGCTCCTGCACATTACGGAACCGTTTTATCGCACCGACAAATCCCGTTCCCGCGCAGAAGGGGGCGCGGGGCTCGGGCTTGCCCTCTGCGAACAGATCGTGCAAACCCATCACGGAGAGATGCAGTTTACCTCCGTACTTGAAAAAGGGACGAAAATCGTTGTTACTTTTACAACTCGGCAATAAGTCGGAGATAAGTTGGCGATAAGCCCGCGGTACAATCGGGATGCAGGGTAAAAAACCTGCATCAAAAGAAAGGATGGTATGTATGATGAAACGAAACGCCAAGTTTTTCACGATCGTGGTCTCTTTGCTCCTGCTGTCCGCACTTGTCCTGACGGGATGTATGTACGCCATTGCCGCAGATCGCGGGGACGTGAAGCCGTATGATCTGAATGGACAAACGTACAATTCCGAAGGTTCGGGCGGCGTCATTGTGGAAGGGGATGCTCCGACCGCGCAGACAGAGCTTCAAAAAAAATTCGGCGCCTATCTTCACCAGGACGGAAACACTGTTACCGTTTTTTCCGAACAACAATATGCGGAACTGAAAGCGGTGCGCGAAAACGACAAACGAAATCCCTTGACCTATGAAGAAATTCTCTTCCTTGTCAACGATTCGATCAGCTTGTATTTCACTTATGATGAGATTCGATTGACAAACGCCAATCGTGATCATGTCCTTCCGCTGTTATCCAATCAATCCGGCAATGCCCATATCATAATCCCCGTATACACAGATGCGGCAGCATACGAAACGTACGGCGAAGCAGCAAATGCCTACTACAAGATGCTTGCCGATATCTACGAACTCATTTATTACCGCATCTATATGCATGACGCCGGTTTTGAAATGGTGCATCACACCTATCATGGTGGCAAGGAGTACGTCTTTGGAAACCGGTATTACGGAGATCTCGGCATGATCAACAGCGCTGTTCCGCAAGGGCTTTATCAGATGCTTTCCATCGATGATGCTACATTCAGCGGAATCGACAACGAAGAAAAACTTGTTTGTGCATATAAGACCTTGCTTGAATGGAAGCAAATGTATGAAATGGATTCTGTCTTTGTCGATGACTACTACCCCTATCTCGATTCTGCCGTATTGTATACGAATATTTGGAACATCGATGGAGAACCTATGGAGTGCAGATTCGGATTCTATATCGTAGGTCCGAAAGATGAACCCGCACAGCAGATCTATCCCACAGCCGAATTGAAGGATATGATGCCCCATCAGGAATTCTTGTATGAAGTAAGCGCTTCGGACGATCCGATGCAGCCCGGATTCGCTCTCAATTACGAAAACGGAACCGTTACAATGGGAGCCTCGATATATTATTCCGTCTCCATGCACGGTGAATTCGTGGAACACGACGGCGTTTTGAAATTGTATTTTGGGGAGTATGGTTATGTGTTCTATAAGCATGAGGACGGCTACGCATACTCTGCTGAAAATTCGAAACCCATAACAAGCGGAGGCTATGATTTTGCCGACGGACTTGTATTTCATAAGGTTCACGAAGGCGTATCCACAAAGCCTAACCCCGATCCTCCGATAAACAATAGCGAAACCAATCCTCCCGTTGACAACGATCATGACAGCAAAAATGAAGTTGCAATGCCGTACTTCAAATTGGATCCTGTGGGCGGTGTGTGCTCCTTAATGACGCCGGACGGAAGTTCGTATGCCGATGGGATCTATGTTCAGGAAGGCGGTGCGCATATCCTGTATTTCGACGATGAATTTTGGTACGTTTTCTACTACAATGAGGGCGATGGATACGAGTATTCCAAAGGGGTATCTGCTCCCGTGCCCGGATATGAATTCGAGGATGGTCAAATGTTTTGTTTGTATGAGGGGATTTTAACAACTGACAGGAAGTAACAACGCAATCGCTTTTTCGGAAACAGCGGGCAAAACCCGCTGTTTTCTATTGCTTTACGCACTTCTTTCCTGTGTCTTTTACAAAGGCGTGGCTTTTTTTCGCTCAAAAACCGAAAGAAGCGAAAAGAGGGCAAAACAACTGAAAATCCTTTCCGCCCTTCGACAGACCCCGCCGCTGGACAAGTCGTATAATCAAGAACAGAGCTTACGGGAAAGGAATGGTCGTATTGAATCTTTCGGTCATCAGAAAAGAAGTTTCCAAACAGGTTTCTGCGCGGAAGGAGGAGCTGCTCGCTTTTACGGGTGGGTTCTTGCTTTCCTGCGCTCCGTTGGCGGAAGGGATCCATCCCTTTGGGATCGCATTGCTGTGTGCTTCCAAAAAATGCCGTCCCACGCTGCTTTTCGGCTGTGTCGCGGCGTTGCCCTTCTGTTCATCCGGCAAATTGATACAGCTGCTTTGTCTGTTGGGCTGTTTTTTTGCCCTTTCCAGCGTGGAAAACCGGGGGAGTGGGTTGCACGGACAAGCCAAACTGCGCGCCTACCTTTCTCCCGCTCCGGCGGAGAGGGAAGTCCAAAACGCTCTGCGCATGCTGCTGGCTTCCGCGGCGGCGCTGCTTACCGCGTTTGGAAGCCTCTTTTCCGTCGATGCGACGCCCGCGGATGTCGTTCTGGCTTTCGCCCTTTCCATCAGCTTTCCGGCGTTCTGTTGGCTGTTCTGTCAATTCCTGCAAAAGGGACGGTTTTATGACCTCTCGCTGTTTGGATGCGCTTTCGCCCTGACCCAGATCTTTCACGGGCTTTCCATCGCCGGCGTGCCGCTCTCTCTGCCGGCGGGTGCGATTTTCACCCTGTGTGCGGCGCGGAACAAGGGGTTTGCCTACGGCTGCGCCATGGGGCTGCTCTGCGGCCTGACTTCCGGCGGCGCGGCTACGGGAGCGCTGGGGGTTACCGGTATCACCTACGGATTGCTGGTCTCCGGTTCGGAGGGGCTGGCGCTGATCCTTGCTTACATGATCTCCGTTTCCGGTTACTGGTATTTGGCGGATAATGCGACCGTTCTGCCGGCGGCGATCCTGCTGGTGCTTTCCTGTTTTGCCTTCCTGCCGCTGCAAAAGTATGTGCCGCAAAAGCTCCCGCCCGTCGCCGCACCCCTCAAGGTGCAGGAGCTGCGGCTGGAGAAGTATGCGGCGGCCTTCTCCTCGCTTTCCGGGTTGTTCTACACGGTTTCGGAAAACGCCGCGCCGCAGACGACGGACCAGACGGTAAAAGGGATCCAAACCGTGGTAAACGCGTTCTGCCGCAACTGCGAGGGCTGCGATTTGCAGGAAAGTGAGTTGTGTAACTGCTTTGTGGACCGTATGCGGGAGCAGGGGATCGTACATCTCCCGGAGCTGCCGCTGCACATCACCCGCCGCTGTCCCAGTATCCGTGCCATGGCAAAGACGGTCAACAATCTGCCCACGCTGCGGGAAAAAGAAGGGGAAAAGGGCATCCGCCGTATGGCAGCGGAATATGCCAACCTGTCCTCCTTGCTGGATTCCGCCGCCCGCCGGGAGGAAGCCGCCCGGGTGAAGGACAAGCCCGCCGCAGCCAAAGTGCGGGATTCCCTGCGGGAGATGAAGATTCCCTGCGACAGCGTCCGCGTCACAGGAACCCGCCTGCGTACCGTGGAAGCCTTCGGCGTCCGTCTTTCGGAGATCTCCGCTTCATCCTCCCGCATTTCCGCCACCCTTTCCGAACAGGTGGGCACCCGCCTTTCGGAGCCAGAGTTTTTACTCGGCGGAGACTATGCCGTCATGAAGCTGACTTCCGTTCCACGGGTGCGTATCGAATACGCCAAATGCACCGCCTCCAAGATGGGGGAGAAGGTCTGCGGGGACACCGTTTCCTTCTTTGAAACGGACGACGGCTATTTCTACTGCCTGCTCTCCGACGGCATGGGTTCCGGGCGGGATGCGGCGCTCAGTTCCCGTCTTGCGGCGATCATGCTGGAAAAGCTGCTGACCGTGGGCGCGGAGAAAGCGGACGCGTTGCAAATGGTCAACAAAGCGCTGCTGCAAAAGGATAAAGAGATCTTTGCCACCATCGACCTGCTGGAAATCGACCGCTATACCGGAACGGCGACTCTCATCAAAGCCGGAGCCGCTCCGACGCTGTTGTTCCGGGAGGGAGGCTGCCGCCGCTTCGAATCCAAAACTCCGCCCGCCGGCATCATGCGGGACGTGATCGCCGAAAAGCGCACCTTCCGGATCCGCAAAGGGGATCTGGTGCTGCTCATGTCCGACGGCGTTCTGCAAGTGGGGGATCCTTCCGGCAGTCTGCCCACCGTTTCCCCCGGAAATGCTCATGCCGTCGCCTCCGCCGTTCTCACCGCCGCCCGAGCACATTCCTCCTGCGCGGACGACATGTCCGTTTGCGCGGTGCGGATCTACTAATCAAAATCACCAAAGAAGCCGAAGTTATTCGGCTTTTTTGTTTGCACCCCCTTGAAAACAACGGGAAATTGTGCTACAATGCACGCAGAACCAAACGTGACACAAGAAGGAGAGAAAAAGATGTTCAGAATCGGAACGGTCAATATCGACACCTCCCACGCTCCCTCGTTTGCGGAGATCCTGCTGCAAGGGGACGTCGCGCGCTACACCGCCATCTACAACGACGGCTTCCGCACCGACGAGGAGGTCAATGCCTTCATCGAAAAATACCACCTGGAAAAACGCTACACCGACCTTACGGAGATGGCGAAGAACGTGGACATCGCGTTCATCCAGAGCTGCAACTGGGATCGGCACATCGAAATGGCGAAGCCGTTTCTTGACGCGGGCGTTCCCGTGTTCATCGACAAACCCATCGTCGGCAATCTTCGCGATTGCAAAACGCTGGAACAGTTGGCGAAAAGCGGCAAAGTGATCCTCGGCACCTCCGCCATGCGGTACACCTATGAGCGGGACAGCTTCTTCGCCGTTCCCGATGCGGAACGGGGAGAGATTCTTCACGTCTCCACCATGGTGGGCGTGGACGAATTCAACTACGCCATCCACTCCATCGAATCCATCCTCGGCTTCCTGAAGGGCGACAAGGCGCTTTCCTGCCGTTTCGTCGGCACCGGGAAGGTGGGAGACGTTCCCACGGACACTTACTATGTCCGCTTCGCTTCCGGCGCTACCGCCTGCTACCATATCTGCCTGAAGGGTTGGCAGCCGTCCACCGCGCTGGTGATGACGAACAAGACCAGTTTTGCCTATAAGCTGGACGTGAACAAGCTGTACGAAGCCATGCTCAAGCACGTCTGCGCATGGCTGGAAGGCAAGCCGAACGATCTGGTTTCCGTCTCCGATATGACCATGGGCGTGAAGATCATGCTGGCGGGCAAAAAGTCCAAAGAAACCGGCGGGGAAGAGATCGCTCTTACAGACCTGAAGGAAGAGGATCCCGGTTTTGACGGATATGCCTTCGAGGCCTTCTATGCCGAACAGCAGCGCCCGAAAAAGTAAAGGAAAAATCCTCCTTCGGGGTTGACATTTTCACCCCATGGGGGTATACTCTAAAAGAATCAATCACATAATGTTAGGAGTGCAAACAGTATGATGGATACGATCAAGATCCCGGATCACGGCAAGACAAAAATCGTCGCGCATCGCGGACTTTCCGGCATCGAGCGGGAAAACACCTGCTCCGCTTTCGTGGCAGCAGGCAACCGCAGCTATTTTGGCATTGAAACCGACGTCCGCAAGACGGTGGATGGGCATTTCGTCCTCTGCCATGACGACGACACGGAGCGCAACTGCATTGACAAACTGGTGCCGGAGGTTTCTACTTACCAATCTCTTCGCCGCCTGCAATACAAGGACAGCGACGGCACCTTCGACCGCGGCGACTTGATCATGCCCTCTCTGGAGGAGTATGTCAAGATCTGCAAGCGCTACGGCAAGGTGGGCGTGCTGGAGTTTAAGGGTGCGTATACCGAGGAGCAAGCCAAAGCGGTGCTGGACGTGATCCGTTCCTTTGAATATGAGAACAACATCATCTTTATTTCCTTCTCCCTGCAAAACCTGCTGAACCTGCGCAAGGTCTGGCCGGAAGCCAACGCCCAGTGGCTGACCGTGGACGTCAAACCGGAAACCATCCAACAGCTGGTGGACAACAAGATCGATCTGGACGTCTACTTCACCTGCCTTACCAAGGAAGTGGTAGACGATCTGCACGCGAAGGGTATCGTGGTCAACTGCTGGACAGTGGACCGTCTGGAGGACGCCCAGAACCTCATCGCCATGGGTGTGGACCAGATCACCTCGAATATCCTCGAATAAGCATTTTACACACGTCAAGCGAGTACTTTCGGGTGCCCGCTTCTGTTTTTGAAAAAAAGTTTCCAACCATTTCTCGTTTATCGTGTCTATCTGGGTGAAGGCCTTCACAAAGGAGAAAACAAGTGAACAGACAACAAGCGGAAACCATCCTTACAACGCATCTGCACGCCATCTTCGGCTTTGCGCTTAAGCGCTGCAAGAATATTCACGACGCGGAGGATCTTTCGCAGGAGATCGCCCTGCGCATTTTCCGCGCCCTACTTGTGCGGGAGGATATTGAAGATCCCGAAAAGTTCCTATGGACGGTGGCGCACAACGCGCTGGTGAACTATTACCGCGATTCGGCGCGTTATGCGGTCAATCTGCCCATCGACGCGTTGGCGGAGCTGCTGGCTGACCCGAACGCGGAGGAATTCGATCCGGACGCGAAAGAAACGATCGATCGGCTGCAGCGGGAGATCGCCTATCTTTCCAAATTGCAGCGGCAGATCGTGATTGCATACTACTTTGAAAACCGCAAGCAGGCGGAGATCGCGCAAAGGATGGGGATCCCGTTAGGAACCGTCAAATGGCACTTGTTTGAAGCGAAAAAAGAACTGAAACGAGGAATGGAAACCATGAGACAAGCAAGCGAACTGAAATTCAACCCGATCCGCTTCTATCAGCTGGGCATGAGCGGAAACATTGGGGAAAACGGCGGAATGGAGATTTTCTTCCGCAGTGCGCTTTCCCAGAATATCGCGTATCTGACGTGGAAGGAACCGAAAACGGTCAACGAGATGGCGGATGCGCTGGGCGTTTCGCCGGTCTATGTGGAGGACGAAGCGGAGCATCTGGCAAAGTACGGCTTTCTGCTGAAGCGCGGACAGGGATATCTTTGCAACATTTTGCTGGAAGAAACCACAAAAGAACTGCTGCAAATGCGAAACGAGCTGTTCGAAGCGAGCGCGAAACTGCTGGCAAACGATCTTTACGATGCCCTTTTGACCTCCGGCCTTTTGGAGGATGCGGATCTTTGGGGCGGTATCACCGGGCAGATCACCATGACGGCAATGCCGCCGAAGGATCGGAACTTCCTGTTGTGGGCACTGATCCCGTATATCCTCTGCTTCTGCAACGAAAAGACCCGCAAGAAGCTAACGTTTCAAGAGGTTGCGACCATCCGTCCGGACGGCGGGCAAAATACCGCTCACGCGTCGATTCTCGGACAGGGCGTTACCGTAGAGCAGGCTGCGAAGGACTGGAACGGTCCCTGCTGGAATTACGATCATAGTTGGTGCATTTGGCAATTTGATTCTGCCTGGTCGGCCCAGCGGATCACGGACGCTCACGCTGTGACCAGTACGCGGGAACTGAAGCTGCTCAAAGAGCTTTGCAGCGATGCGACGCTTTCTGCGGAATCCTACGCGCTCCTTGCCTCGCAAGGGTATATCGTCACCTGCGGAGAGCCGGACGGAACCTTCAAAACCGCCATGCGATGTGTGTATATCCGCGGTCGGGCATTAAAAGAAAAGCTGATCGAAATCGGGGAAAAAGTGCGTGCCGAACATAGCGCGGAGCTTATAAAAATGCAGGAATCCTTTGCAAATGCGGTGCTGGCGTCCACACCGGATCATCTGCGTAAAATGCAGGAGTATTGCTTACAGGAAACCTTCTACACCAATGGTCACTTCCTGCAGCGCTGCTTGCAGGAGCTGGTGGAGAACGGTAAGCTGACCGTTCCGCCGGAGGAACAGAAGCAATCGCTTTCCATCGTATTGACTCGCGAGTAAAACAAACGAACAGGGCGAAAACGGTTTGCGTTTTCGCCCTGTTTTATGGATTGTATTGATTTTATACTGTTTTCTCCTGTTCCAGATAGTTGGTCAGGCGAAGCAGCAGAGGGATTAGCAGTCCGCCGATGGAGTTACCGACGATGGCGAGCAGGAGGAACAGCGGCGCGCCGGAAGCGGTCAGCATCCGTGCGGCGGCGAAGTAGTACGCGTCCGCGATGCAGTGTTCAAAGCCGCAGAGGATGAAGGTGGGGATGCAGAGGAACACTGCGATCGTTCGATTCTGCTTTTTGAACGCGTCCACGCAGACGTAGATCAGGATCCCGCACAGGATCGCGTCTACCAGTACCGTGGGGAAAGGATCCTTTTCCAGTTTCGCTTTGCAGAGATCGATGGCTTTCTCCGACGCAGGACGGATCCATCCCGCCGCAAATGCGGCAAGGAAGTTGCCGATCAGAGCAAGCAGCGAGCTCAATGCAAAGGACGGCTTCTGCTCGTGCACGTAGCCGATCATGCCGGTGAACAGGTTCATCTTGAACAGCAGAATGGAAAGCAGCGCCACGGAAAACAGCAGAGCGCCGATATAACGGCCGGAGGGGTTGGCAGAGTCGCTGCAACAGGCGAGATAGACCATGCCACCGATCCCGATCAGGATCCCGGCAGGGATGGATTTGAGAAAGGCGGCAAGTTGTTTCTTCATAGGCGGCAATGTGTCTCCTTTATTTGTTCTGCAAAAAGGGTACCATATTCCCGCCTGTTTGTCAATAGCTTTTTGTCGGAATCCGGTGATTCTTGTGAAGCAATGTCGCAAAGCTGATGGCGAACAGCCGTCCCGCCTCCCGCGCTTCTTCGATGGTGTTCCCGCAGGAGCCCACCTCCACCAGCAGCGCACCGGGGGAGAGCGCTTGATTGAAGGCGGAAGAACGCAGGTTGACCGGACGCGCCAGCGTCGGGTACAGGTTGTTGAGCAGTTCCTCCAGCTTTGTCGCCACCGTCAGGTTTTGCCGCCAATCCGGGTGCGCGGCGCCGTCCTGATTCGTCCCAACTACCAGCATGACCTGCGCCGTCTGCTTGCCGTCGATCTCCGTGAGCGTTTTTTCGCAGATATTGTTCTGGGTGAAGATGGAATCCCGGTGAATGTCCAGAATGTAGCGGATGGTCGGATGTTCAGCCAGCGCTTCCCGTGCCGCTGCGCGGGATTCGGTATATGCGTTATTGAAGTCCATCAGATCGTGCATGGTGCGGTCATGCAGGACGGGAATTCCCAGAGATTCCAGCGTTTCCGCGATCATATCCCCCACGGAGACCACCGTTTCCTTCGGATCGTCGGAACGGAAATCCTCCTCCGGCAAGTAGTAATCCACTCCCGCGGGCAGATAGCTTTCGCTCCCGTGGGTATGTAGGATCAACACGATGGGCTCGTCCTCCTGCGAGCCGGGGGACAGAGAAACAGGGTATTGCCTTGTGAGATACTCCTTCAGGTCAACGGTATAATTCGTCCGATTGATGATGTCCAGTGTCGCCTCCGCCGGATCCGTGTACCAGCAGAAGCTGTCGGCAAAGACGGTCAACGCCCCCTCCGGCGGTTCCGGCGGCGTCGCCGGTTCATCAGATTCCTCTCTGCTGCTTTCGTTTTCGGAAGCATCGCTCGGCAAGCTGTCAGTGGAGCTTGTCCCAGCGTTGTACGGTTTTCCGTCGGCGCGCAATGCCGCGAGGGGCGTGGGCGGTGTCTCCTCTGTGAGGTAGCTGCCGAACTCCGCGGGGATGGCGGAAGCGATGTACGGGACCGCTAAAAAACTGCAGCACAGCAGCAGAACACCCACCGTAACGGCGGCGCCCTTGTATAACGCGCGCCTGCGTTCCACATTCCATTTCATGTTTGGCTCGTCCTTCCTGTGTTTTTCATTTCCGTTTTATTTCATGTATATGCGGAGGCGACGAGGAGTATTCCGGTGAAAGTGCAAATAAAAAAGACGTCCGGCAAGGGACGTCTTTTTCGTCGTCTTTATTCCCCATAATCCGGCGCATCGACGAATTCGACGGATGCGCAATCGGTGCGTTCGCTTTCAAACAGGATGATCTCGTTGTCTCCCGGACGCAGGAACGGGGCGGGAACATACAAGGTGTATTGCGGACCCGCGTCCGTGTAGTAGCGCCCGATGTTGATCCCGTTGACCGTGACAAATCCCTTGTGGAACCCCCGCATGGAAAGGAACGTGTCCGCCGGCTCTCCGTCGATGGACAGAACGGCGCGATGGAAGGCAGGACGATCCGTCTCGTGGAAGGGCTCAAACGTCAAACGGGAGAGGTCCTCCATGGGAAGCGCCGTGGTGCGCCAGCCGAACAGGAATTGCTGCCCCGCGCGGACGGAACGCAGTCCCTTGCTATCCAGCGTGCGCGGTCCGTAGTTGACCCGACCGGTGTTCTCGCAGAGGATGGAAAGCCGTCCTTCGCTTTCTGCGGGGATTTCTGGGACATGGAGTACCCGCCCGTGCTCCAATACGCCCAGCGGCTTTCCGTCGAGGTATATGCTGCATCGGTCGGCGATGGGCTCCGGCACGAGCGTCGTCCCGTGCGGGGCGGAAAGGTCCGTCTCGTAAAGGGTGTAGCCCAAATAGGAGCCGGTCTCCTCCATGGTCAGCGGCGTCGCCTGTTCGTATACGTCCTTTTGCACTTCGGAAAGGTGTTCCGGTGCGAACAGCTCCGCCGTTCCGCAAAACGGGATCCTCCCGTACGCCTGTTTTTTGCTTTCCGTCGCGGTCAACTCCGGCACAGGGAAATGCTTTTGCAGAACCTCCCGCACGCGGTAGTATTTTTCGGTGCGGTCGCCGGCTTCGGTCAGCAAAGCGTCATAATCGTAGCCTGTGGTGGTGGGCGCATAGTCGCCGGGCAGATCGTTCGCGCCGTTCCAAAAGCCGAAGTTGGTCCCGCCGCAGAACATATAGAAGTTCAAATGCCCGCCAATCTGCAGGAAGGTCTCTACTTCGTCCGCTACATTCTGCGCACTTCTGCGGTGATGCGTTTCATGCCAGTGGTCGAACCAGCCGCACCAGTATTCGCCGCAGAAGAAGGGCGCAGAGTACCCCAGCGCTTCCATCTTTTTTTTGTGCCCAATCGGGTCGGAGCCGAAGTTGTCGGCGGCGTAAATCCCCGTTTCCGCTCCGTGCATCATGATGGGATCGTCTCCGTCGGAACGGTAAAGCAGACAATCCGCCCCGAGGTCGCTGTACAGCTTTTCCAGCTTTCGCAGATAGTCTTTATCATTTCCGTAGCTGCCGTATTCGTTTTCCACTTGCAGCATCAGGATGTTGCCGCCGTTTGTGCAAAGACGGGGGATGAGAATGGGGAAGAGATGTTCGAAGAAGGTCTGTACTTTTTCCAGATACGGTCCGTTATCGCATCTGATCTGCATCCCCGGGACGGTCAGCAGCCACGCCGGAAGACCGCCGCCTTCCCACTCCGCGCAGATATACGGACCCGGACGCACGATGGCGTACAGACCAAGCTCCGCAGCGATGTCCAGAAACGCTCCGAGGTCCAGCATACCGTCAAAGCAAAACGTTCCTTCTACGGGCTCATGGGCGTTCCACGGGACGTAGGTCTCCACGGTGTTCAGCCCACATTCTTTCAATTTCAACAGCCGATCCCGCCAGTACTCTTTGGGAATCCGAAAGTAATGGATCGCGCCGCCGAGCAGCCGGAACGGCTCTCCGTTCAGTAGGAACTCCTCTCCGTGGACGGAAAACGTCATTTTTATGTCCCTCCTTTTGCGTGTTTCAGACACAGCGCCACCAGTATAGCATACCCGTTTCGGTTTGTCAAGAAAAGATGGATTTCCACGTAATTTATGAATAATGTTGCTTTAGATGCGTGAAAATGGGCGAAAACAGCCCACTCTACTGCGAGTAGAATGAAAAAACAGGGCTCTACCGGACGTATCCCGGAGAGTTCCGGCGGAAAAACGGACGGTAGGTTGCAAGCATACCCGTTCCTGGGTATACTGAAAGCAGACAGCAGCGCCCTCTTTGCGTTCCGTCACAGGCAATGTCTTCGTACCGATCAGCCGCCTTCCTGTTTTTTACAAAGGAGCCCCTTTATGAAAGAAAGCAGCACCTTTGCCATTTTCACCGATACCTCTGCCAACCTGCCCACACGTCTTTTGGCAAAGCATCACATTTACATACTTCCGTTCCACTATTTTATCAACGGAAAAGCGTATACCTGCACGGATACGGACGCCTTTCAAAGCGCATCCTTTTACGGTTCGATCCGCGCCGGTACACAGGTGACGACGTCGCAGATCACACCGCAGTTTTACATCGACGGTTTGTCTCCCGCATTGGAAAGCGGAACTGACGTGCTGTTCATCGGGATGTCCTCCGGGATCAGCGGTTCCTTCCACAGTGCGGAACTTGCGGCGGAGGAGCTTCGCGCCATGTTTCCCCGCCGGACCATCAGATTGGTGGATACCTTTGCCGCCTCCCTCGGGGAGGGGATTCCGGTTCTGCGCGCCGCATCCTATCGGGCGCAGGGGAAATCCCTCGCAGAGACGGCGGAGCTGCTGTGCGCGGACTGTAAACGCATCTGTCAGATCTTTACCGTGGACGATCTGATGCATCTGCGCCGCGGAGGACGGCTTTCCGGCGTTTCCGCGATCGTCGGGACGGTTTTGCACATCAAACCGCTGTTGAAAGGCAACGAACATGGCAAGATCGTCACCTTTGGAAAGGTTCGCGGGCGCAAGAACGCCATCGAAGCGCTGGCGAAGCGATACGAAGCGCTGGCGGAGCGGCCGGAGAGCCAGATCGTCGGCGTCGCCCATGCGGATTGCCCGGAGGACGCGGCGCACCTCTGTGAGCTGCTCCGGCAAAACAGACCGCCAAAGGAGATCCTGCTGGTGGATTATGAGCCAGTAACGGGCTCCCATGTGGGTCCCGGCGCCCTGGCACTGTTTTTTATGGGGGGCGAGGACGTTCGCTCCAAATGACCCGCAACGTACAAAAGAAAGGATTTGTCATGACAAGAACGCGTCTTTCCGAGCGTCAGCTTCCTACGTATACCCGCGGGGAGGAAGTATTCAATACGGTGTCGCACATCGTCGGCGGCGCCTTCGGTATCTGCGCACTGGTGCTTTGTGTGGTGCTTTCCGCCATCCGGCAGGAAGTTTGGTCTGTGGTCAGCGGCGCCATCTACGGCGGCACGATGATCATTCTGTACACCATGTCCAGCGTCTATCACGGCGTGACGGCTCCCATGGCGAAGAAAGTGATGCAGGTGCTCGACCACTGTACGATCTATGGGCTGATCGCCGGAACCTATACCCCGGTGCTGCTTTGCGCCATCCGCACGGTTTCCCCCGCATGGGGTTGGTCGCTGTTCGGCATCGTCTGGGGACTTGCGGCGATCGCCACCGTTTTCACGGCCATCGATCTGAAACGGTACAAGATCTTTTCTATGATCTGTTATCTCGGCATGGGCTGGTGCATCATTTTCGCCTTCAAGCCTGCAATCCAGGCGATTCCGCGTCCGGGATTGATCCTCATTCTGCTGGGCGGCATCGCGTATACGGTGGGCGCGATCCTGTTTGGACTGGGTAAGAAATACCGCTATATGCACTCGGTTTTTCACCTGTTTGTTCTGGCGGGCAGCGTCCTGCATTTCTTTGCGATCCTGCTGTATATTCTTTAACAAAGAGCAAAAAGCATCCGGTTCCCGTAAAAATGATTGCGGGAGCCGGATTTTTTTCTGATTTTCTCTTGACAAATACCCCGCTGGGGTATATAATGAAAATACCCCATGAGGGTATATCGCAATGACGATGGGAGGTATATCATGAGAGCACCTTTTCAGATCCTTGCTATTCCGTATCAGGAAATAGACGGCAACCGGCTGTATTGCGTTTTTCACCGTTCGGACTTTGACCAATGGCAGTTCGTCGCCGGCGGCGGGGAGGATGAAGAAACCCCTTTGCAGGCCGCAAAACGGGAAATTTGGGAGGAGACCGGCATCACGGCGGAGCAGATCACGCAACTGACGTCCATGTGCTATATCCCGACCGATATTTTCCCGGCAAAATATCTTTACAACTGGGCAAAAGACACCTATGTCGTGCCGGAGTATGCGTTCGGCTTTGCCTGTCCGCAGGAGATCATATTATCAAACGAACATACGGAGTGCGTCTGGCTGCCGTATGCAGAGGCGCGGGAAAAACTCAAATGGGATTCCAACCGCACCGCCCTTTATGAATTACATTGCCGTCTGGAGGAAAAATAGAATGGAAAAACAGGTATGCTGTCATGCAAAAACCACCGAACGCAGCGAGGAGGAGCGCAAAAAGCTGATCCACCGCCTCAATCGCATCGAAGGACAGATCCGCGGCATCCGCGGGATGGTGGAGAAGGACGCGTACTGTGCGGATATCCTGACCCAGTGCGCCGCCGTCAGCGCCGCGCTCAGCGCGTTTAATAAGGATCTGATCGCGAATCATCTCCGGCATTGCGTCGCCCGCGACCTGCGGGAAGGGAAGGACGGCGTCATCGACGAGCTGGTGGATACGCTGCAAAAACTGATGAAATAAACCGAAAGGATTCCGATATATGGAACAATACAGTGTAACCGGCATGAGCTGTGCCGCGTGCAGCGCCCGGGTGGAGAAAGCGGTCTCCAAGCTGCCGGGGGTAACAAGCTGTTCGGTGAGCCTGCTGACCAACTCCATGGGCGTGGAGGGAACCGCCTCCCCGCAGGAGATCATCGCTGCCGTCCAAAACGCTGGATACGGCGCAGAGCTGAAAAACAACTCCGCCGCACCTCGCACGGAAGAATCGACGGAGGATACGTTGAAGGACACGGAAACGCCTTTGCTTCGGCGACGGTTCTTTGTCTCCCTTGCGTTTCTTTTGGTGTTGATGTACGCCTCCATGGGGCACATGATGTGGGGTTGGCCGCTCCCGTCCTTCTTTACGGGGAACCATGTAGCGATGGGACTCGCCCAACTGCTGCTGACCGTTATCATCATGACCATCAACCAGAAATTTTTCATCAGCGGTGTGAAAAGTCTGCTGCATCGCGCTCCGAACATGGACGCACTGGTGGCGCTGGGCGCTTCCGCAGCCTTCGCATACAGTACCTTTGCGCTGTTCGCCATGACGGACGCACAAGCGCATGGGGACATGGCGGCGATGATGGTCTATATGGACGAATTCTATTTTGAGTCCGCCGCAACGATCCTGACGCTCATCACGCTGGGAAAATGGCTGGAAGCCCGTTCCAAGGGCAGGACCACCGACGCGCTGAAGGGGCTGATGAAGCTGGCGCCGAAGACCGCCGTGCTGCTGCGCGACGGAGTGGAAACGACGGTTCCCATCGGGCAGGTGAAAATGGGTGACCGCTTTGTCGTGCGTCCCGGCGAGCAGATCCCGGTGGACGGCATGGTCGCGGAGGGCAGCAGTGCGGTCAATGAAGCCTCTTTGACCGGGGAGAGCATCCCGGTGGACAAAGCGCCGGGAGACGCCGTCTCCGCCGGTACGCTGAATCAGTCCGGCTTTCTGTGCTGCGAAGCGACCCGGGTGGGGGAGGACACCACCCTTTCCCAGATCATCCGTATGGTGAGCGACGCTGCCGCCACCAAAGCGCCCATCGCCAAGATCGCGGATAAAGTCTCCGGCATTTTTGTGCCGGCGGTCATCGGTGTGGCGGCTGTCACCTTCGCCGTCTGGATGCTCGTCGGGCAGACGGTCGGTTTCTCTCTCGCCCGCGCCATCTCCGTGTTGGTCATCAGCTGTCCCTGTGCGCTGGGACTTGCAACGCCGGTTGCCATCATGGTGGGCAACGGCATGGGGGCGAAGAACGGCGTGTTGTTCAAGACCGCCGCGTCCCTGGAGGAGACCGGACGTGCGCAAATCGTTGCGTTGGATAAGACCGGTACCATCACCCGCGGAGAACCACGCGTGACGGACCTCCTGCCCGCACCGGGCGTTACAGAGCATGATCTGTTACAGCTTGCCAGTACGCTGGAGCAGCGCAGCGAGCACCCACTGGCGAAGGCTATCCTGCACAAAGCGGAGGAAATCGACCTCCCCACGCAGGAGATCACGGACTTTCAAGCACTGCCCGGTAACGGGCTGACCGCTGTCTCTGGCGGACAAACGCTGTACGGAGGCAACTACGCCATGATCAGCCGGTATACGCAGGTTTCCGCCGACCTGAAAGCGGCTTCCGAGCGATTTGCAGAGGAAGGGAAGACGCCGCTGTTCTTCGCCCGGGGCGACGCGTTGGTCGGTATCATCGCCGTGGCTGATGTACTCAAGGAGGACAGTCCCCGCGCCATTCGGGAACTGCAAGCCATGGGCATGCAGGTGGTCATGCTGACGGGAGACAACGAACGCACGGCGAAGGCCATCGGCGCGCAGGCGGGGGTGGATAGGGTCATCGCCGGCGTCCTGCCGGACGGGAAGGAAGCCGTTATCCGCTCGCTGAAACAGCAGGGGAAGGTCATTATGGTGGGGGACGGGATCAACGACGCGCCTGCACTGACGAGCGCGGACATCGGCGTCGCCATCGGCGCGGGGACGGACGTTGCCATCGATGCGGCAGACGTGGTGCTGATGAAGAGCCGCCTGACCGATGTGCCCGCAGCCATCCGTTTGAGCCGCGCCACCCTGCGGAATATCCACGAAAACCTGTTCTGGGCGTTCCTGTATAACGTCATCGGCATCCCGCTGGCGGCCGGGGTGTTCATCAACCTGTTCGGCTGGCAGCTGAACCCCATGTACGGCGCCGCGGCGATGAGCCTTTCCAGCTTCTGCGTGGTGACCAACGCGCTGCGGCTGAACCTGTTCAAAATGCAGGACGCAAAACACGATAAAAAACGTAAACAAAAACAAATAAAAAAGATCGAAAAGGAGGCAATCCACATGGAAAAGACCCTGAAAATCGAAGGCATGATGTGCGGCCACTGCGAAGCCCGCGTCAAGAAAGTGCTGGAGGCCATCGACGGCGTACAGCAGGCGACCGTCAGCCATCTGAACGGCACGGCAGTCGTGACGCTTGCAAAAGACGTTCCCGCCGACGTTCTGAAACAGGCGGTAGAAGCGCAGGACTATAAGGTTCTTGACGTGCAGTAATTCAAAAAAAGAGCAACCCGAACAGGAGTATAATCCCGTTCGGGTTGTATCTTTATAATTTTGTTCCGCTGATCAATACGGTGGTTGCAATGCGGAATTCCCAACTCTTTTCTCCGTTTTCATATTGTCGGATTCTTTTATCGTACCTGCGGTTGATCATATCCAGCAAGGCTTGATATTCGGTTTCCGTAAGCGCGTGCGGAGCCATCCGGTATGCTTTCTCTGCGCTGCAGAGTTCTGAAATTCTATCATCGTTGATTTGTGCACGTGCCATTTCATCCGTGACATTGTCGCAATCGGGCGCATAATTGACGGAGGCCATTGCGTCAATGGAAATCTGTTGGAACCCTTGTGCCGCGAGATAAGCAAAGTATTTTTCCGTCCGATTCTCGTACCGTTTGATTTGGCTATTGGTGTTTTTAGACGCCTCTGCCCAAACCTTATCATACAAAGCCTTTTCTTCGCAACCGTCGGTCGGCACCCATTCTTCTGGCTTGAAGCCTCTGTTATAAACGTCCAGAATGATCATTCTGCCGCCCGGTTTTAATACCCGATGCTGTTCGCTGACGAATTTCTCCGGATCACAGAAGTTGATCACGGTATGAGAATAGCAGACGTCAAATGTGTTGTCCTCAAAAGGAAGTTGCGTTGCGTCCCCTGCAATAAACGTGCATGGGAGGTTTAACTCTTCCGTCTTTTTCTTTGCATAGTTAATATGACCGGTATCAAAGTCCAACCCTGTGATTTCCGCCTGCGGGAGACATTCTTTTAACCGATGGCAAAGGAGACCGCCGGCACAGCCCACTTCAAGAAGCTTCATTCCATCCCGCAATTGCATAACATCTATCCATTTATCCATGTTTTTGCGTTGAAATTTTAACGCACGAGATAGATAGAGCTCTTCGGTTTTTTGCACATATTGCGACCAATACGTGTTCATATTGCATCCCTCTCTTTCGGTGAAGTTTTACCAGAATAGCATACGTCTGTGAATTTTCTGGAAATGAGGAATGAATAAAATGAAAAAAATTACGAGCAGATTTCCACTGCGGAAAGATCCTCCCAAAGGGTTTCCGCTTTATTTTTTATATGCGCGAGATCCTTTTTCCCGACTTTTATAAAGAGCTCCACGGTCAGCTTGCGATTTTTCTTTTTCCATTTCCCGACGACCTTGCCGTGCAGGAGAACCGCCGGCATAACGATTCCTGCAAGATTGAAAATGCCGCGCAGGTGTTCGGGGGCAAGGTAAAGGCTTTCCTTCTTTTGATAGCCGAGCATGAGTTGATCGAATCCGGCAAGAAAGAGGCAGGGCGGTATCTTTTTGTCATATGTCTTTCCGTTTTCGATATAATAATAGGTTTTTCCGTCCGCTTCCGTTTCCTTGACCGGCAGATTCGCCAGCCAATCCTTGACCTGTTTCTGCGTAGCAGCGAGGAAATACATGGCGTCATGGATGGTCGCCGGAGCGAAATGGGTAAAGTACCGCCGTGCGATCTCCAGATTGGCTTCCGCTTCCGGGATCGGCGTGAAGGTCGGGGATGCGATATACGCCTTTTTCTCCTGTGTGACATAGTGCATGAAGCCCCGTTCGCACAGATCGCGGATGCCGCCGCCCCATGCATCAAACATGCAGCTTTCCTCGAGCTCCGTCATGCCTGCCGCCCGGCAAAGGTCTTTCAGCTCGTCTCTGGTTTTCGGTATTACCTTCACGGCGTCCAGAATGAGATGAGAAAACAACTTCTGCCGCTCCGGCGTGAGCGCCCACACCTGCTTGCAGCCGCCGTCGTCGTACCAGATATAGCTTCCGTCCGGCCGCTGCCATGTGAGATAGCCGTGCCAGTCGTCCGAACGGTAGTCTTTGCCGTTGTTGCAATGCTTGAACAGCGGTAGATCCTCTTCGGAAAACACGTGAACCGTCCCGCGGATGGTCCAGTTTTTGACCAGCCCGTCCGGCAGCGTGCTTTCGTCGTAATCAGTGCAGCGGATCTTCAGCGCGTGCATGGCGTTCACCATGAATTGCGCCTGTACGCCGCACAGGTCGCGCACGACTGTCAGCTTTTCGGCAGGGGAGAGCAAGTATTGATTGGTGAGGTGACGGATCTTGATTTCCTCTGTCGTCATCGTTTTTCAAATTCCTTTGACGAAAAATAGTTCCATCGGCTGTTCATGACCGGGGATGTTCGTCAATAGTCCGCCCGCGTCCCGATAGCCGAGCTTACGGTAGAAATGCTGGGCGGTTTCGTCCGCCTGCGTCGAGACCATGACCATGTCGTGACCGAGCACTTTCATCTCGTTTTCCCAGAAGGCCATCAGCTCCCGCCCGTAGCCTTTGCGTTGATGCTCCCAGGCAATGAAGATCAGATTGCAGAACGGCACGGTATCCCAAAACAGATTATAACGAAGGATCCCGACCGGCGTCTGCCCGTCGAACAGGACATACCCTTGCTTGTCCCGGACTTTCTTTTCAAATTCGGCTTCCGGTAGATGCTTGTCCAGCCGGTACCAGAAGGTTTTGTTTTCTTTTTGAACGTGTTTGACGGTGATCATAGCTGTTCTTTCGCGATGATTTCAGCGAGTTCTTCAAATGAACTAACCGTGATCCCGTCATATTCCACGCCGTCGCGATTAAACAGGATTGGAATGATGCCCAATTCTTCCGCGGCACGGAGATTTTCCACACTGTTGTCAATAAAAAGACAGTCACTGGGCTGTTTATTAATTTCTGATAACGCAATCTCAAAAATATGCTTATCCGGCTTTCTGCACTTCACGTCGCCGCTGACGATCTTGTGGCGGAAATACTTGTCCAACCGATAAAAACTCGTGATATGTGCACTCCATTCCGAGACGTCATTCGAAAGCAGAATAAAATCCCGTTCTTGATAAAACCGTTCGGCAAATGGAACGAAGGAAGGATCGAGCGTCAGATAATTTTCGATGTAATCACGCATACGATACTGCGGATCTTGATATCCAAGCAACGTCAGAAATTCATCTGAGGAGATTTCGCCGTTGCCTGCTTTGGTAAACAACTTTTCTTTGCGGAAAAGGTATGTGATCCGTTCATACTCGCTTTCATCGAAATGCTCGTATGTGTACGGAATAAAATATCCCTTGCTTTCTTGCAGGATCACGCCGTACATATCCAGCAAAATGGCTTTTTTCTGGGACATACAGTTATCCTCCGTTTATTTTTCCGCTTTAGCAATATTCAATCGCCACGCGTTTTTTGAGCAGACAAATAACCTCGTAATTGATGGTACCCAGCTTGCTTGCGATCTCTGCGATCTTTTCCGGTGAGTCGAAAATGACCGCCTCGTCTCCGGCGCGGCAGGGGATGTCGCCCACGTCCGCCATGCAGAGATCCATACAGATCCTGCCGATCAGAGGAGCAGTTCGTTCGTTAATGGTCACGGACAAGTTACCGGAAAGGGCGCGGGGAAGCCCGTCCGCGTATCCGATGGAAAGGGTGGCGACCCGCATATCCTTCGGCGCGATATAGGTGCAGCCGTAGGAGACTGCGTCCCCTTTACGGATGGTATTGACCGCCGAAACCCGGGCGATCAGCTTCATAGCGGGGCGGAAGGCGGGGTCGCTGACCGTGTCAGAGGGCATCAATCCGTAAAGGATCAGCCCGGCACGCACCATATCCAGATGCATCTGCGGGAAGCGCAGGATGCCAGCGCTGTTACAGCAATGCCGCAGTCCGACCTCAATCTTCCGCGTTTTCAACTCCTGCAGGAGCGCCTGAAACGCCGCATACTGCCGCAGGGTGAAGGTCTCCGTTTCGCCGTCGCTGTCTGCGAAGTGGGTGAAGATGCCCTCGATGCGCAAGGAATCCATGGCAGCGATCTTTTCGATCTGCTCGGCTGCTGCCGGAACGTCCGCTTCGCCGTGACAGTAAAAGCCCAGCCGGGACATACCGGTATCCACCTTGAGATGTACCCGTGCGCCGCCGTTCTGTGCGAGCTGTTCCGCGTAGTCCAGCGTGTCCAACGTCTGGATCAGGTCCAGCTCCCGCAGTTGGGGTGCGTAGGAAGGATCCGTGTTGCCCAGGATCAGGATATTTCCCTTGATGCCGTTCTCCCGCAGGTGGATGGCTTCCTCCATACAGGCGACGGCAAAATAGGCGCACCCCGCGCCGGAAAGCATCTTGCACACCTGCACCGCACCGTGACCGTATGCGTCCGCCTTGACCACCGCGATGACTTTACAGTCCGCCGGCACAAGGGAGCAGATATGGCGGTAATTATGCAGAATATTTTCTGACGCGATCTGTACGCGTACTCGTTGCGTTGTCATTTGGATTTCTCTTTTCTATTCAGAATCGGATGCGGTGCAGGAGAGGATATCATAGCCCCCCGAACCGCTTTCTCCCGTCCATTCCAGACGGGTGAAAACCCCGCTTGCAGGGTCATAATACATCAAAAACGTGTCGCCGTCGAGGGCGGCGCGAAGGTAGGACCGGTCGCCCTGTACGCCTGTCTCCGTGCCCGACGAGCGGAACGCGCGCATGGCGCGGGAAAGCGGCAGAAGGCGTGCGCAGAATTCCTCGGTGACTTCCGTTTCCAGCCCTTTGTAGGAGGCGTGGATTTTTCCGTTCTCTTCCGTGATCGTCAGCGGTTTCAACTGCTCCGGAGAAGAAAAACGAAAAACGATGCGGACAATACCGTTTGTTTCGCTCCATTCTAACGTAAAGAACAGGTCGCTGTCGGATGCGGTGATGACCCTCGCGCTCCGGAGGGCTTCCAGCAGGTCCTTCTTTGCTGTCGATCCGCAGCCGCAGGAAAAAACGCAGAGCAGGAAAAAGGTAAGGAGCAGGGAAAGCCATTTGAGATGCTTCAATCCGGCACTTCCTAAACTGTAAGATACCGACTGTTAACCGAGGATACGTCCGATCTCCTCCGGCAGGTCACTGGGGAGAACCCCGTGCGACCCGTAGCGCCGCGCCAGATGCTCTCCCGCAAGCCCATGGGCGTAAACGCCGATCTGCGCCGCCGTGAATCTGTCATGCCCTTGGGCAAGCAAGGAGGCGATGACGCCCGCGAGAACGTCTCCGCTCCCGCCTTTTGCCAGCTCGTCGGAACCGGTGGTGTTGATCCCGATCTCACCGTCGGGAGACGCAACCACCGTGTTTTTCCCTTTCAGAACCAGCACGCAGCCGTGCTGTCTGGCGAAGGAGGAGGCGATCTCCACGCGGTTTTGCTGAATCTGTGCGACGGAAAGCCCGGTCAGGAGGGAAAACTCGGCGGGATGCGGGGTCAGGACGTATGGTCCGGTCAGTCGATCCATCTCATCCTTATGCAGGGAAAAATAATTTATGCAGTCCGCGTCGTAGACGGCAGGGACATGGATCTGCGGCAGCAGAACGTTCAACACCGCATCCATTTCCCGCCCGAGACCGCATCCGCACAGAAAGGCGGTGCCGTAAGGATCCGGCAGGGAGGCAATGTCCAGCCACACCGGCTCCGCCAGCCTCGCTTGCAGGATGCGCGTGAGCTCCTGATCTGCGGCGATCTTCACAAGACCCACGCCGCTTCGCAGTGCGCCGCAGGCGGCAAGGTAGGCAGCGCCCGGCATTTTTTTTGAACCGCAAAGGGTGAAAAGTGTGCCGAAGGTTCCCTTGTGGGAATCCGCCGGACGGGGAAGCAATCGCTCCAGTATGCTCTCGTCAATGGCAACTATTGTGGACATACATATACCTCCTATGATTTCTTCCTTTTCACTTTACCACAAAAGAAAGAAAAATGCAACGGAAAAGTGCATTTTTCCGAAAAAAGAAAAAGAAAGAGATGCCATTGTCTATCGATTCTTTTTTGCATTTGTATTCTTTGTGATGATTCCTTCCTTTGCCCGTCTTGCGCCTATATAAATTTAACCTGCGGTTAACAACAATGTTCCGAATGATGTCTGTACTTTTTCAATGAAACGGTTATACTGTCAGCAGAAGCAGACGTCGGCTTACTTTTATTTTCACGGAGGGATGGTAATGAAAATGACCATCGGTGCCAATATCAAACGCTTACGGACGGCAAAGGAACTTACGCAGGAACAGCTTTCCGTTGCTATGAACGTCACCTGCGCGGCGGTCAGCAAATGGGAACGGGGCGAGACGTATCCAGATATTACGCTTTTGCAGCCTTTGGCGTACTATTTCGGAGTCACGCTGGACGAGCTGATGGGGTACGATCAGGAAAAGATACAAGCCGAGATCGACGATGTGATCGCACTTTACAGGAAGCATTGGAAAAACCGATTGCCGGAAGCGCGGGAGATCATCGTCAAAGCGCATCGCGATTACCCTGACGATTACTGGATCATGCACTACTATATGTGGAATATCGGCGGTGACATGGCAGACAACGATCCTGCCGTTTTGCTCGCGCACAAGGATGAATTTCTTGCCATATGCGAAAAGATCCTGGGAGGCTGCACAGAAGAAAATCTTCGCCTTGGGGCTTGGAATATGCGTGCAAAAATTCTCCATGCGGAAGGAAAGACAGAGGAAGCGTTGGAAATCTACAGAACCAAGTTTACCGACTGGTTCAGTACCAGCGGGCAAAAGACCGAGCAACTGTTTGCAAAGGACACGAGCGAATACTACTTCCATGTGCAAAAAAATATGTACGAACTTGCCGATTTTGCGGCGGATAAGCTCGGCAGGACCGTGTTCTTTGATCCTGCGCACTCTATAGAGGAAAAAGCGGAGCGTGCATTGCGTTACGGGGCTCTGCTGCAGCATGCTTTTGAAGAAACGGAAGACGCTTTTTTCCTGATGCTCGCAAATTCATTTCTCGGCAGAATGGAAAATGATCTATGTTACCGCGGAGGAACGGATGAGCAGATCATTGCAGTCATGGATAAAAATCTGTATGCAACGAAAAGGCTCGAGGAATGCAGAGCGGGGAACGATGCTTTGCATCATGCGTTTGACCGATATTCGCCGGATGTAAGGGAAAACTTTTTCCAATTCAACCTGAACAATCGTTTACATGCCACTGAAGGCAGACGTGCGGAGCTGTTAAAGAACCCTGCATATACTGCGGTTTTGGAGAAGTACAGATAATATTGCCGATCGGATGCGCCCTGCGCAAGGGAAACCAATAGTTGGATTCGAAACAACAAATTGATCATTGTTTTGTGGGAACTTATGTGGTATCATATGGTCACACCGGTGGAACACAAACTGAAACAGGAGTGATTGATATGCAGATAAAAATTGGAGAAAAAATCAAAGAACTTCGCCGGCACGACGGACGCACACAGGATGCTCTCGCAAAAGCCGTGGGGGTGACCTCTCAGGCGGTTTCCCGCTGGGAATCGGGAGGAAGCTATCCAGATATGGAAGTTTTGCCGTCTATTGCCAACTATTTCGGCGTTTCGATTGATGAATTGTTCGGCTATCAAAATGATCGGGATAAAAAGGTAGAGGCGATCATCCAAAGGATCGAAGCCTTTCATATCGAAAGCCGCGGCGACGATGAATGGGTAGATGAGTGTCTTGGGATCCTTCGTGAAGGGGTTGCTGAATTTCCACAGAACGAAAGGCTGCTGATCACGCTTGCGAACACCCTGTCGGAGGCCGGCTGGAGAAGGCATTACGAATGGCTGTATTACGACCAGGATGGCTATATTCAGCACGACTATGATCGGCATAAGAAAAACCCGTATTGGGCGGAAGCGGTGGAAATATGCGAAAATCTTGCAAATAACGCAAGCGATCATTCCATCGCGACAAAAGCGATTTCCATTCTCGTTTTGCTTTACAGGAATTTCGGAGAAACGCAGCGGGCGATCGCCTGCGCAAATCGTATGCCGGAACTGAAGCAGTGCAGAGAGGTGTTACTCGCCGCGGCCGTCGACGGCAAAGAGGAAGCGAAATATGTGGGCGATCTTCTTTTGAAGCTCGCAAGCAAATTTGCCGAACAGATGGTTTACGGACTGGTTGCCAATCTGCATCATTATGCAAGCGACATGCCGATCGAGAAAATAAAAGGCGCGATTGATTTGTTTTATTTGATTTGCGAGGATGGCAATTTCGGGGCGTATCACGGGAAATTGATTCAGTTGTACCTCTATCTTTCGAGAATCCAGTGGGAACGCGGATATCACGACGATGCGTTTCATTCTTTGGATGAGGCGCTCATGCATGCGAGAGCGTTGGAGGCTCTGTGCGATGGCAAAGAACATCGGTATACGGCGCCGCTGGTATCGTTTGTCACGTATACCACGGATTCTTCTGCCGAAATCGCAAAGACATTGCCGGAAGATTGGCCTTGGTGGAGTAATCCGGATTACAGTCAGGTTGAAAAGGAGATCAAGGCAGATCCCCGTTGGGATGCTTGGGTTGAAAAGACTCAGCAATAAAGCATTCAAATCGAGCGAAAAACTGACGCCCCGTCCCACGGGGCGTCAGTTTTTTACGGATCATTCTTTCGTTTTCCGTTGGATCAGGACGGACACGAACGGAGAGAGCGCAGGATTCGGTCGATCTCCCCGTTGGCGGGCAGCAGGAACACGCCGTTCTGATAGAGGGGGATCAAATAGTTATATAGATAGCGGTACCCGAACAGCCCGTACAGGTCATGCACGCCGGAGGGGAGGAATC
>JAFLUP010000018.1 GCA_022508745.1 Oscillospiraceae bacterium | reverse complement strand
AACGAAAGGAGCAATAAAGAATGGGTTACACGCTTGCGCAAAAAATCATCCGCGCACATCTTCTGGAAGGGGAGATGACCGTCGGACAGGAGATCGGTCTGCGGATCGACCAGACGCTCACGCAGGATGCGACCGGGACCATGGCGTATCTGGAATTCGAAGCGATCGGGATCCCCCGTGTCCGGACGGAGCTTTCTGTGGCTTATATCGACCACAACACCCTGCAAAGCGGGTTTGAAAACGCGGACGACCATCGGTATATCCAATCGGTTGCCAAGAAACACGGGCTGTACTTCTCCCGCCCGGGCAACGGCATCTGCCATCAGGTGCATCTGGAGCGCTTTGGTGTTCCGGGAAAGACCCTGATCGGTTCCGACAGCCATACGCCCACCGGCGGCGGCATCGGGATGCTTGCTTTCGGCGCCGGTGGGCTGGACGTTGCGGTCGCCATGGGCGGCGGCACCTATTATATCACCATGCCGAAGATGCTCCGCGTCAACCTGACCGGGCGCTTGCAGCCCTGGGTTTCCGCGAAGGATGTGATCCTGGAGGTCCTGCGTCGGCTCACCGTGAAGGGCGGCGTTGGAAAGATCGTGGAATACGCCGGGGAAGGCGTTGCGACCCTTTCCGTCCCCGAACGCGCCACGATTACGAACATGGGCGCGGAATTGGGGGCTTCTACCTCCATTTTCCCCTCCGACGAGGTCACCCGTGCGTTCCTGAAAGCGCAGGGGAGAGAGCAGGATTGGACACCGCTGGCTTCCGACCCGGATGCGGTTTACGACGAGGAGATCACCATTGATCTTTCCGCTTTGCAGCCCTCCGCCGCCTGCCCCCATAGTCCGGACAACGTCAAAACGGTTGGGGAGATCGGTCAAATGAAGGTGGATCAGGTCTGCATCGGCTCCTGCACCAATTCGTCCCTTTCGGATATGCTCAAGGTAGCGTCTATCCTGAAAGGAAAGACGGTGGCGGAGCATGTCAGCCTTTCCATCGCGCCCGGCTCCAAACAGGTCTATCATATGCTCGCTGATTGCGGAGCGCTTTCCGATCTCATCGCCGCCGGCGCACGTGTGCTGGAATGTGCCTGCGGTCCCTGCATCGGCATGGGGCAATCTCCCAACAGCGCCGGAATCTCCCTGCGTACCTTCAACCGCAATTTCGAGGGGCGCAGTGGCACCAAAGACGCGCAGGTCTATCTGGTCAGCCCGGAGACGGCGGCGTATTCCGCGCTGCGGGGCGTGCTTTCTGACCCGCGGGAATTGGGCGAACAGCCTCTGTTCCCCATGCCGGAACAGTTCCTGCTCAACGATAATATGATCATTCCGCCTGCATCCCCCGAGGAAGCGGAAGGATTGGAGATCCTGCGCGGACCGAACATCAAGCCTTTCCCGGTCAGTGAGCCGCTGACGGAAAGCATCTCCTGTGAATGTACGCTGAAGGTGGGGGACAACATCACCACCGATCATATCATGCCTGCCGGCGCGAAGATCCTGCCGTACCGCTCGAATATCCCGTATCTTTCCAAATTCTGCTTCGCCGTCTGCGACGAGGCGTTCGCTGAACGCTCCAAGCAGAAGGGAAGCGGGATCGTAGTGGGCGGAGAGAACTACGGACAGGGGTCCTCCCGCGAGCACGCGGCGCTGGTGCCGCTCTACCTCGGCGTCAAGGCCGTGATTGCAAAGTCCTTTGCGCGCATCCATGTTGCCAATCTGATCAATGCGGGGATTCTGCCGCTGACATTTGAAGATCCTGCGGATTATGAAAAGATCTCGCAGGGAGATGCGCTCTGTCTCGCAGGGATTCGTAACATCATTGCGGAAGGCACGGTCGCGATACTGGAAAACCGGACGACAGGGGAGACAATCCTGCTGCAAGTCAAGCTCTCCGACCGTCAGCGGCGCATCTTGCTGGCAGGCGGACTTCTGAACGACACGAAAGGGGCTTAAAATGGCAAAAATTCAGATGAAAACGCCGCTCGTGGAAATGGACGGCGACGAAATGACCCGTGTGATCTGGAAACAGATCAAGGATATCCTGCTGCTCCCGTATATCGATTTGAAGACGGAGTACTACGACCTCGGTCTGGAGCATCGCAATGAAACAGACGACCAAGTCACCGTGGATTCCGCCATGGCGACCAAAAAGTACGGTGTGGCGGTCAAATGTGCCACCATCACGCCCAACGCCGCCAGAATGGATGAATACCATCTGAAACAGATGTGGAAAAGCCCGAACGGTACCATTCGTGCGTTGCTGGACGGGACGGTGTTCCGCACGCCCATCGTCGTGAAGGGCATCGAGCCGTACGTCACCTCCTGGAAGAAGCCAATCGCCATCGCACGTCACGCTTACGGCGATGTGTATAAGGCATCCGAGGTAGAGGTTCCTGCCGGCGCAAAGGCGGAGATCCTCGTCACCGACAGTGAAGGGAAGGAGACTCGCACGCTGATCCACGATTTCAAGACCGCGGGTATCGTGCAGGGGATGCACAATCTGGACGATAGCATTTCCTCTTTCGCCCACGCCTGCTTCCGCTATGCGCTGGAACAGAAGATGGACCTGTGGTTCTCCACAAAGGATACCATCAGCAAGAAATACGATCACCATTTTAAGGATCTGTTCGCGGAGATCTACGAAAAGGACTACCGTGCGCAGTTCGAACAGGCCGGCATCACGTATTTCTATACCCTTATCGACGACGCAGTGGCGCGTGTGATCCGTTCGGAAGGCGGTTTTATCTGGGCGTGTAAGAACTACGACGGCGACGTGATGTCCGATATGCTGGCCACCGGTTTCGGCTCGCTGGCGATGATGACGTCGGTACTGGTGTCCCCGGACGGCGTGTATGAGTATGAAGCGGCGCACGGCACCGTCCAGCGCCACTACTATAAGCATCTGGCAGGGGAGGAGACCTCTACCAACTCCATCGCCACCATCTTCGCGTGGAGCGGCGCACTCCGCAAGCGCGGCGAGCTGGACGGTCTGCCGGATCTTTGTGAGTTTGCGGATCGGCTGGAAAAGGCGTCCATCGAAACCATCGAAAGCGGCGTCATGACGAAAGACCTGTATCTGATCTCCTCGCTGGAAGAAAAGCGATCTGTCAATACGACGGAGTTCCTGAAAGAAATCGCGTCGAGACTGTAATTGGTAACCCGTCAATGGAAAAGATCGTCGTGGATCATGGGCAAAATTTCGACTTCGGAAAGACATCTTCCGAATATGCAAAATATCGGGATATTTATCCTATAGAACTATATGATCGGCTTTACGCACTGGGAGTAGGGAAAGCAGGCACAAACTGGTTGGATCTCGGAACCGGTACAGGTGTGATTCCTCGCGGATTGGCTTCTTACGGGGCTAATATCCTTGCGACAGATATTTCTTTTGCTCAAATCGAACAAGCGATTGCTTTATCAGAGCAATTCAAGAATATCAACTATAAGGTGTGCTCTGCAGAAGAATTGAATGAACCGAGCGACACCTTTGACGTAATCACTGCTTGTCAGTGTTTCTGGTATTTTGATCCAAAAGTAATCGTTCCGAAAATAAAACAGATGATAAAGTCAAACGGATTGTTCTTGAAGCTATATATGAGCTATCTGAAAGATGATCCTATTGCACGACTGTCCCATCAACTGGTAAAAGAATTAAATCCGAATTGGATTGGTGGAAATGCGGCGGTTGAAGATCTAAAAACGCATTATTTCAACAATCCCGAAATGGAGAATTTTTTCATTGATTTGCCATTTACCAAGGAACGCTGGCATGGTCGAATTAGGGCAAGTCGTGGCGTCCTTGCCTCGATGGATAATAAAACACTCAAAAAATTCGAGGAACAACATCTCCAATTATTGGAACAGCTCCCGGATACGTTTTTTGTAAAACACAAAGTATTTTTAACTTATTATCGAATCTCCAAATAAAAACAAAAACGCTATGCAAAAGGTTTTCCCGATTGCATAGCGTTCTTTTTTTACGGTTCAGTTCTTCAGCGAATGGATCGGCGCGGGGATGATGCCGCCGCGGGAGATGAAACGGCTGGGATCGGCCTGATTGATCCGCATGACGGGCGCATCTCCCAACAGACCGCCGAAGGAGAGGGAGTCGCCCTCTTTTTTACCGATAGCGGGGATGATACGCACCGCTGTCGTTTTGGTGTTCGCAACGCCGATGGATAGCTCATCCGCGATCAACGCGGAGATCACCGCGGCGGAGGTATCGCCGGGAATGGCGATCATGTCAAGCCCTACCGAGCAGACAGCCGTCATGGCTTCCAGCTTTTCCAGCGTCAGGCAGCCGCTTTTTGCGGCGGCGATCATGCCCTCGTCCTCCGACACCGGGATGAACGCGCCGGACAGCCCGCCCACCTTCGAGGACGCCATGACGCCGCCTTTTTTTACAGCGTCATTCAGCAGCGCCAGCGCCGCCGTGGTACCGCAGCCGCCGCAGCAGGCGATCCCCATCGCTTCCAGAATACGCGCCACGGAGTCACCGATGGCGGGGGTAGGGGCGAGGGAGAGATCCACGATCCCGAAGGGTACATCCAGCCGCTTGCTGGCTTCGCAGGCGATCAACTGCCCCATGCGGGTAATCTTGAAGGCAGTCTTCTTGATAACTTCGGCAAGTTCTTCAAAGGATGCCTCCGGGTGCTGCTCAATGGCGGAGCAGACCACACCGGGACCGGAAACGCCCACGTTGATCACGCAATCGCCCTCACCGACGCCGTGGAACGCACCCGCCATAAAGGGGTTATCATCCGGGGCGTTTGCGAACACCACCAGCTTGGCAGCGCCGATGCACTGTTGATCCTGCGTGCGCTCCGCCGTTTGGCGAATGATATGCCCCATGCGGGCGATCACGTCCATATTCATCCCCGCTTTGGTGGTAGCGGCATTGACGGAAGCGCAGACGAATTCGGTTGAGGCAAGGGCTTCCGGGATGGTATCCAGCAGGGTCAGCTCCGACGGGGTCGCCCCCTTCGGGACCAGTGCGGTGTACCCGCCGATGAAGTTGATCCCCAGCGTGTTCGCAGCACGGTCCAGCGCTTGGGCGACTTTCAGAAACCCTTCTGCATCCTGTCCTGCGCCCACCAGCGACACAGGCGTAACGGACACGCGCTTGTTGACGATGGGAATCCCGTACTCTTTTTCCAGCTCTTCGCCGGTTTTCACCAGGTTTTCCGCCTTTTTCGTGACGGTATCGTAGATCCGATCCGCAAGCCCCTTTGGATCCCCGCCTGCACAGCTCAACAGGGAGATCCCCATGGTGATCGTCCGAATATCCAGATGTTCGGTTTCGATCATGCGGATGGTTTCGAGAATATCGTTGGTATTCAGCATATAGGACCTCTCGTTATTTTAAATGCGGTGCATGGAATTGAAGACGTCCTCATGCATGGCATGGATCTTCAAACCGTTCGCCGCCGCGAGCTTGTCCAGCTCGTCCGAGAACACGCCGAAGGGGACGTCCATCCGCTCCAGATCCACCAGCATGATCATGGCGAAATATTCCTGCATGACCGTCTGCGAAATATCGACGATATTCGCCCCGTATTCCGTACAGAGTTCGGACACCCTTGCGATGATCCCCATGCTGTCTTTGCCGGTGACTGTGATGACTGCTTTCATAAGACAGAACCGTTCCTTTCTGATTTTGCGATCGTATAACACATTATACACGATCCACGGGAAAATGCAAGGATTTTCGGGAAGTTTTTCGAATGGCGGCTTGATTTTCCTAAAAAAAGATTGACTTTCGAAAGAAAGAATGGTATAATCTATTCTGTAAATTTCTATGATACCATCGTGCTTATTTAACTCCTTCGGAGGTTTTTATGCAGACAGCAAGAATGATCATTACGATCATCGAAATTTCCTTGACCGGTTTTTTTGCCTTGCTTTTCCTTTACCAGTTTTTCTATACGTTTTATGTGTTATTCACGGAGGAGAAGGAAAAGCCGCTTCTTACCGACAAGCAAAATAAGTTCGGCGTCATCATTCCTGCACGTAATGAGGAAAAGGTGATCGGTCAGCTGATCGACAGCATCCGCAAACAGACGTATCCTGCCGAGCTGATCAAGATCATCGTGATCGCCGATAACTGTACGGACGGTACTGCATGGATCGGTGAGGAAAAAGGCGCCTACGTGGTGGAGAGGAACAGCGATACCCTGATCGGCAAAGGGTATGCGCTGGATTATCTGTTTGCCCATCTACGTGAACAGCAGGACGATTGCGACGCCTACATTGTTCTGGATGCTGATAACCTCATCGACGGGCGTTTCATTGAAGAAATGAATCTGGGGCTGAACCGCGGGTATCGCGCGTTGACGTCCTACCGCAATTCTAAAAACTACGGCACCAACTGGATCTCTGCCGGCTATTCTCTTTGGTTCCTGCGAGAGGCAAAGTATTTGAATTACGCGCGTATGCGGTTGAACACCAGCTGCGCCATTTCCGGAACCGGCTTTTGTGTCAGCCGTGAGCTGATCGAAAAAAATGGCGGTTGGCCCTTCCATCTGCTCACCGAGGATATGGAATTCACGGTCAGCACCGTTGTGGATGGGGAAAAGATCGGGTACTGCGGAAACTCCATCCTTTACGATGAGCAGCCGGAGAGCTTTGCGCAATCCTGGCGCCAGCGTATGCGTTGGGCAAAGGGCTTTTATCAGGTGTTCGGGAAATACGGCGGAAAGCTATTCAAGGGCATTTTCCACGGCAGCTTTGCTTGCTACGATATGCTGATTACGATTTTTGTCGGCATCATGAGTTTTGCCGTTTCCACCCTCTGTGCGGTTATGGACTTGGTTTATTGGTCCATCTACCCGGAAAGCAACGGTTTGCAACGCGCTGCCACCATCATGGTCATGTTTATCCTGTTTTACTACCTGTTGATGCTCATAATGGGCCTTCTGACCATGCTGACAGAAGGGGAAAATATCAGCGGATGTTCCCGCGGTCGGAAGGTCTGGTCGGTTTTCACATTCCCGATTTATATGGCTACCTACATACCCATCGCTGTGGTGGCGCTGTTCAAAAAGGTCGGTTGGAAGCCTATTCAACACACGGTTTCCAAATCCATCGAGGACCTTCATCCGGATCAGCAGGACAAGGTGGCGAAATAGGGGTAACACGTTTTTCGTAAGATAGGGGGTATATCATGACTGCCAGACGTATATTGGCGATCTGCATCCTCGTTTTGCTGCTTTGCGGCAGCATCGGCGCGGCGCTTCCCGTAAGTGCGGAGGAAGATTCTGTCGCAGCGTTGAAGATTGAGGGTATTGAAGAAAATACAGAAGAAGGAACGATCACCGTCCGCGTGTCGGTGGAACAGATCACCGCCCAGAGCGGGCTCTTCGGCGCGCTTTTCAAGATTCGTTACGACAATTCCGTTCTTGAACTGATTTCCTGGGAAAACTCCAAACCCACCGGATGGGATTTCTCCGGTGATGATCCGGATGCGGTGGATTTCACCAGTGTACAGCAGGCGGAAACCGGCAAAAAAGAAAAATATCTGGATTACCAGTTGGGAAACGCAGCCACCACCAACGGCGTCAAACGGAATGGCGAGCTGTACACGGATCTGCATTTTAAGGTTCTTTCGGATTCCGCAGAGTCCGTGGAAATCACCGTGACGAATATTATTTTTGCAGACGTTGCGTTGGATTTGTTCTATCTTCCGGACCAAAGATGCGTGATCGGTCTGCATGGCAACGAGGATTCTCCCGTGGAGCCGGTGGTGAGTGATGAGCCCTCAACCCCGGAATCTTCCGTAAACGAATCCGAAGATCCTGCTGTCTCGCAGGGGTCGGACAGTTCGGAAAACGGGAACGGTTCGGGGGAACTTCCCACTGACGAAACTTCTGCCGATGGACCCGACTCTGTCGAATCGTCGGATGTTTCCGACCCCGGTGCGGAAAAACCTTCCAAAAAGGTTTTGATGTGGATCACGGTGGAAGATATTACGAACCCTACCGGCGTTTCCGGTTTAGAATTTACCCTCAAATACAACGCTGATTTCCTGCAGTACGTCAGCTATACATGTCTTTTGCCGGAGGATTGGCAGAAGGATTTGACGGAGGATCTGACCCAACCGGGGAAGGGTAGTGTCAGATTTTGCGTGCAGAACAGCGATGCAGGTCACGGCGTGAAGGAAGGCGGAAAGCTGGGGATTCAGGTCGAATTCACCTTCAAAGGTACGGATTTTGACCCGGGTCTGCTTACCATTGAGAATCAACGGTTGGTGGACGAAAACGGAAGTGAACTGTCCGCGGATAGCTACCGTTTGGCGACCCGCTACGAATTCGATGGGGAAGCCATCTCCGATGAATCTTTCGATTCGAATGAAAACGAGGGCAGTACGCTCAAAATCGTGATCGTGGTCATTTGTGTGGCCGCCGTTCTTGTGGGAGCTGTTGTCACGTTCCTCGTTATCAGAAAGAAGAAGCTCGCATGAAAGGATTTCGTGAGTTCTGGAACGCCTATTCCCGGCAGACCATTCGCTTTTGGACCAATCAGATCGTCATGTCTATTCTGGGCATCAGCATCGGGCTTGCCACCATCGGGCTTGGAATCCCTGCGGTTTCTATTATCGGCTGCATCTTTTCCATTGGTCTGCTTTGCTTTCTGCAGTATGACAATTTGTTCCAGCTTGGGGAAAAGCACCATTACCGTGCGGCCGACGCGGCGCGACCCGGAAAGGCGCTGGGGCTGAAGATTGCGCTGCTTGGCTCTTGCCCGCTCGTTTTGTTCATTCTGATCGGGATGCTTGTGACGCTCTTTCTTTCGGATGAAGCCGAAGTGATTTGTAAGCTAATCTATTACGCGTTGCACGGAAGTTACCTTCAGCTGCATACCTATTTTCCGAAAGCCAATATCATGGGATGGCTGGTTTGCCTGCTCTTCACACTGCCGGCGCTCCTCTCCGGTGCGCTTGGCTACCTGCTGGGCGCGCTTGACCGTCCGCTGCACATGATGTTCAGCACCAAAAGAGGGAAGTGACCGTCCCGATCCACCGGCATAACACGTCCCACTCATTCATACCTTATAACATACAATATAACGATTGAAAAAGGTATGAATGTGCATGAAAAAGTCCGCAGAAAAGTCCTTCGCACCCCATGATTTCAGGGAACCTCGCATCTTTCTTTTCCTGCTTGCCACGGTGCTGATCGCCGTCCTGTTGTTCTACTGCATTACGTCACTTGTGACTTCGGTGGGCTATCAGGCGTTTGCGGAAGCGGAACATCCGGCAGGCTTGTTGGCAGGGGAGACATCCGCTTTCACCATCATTCTGGACGCCGGTCACGGCGGGGAAGACCCCGGCGCTGTCGCCAACGGGCTGGACGAAAAAGTGCTGAACCTGTCGATCACAAATAAAATCGCGGAGTTTCTGAAATTGTCCGGCTACAACGTGGTTTTGACGCGGTCTGACGATCGGCTGCTTTATAACAGCGGGGAAGAGACCCGCAAGAAATACTACGATCTATATAATCGGTTAAAAATCGCGGAGGCATATTCTGACGCGATTTTTATCAGTATTCACATGAATAAGTTTCCGATGGAAAGTTGTCAAGGGTTGCAAACCTTTTATTCCATGAATGATCCGCGCAGCGCAATGCTCGCGGAAGCGCTGCAAAGTTCGTCTACATTGGTCATGCCGGACAATCGTCGCACCATTAAATCGGATAATCGGACCATCTTTCTGTTGAAAAACCTGCAAATTCCCGCTGTGATCGTGGAGTGCGGCTTTCTTTCCAATTCGCAGGACGCACATAATCTTGCGGATGCGGAGTATCAGGATAAACTGGCGTTCGCACTGGCCGCCGGAATCGGGCAATATTGCGAAAAGATGCAGGAAGAAATGATACACTAATCATCACCAGAGGAAAACAGACATGAAAAAAGTTATTTTGGGATGCGCTTATATTCTGGGTGGAATTTTGCTTTCCATTTTTGCTCTTTTTCAAATGGAGGCAAATGCTTTCAACGGAATCGGACCGATTTCTCTTATTATCGGCATTACGTTGTTTCTTGTTGGCAGCATATTGGGATTTGCCGGAATATCGGATGACAAATAACATTCCATGAATGAGGTAATAAGACGTTGAAAACCAATTATGTTTGCGGAAATTGCGGAAACGTGACTTCAAAATGGTACGGAAAATGCCCGGAGTGCGGCGCCTGGAACACCATGGAAGAACAGGCGGTTGCGCCGGAGCCGGTTTCTTCGTCCTCAAAGGTCAAGCGTGCGCCGCTTCGGAATACGCAAACGGTGGAACGCTCCAAGGCGCTGAAGATCAATGAAATCACCTTCCAGAACGACATTCGCTTTCTGACGGGGCTCGGAGAGTTTGACCGGGTGTTGGGCGGAGGACTCGTAGAAGGCTCGGTGGTGCTGATCTCCGGAGAACCGGGCATCGGAAAATCCACTTTATTGCTACAGATTTGCCAACATGTGGGCAAAAACGCAAAATTGTTATATGTCACCGGCGAGGAATCTATTTCGCAGATCAAGCTGCGGGCAACCCGTGTCGGCGTAGATACCTCCAATCTGATGGTGCTCAGCGAAACAGCAGTCAACAAAATCATTCCGGAAATCAACACAAATCAACCGGATGTGGTCATTATCGACTCGATACAGACCATGTACGACGAGAATTTTCCTTCGTCGCCCGGTACCATCACGCAGGTCAAGCAGACCACCATGCAGCTCATCACAAAGGCGAAAGAGGACCGTGTTTCCATCCTGATCGTCGGGCACGTCAACAAGGACGGCGCCATCGCCGGTCCGAAGGTGTTGGAACACATGGTGGACGCTGTGCTTTATTTCGAGGGCGACAAGCAGCACGCATACCGCATCATTCGGGCGGTCAAGAACCGCTACGGTTCCACGAATGAGATCGGTATGTTCGAAATGTCGGACGAAGGGCTGACGGAAATCGAAAAACCGTCGGAGCGGATCCTCCAGCAGCGCCCGAAGGATGTTCCCGGCAGCTGCGCGGCGGCCGTTATGGAAGGCAGCCGTCCGATGGTCACGGAGATCCAGGCGCTTGCGTCTAACACGACATTTCCGTCGCCACGCAGAATGGCTTCCGGGTTTGATTATAACCGGCTGTCGCTTCTGCTTGCCGTTCTGGAGAAGCGGCTGGGACTGCGGTTTTCTACGCAGGATGTGTATCTGAATATCGCCGGCGGTCTGCGGATCGATGAACCGGCGTGTGACGCTGCCGCTGCCATGGCGCTGCTTTCCAGCTATAAGGATATTCCGGTTCCGGAAGATCTGATCGTCATGGGAGAGATTGGACTTGCGGGCGAATGTCGCTCCATCAGTGTATTGGATCAGCGTTTGAGCAACGCGGCTCGTCTTGGATTCAAGCGTGCCGCTATCCCGTATCACAACGCTGAACGTATGAAGAACAGCTATGGGATGGAGATCATCCGTCTGAAGAGCATTTTTGATCTGCTTCGGTTGTTGAACGCGTCCCAGCAGACAAAGGACCAATAAAGCAGAATCGCACCCATACAGACCGTCCATCTGTATGGGTGCGCCCTATTTCCGCTTATAAGCCCCTATTATAATCTACAAAATTTGCATTTTGTATAATGCTATATATTTTCAAAAGGGTGGATAGAGAGAGCCGATGGCGGATGTCCGTCGGCTCCCCTGCGGGAATCCTATTCGATTTCAGGTGGTATCGTGCCGGAACTGCGAAAGATACAGATTCTCGTACACGGAGTGATTCGCAAGCAGTTCTTCGTGGGTACCGTACTCCACGATATTCCCGTGATCCAACACCAGAATGATCCCACATTCCCGGATGGTCGAAAGCCGATGTGCGATCAGGAATGTTGTTTTTCCTCGCATGATCTCCCGGAATGTTTTGGAGATGCGCATCTCCGTCACAATGTCTACGTTGCTGGTGGCTTCGTCCAGAATCAGCATCGGACGGTCCACCAGCATGACGCGCGCGATGGCAAGCAGCTGCCGTTGTCCTGCAGAAAGATTGCTGCCGTCCTCCTCAATACGCGTGTCATAGCCGTTGGGCAGCCGCTCTATAAAAGAATGTGCGTGCGCCGCCTTCGCTGCGGCGATCATATCCCCTTCCGATGCATCCGGCTTGGCGAACAGCAGATTTTCCCGAACGGTTCCCGCAAACAACCAGCTTTCCTGCAACACCATTCCAAACTGCTTCCGCAGTTCATCACGCGGTATATTGGATATATTTATTCCATCTATGGTAATTTTACCTCCGTTTAGCTCGTAAAAGCGCATCAACAGGTTGATTATCGTAGTTTTTCCGGCACCAGTGGGACCGACGATGGCGACCTGCGTACCGGCGGGAATGTGCATACTGAAATCTTTGATCAGAGGCGTGGTTTCTTCGTAGGAGAAACGCACATGGTCAAAGCAGATCTCCCCTTTCGCCTTTTCCGGCAAGGAAAGCGTGCCGTCCGCCGTCATTTCCGGTTCATCCAGCAGTGCAAACAACCGTCTTGCGGACGCCATGGCGCTTTGCAGTTGCATGGTGATGGACGTGATCTCGTTGAAAGGCTTGGAAAACTGCGACATATAGGAAAGAAACGCCGCGATATTGCCGGAGGTCATGCCTGCCAGCAACGCAAAAATGCCCACCAGCACGTATGCCGTATTGTTGACAAAACGCGTTGTCGGGTTGACCAGCGCAGAAGCGAACTGCGCGCGGTATCCTGCGTCATACAGCGCCTCATTTAAGCGGTCAAACGCCTCCGCGGAGCGCTTTTCGTGGCGAAAGAGCTTGACGGTATGGGAAGCGCTGATCATCTCCTCCGCATATGCATTCACTTCCCCGAGGATCTTCGCTTGCTCGCGGAACCGCTTCTTGCCGTATTTCGTGATTGCCCGACCAACGAAAAAGCACAACGGCGTTGCGATCAGTACCACCACGGTCACGCGGTAATCCAGATACAGCATGAAGCCTAAAGAGATCAGAATGGATGAAACGCCGGAAATTAGCTGCACGATGCTGCTGTTCAGACCGTCGCTGACCGCCTCGATGTCGTTGGTAAACCGGCTGATGATGTCCCCGTGGGGCGTTCGGTCGAAATAGGAAAGCGGGAGACGGGAGAGCTTATCGAACAGGCTTTTCCGCAGCGCATTTGCCGCCTCGTTGGAAACGCGAACGGCAAGACGCGCACTGATCCAGAGGAAAAGGGTGCCCAATCCGTAGAACAGCAGGATGGAGAGCAGGATCCCCAGCCAAGGCTGCCCTGTGAAGATGGCGTCGATGGTAGAGCCGATGCGTTTCGGTGCGATCAGAAGGGAAACATTTCCCAACAGGACGAACAGAAAGACGAAAAACAGCGTCTTCTTTGCCGCTCCAAGCAGTTTGATCAGCCTTGGGAGGGTACGGTTCTTTTTCAAACGTCACTCCCCTCCTTTCCCTTTACGTTTTGCGAACGGCAGATCTCGCGGTATGCCTCGCAGGAAGCGTACAGCGCCTCGTGGCGGCCTGCACCTGCAAGGTGGCCATCGTCCAGTACCAGGATCAGATCTGCGTGCCGGACGGCGCTGACGCGCTGTGAGATCATAAAGAGGGTCACATCGTTGAGCTCTTCTCGCAATCCTTTTCGAACTGCGGCGTCGGTTGCGTAGTCCAGTGCGCTGGTGGCGTCGTCAAAAATCAAAATCTCACTGCCGGAGGCGATGGCGCGTGCGATGGCCAACCGCTGTCGTTGCCCTCCGCTGAAGTTCCTGCCTCCCCTGGCAACAGTGCCCTGGTAGCCGTTTTCTTTTTCCCTGATAAAGGCATCCGCCTGTGCGATTTTCGCGGCGCGTTCCAGCTCCTCTTGTGTCGCCTGCGGGTTCCCCAGGACGATGTTTTCCCGGATGGTGCCGGAAAACAACTGGACTTCCTGCGGGACGACGGCGATCTTCTTCCGCAATGCCTCCAGCGTATACGCACGGACGTTTACGCCGTCAACCTCCACTTCCCCTGCCGTACAATCGTACAGACGGGAGATCAAGTGCGTCAGTGTGCTTTTTCCGGAGCCGGTTCCGCCGATGATACCTACCGTCATGCCCCGTTCCACGGTAAAAGAGATGTTTTCCAGCACGTTTTTCTCATGGTAAGAGAAGGAAACACTACGGAAACAAACGGCAGGAGCGCCGGAAACGCCTTCGGTCACTTCCCCGCTTCGCAGCTCCGGCTCCGTATGCAGGACCTCGCAGACGCGTTTGCCGGAAGCGTATGCTTTGGCGTAAAGAACCACCAGATTGGAAACCACTACAAGCGCTGCAAGGATCTGATTGACATAGTTGATCAGCGCAATCAAATCCCCGCTGCTGATATCCCCGTATTTCGGAAAGCGCACGCCGCTGACCGCAAGGATCAGCACGATCGCCAGATTCATGATCAGCTGTGTCAACGGATTCAGCAGGATGCCGACACGGTTGGCGCGAATCGCCGCGTGCATACTCTCGTCGGCGGCATTTCCGTACCGCTCCCGCTGTTCTTCCGTTCGCGTAAAGGCGCGTATGACGCGAACGCCGGAAAGATTTTCCCGCAGAATGACCGCAAGGCGGTCGTTTTTCTTTTGCGTTTCCGTGTGCAGCGGCACGCTCTTCCGCGTTACCAGCACCATTGCAAGCACCAGTAACGGCACAGCGATCAGGATCACCAGCGCCAGCTGTGCGTTCAGAGTAAACGCCATAATGATCCCGCCGATACAAAGGAAGGGCGCACGAATGACCAGACGGATCAACATGGCCACCGCGTTTTGCAGCGCATTGACGTCGGCAGTCAGACGGTTGACCAAAGACGGCGTTCCGAACGCGTCCAGTTCCCGGTGGGAAAGAGATTGCATCTTTCGATATAGCACACTGCGCAGTTTGGTGCCGTATCCTTGGGAGACCTGGCTTGCCCAATATTGGCACAGGATGGCAGAGCAAAGCCCCAGCGCGACGATGCCTACGAGAATGGCGCCTTCCCGCAGGACGTATTCGCTGTATGGCTCCCCTGCATCCCGCAGCTCCAGAACCTTGTCGATCACGCCGGCGAGCCGAAGCGGCATATAGAGCTCTAAAATCGCTTCCAACAGCTTGAAAAACGGTCCTGCGATACATTTCCAAAGGAACGGACGAAGATATCCCGCCAGCGGACGGATCACCCGGTTTTGTTTTTCCATTGATGCAACCTCCTTTCGAACAATTTTTAAACAAAATCCCACAAGGGCGTTGTGGGATTTTTTGATCAATTCTCTTATCGTATGATCAGCCGCGATCCGTAAAGACGGGCTCGATCTCCTCTTCCTCCGGGCGTTCCTCCGGATGTTCAAGGTAATACGGCTCGATCATATATTTGTCGATCACCGGATATGCTGCATAGACGCCGATAAAGGTCAAGATCCCGAAGGTGAAAACAAAGGGCAGCAAAAGTCCGAAGAACGGAAGCAGCACATACAGATAAACGCTGATCAAAACGGTCAACACGGATGCGATCAGGCACAGCAGGCTTCGCTTCCAGCCGAGGAAGGTGAGCAGCACCGCGTTCTTCAGCAATTTGCTTGTCTTTAGATCGAACGTTACGAGGATAAGATACATATGGAAACGCATCACATAGTAAATGATCGTAAAGAACAGCACAACATAGAAAGACATTTGCATGAAGAACTGATTCGCGTTGGCGTAGTACGCTATCAAGTCATAACCGAGGAAGAGGATCAACAGCGCATCCATGACTGCAATGAGGATCCCCTGTTTGAAGTTCCGGCGGACCGCAGGGAAAAACTCGCTCCACGGGGAAAGCGGTTCACAGCGCGCCACACTGCGTATATTGTATATCGCACCGATGGAGGCAAGACCGAAGGTCAAGATCAGCAGTGCTGCGCAATACATGAAGATCTTCGAACCGAGAGAAACCACCGATACGGAGGTATTTACGCCGAAGATTCCATGCAGGGTGGAAAGCAGTGGACCTTGCTTCGCGGCAAGCTCTGTTCCTTTCACGGCGGCGACTTCCATCCCGTACACCTGTGCATACAGCGGTGAGATCGGACCGGGAACGCTGCTGTCCAGATTGCCGGAGATACCGAACAGGAACAGCAAAATCGGGAAGTTGCAGACGGAAAAGATCAGACTGGTGGAAGAAATATTCCCGAGGCGTGCTTTCAGCAGACGGAAAAAGAAGCCGACGCCCATCTTCTTGTCGCGTTCGACCTGTTTTTTCGTAACGCCCCGACCGCTTTTATTATTGCTGCCGGAAAAAAGGTTGAAAAGCTTACTCATGGATTGTTATGCCCTCGGGTGGAACTTCATATAACTTTTTTTCATCTTATTCTTCAAATACTGCGTATACTTCTGCGTAGAAGCCAGATCGCGGTGCCCGAGAATCTCCTGGATCTCGTGGATGTCCGCGCCGTTTTCCAACAGATGTGTGGCAAAGGAATGGCGAAGGGTATGCGGCGTGATATCCTTTGTGATATGCGCCGATTGCACGTAGCCCTTGAGGATTTTCCAGAAGCCCTGACGGGTCATTCGCTCGCCGGAGATATTGACGAACAGTGCTTTTTCGTTGCTGCCTGCCGTCAGAAGGGTTCTGGAACGGGTCAGATAGACCTCCAACGCGTGCAACGCAACCGGATACAGCGGGATGAACCGCTCGTTCTCCTTGCCGCCGCAGCGGACGAAGGAAAGCGTGAGGTTCACATCGGAAAGGTCGAGACCGATCAGTTCGGAGACCTTGATACCGGTGGCATAGAGCAGCTCCAGCATCGCTTTATCCCGCATCCCCTTGACGTCGCTTGTGTCCGGCTGCGCCAGCAGCGTTTCCACCTCGGCGGACGTGAGGATGTTCAGTTCTTTCTTCGTGGCTTTGTCGTTGTGTACGCTTCTGGCAGGATTGCTCTGCATCTGCCCGACGGCGATCAGGTATTGGAACATCCCACGAAGTGCCGAAAGCGAACGGCTGACGGAGGAGGCGGAAAGACCGGTGGATGCCAAATACAGCTTATACTGCTCCACATCCTCGGCGGTCAGGACCGAGAAGTTGTCCACCCCGCGGATGTCGGCAAAACCGAAGAATTTTTCCAGATCGCGGCGGTAAGCCTGAATGGTGTTGACCGGGGAATGCCTGACGCTGGACAGGTATTCCAGATATCGATTCAATTGTATGACCAGTTGTCCGGAATCGTTCAGCATCATGAAACTCCCATATTACGAGATCATCGAAAACGACAGAAGAAAAAACTCCGCCGCTCGATCCAGTAGATAAGAAAAAAGAAACAGCAGACAGAATGCGAGGAATGATTTGCAGGCAAACAGTGTTTTCCAGCCGGAAAAAGAACGGCGGGAGGTGAGAAATGCCTCTACTGTGAATAGCAGTACCAGCAGGTACAGCACCAGCAGCAAACCGAAACAGAGGATCCCCTGCGCGGAAGAGAGCGGCAATTGCTCCGCCGCACACCCGAACAGGAAGGAAAAGCCAAGCAAACTTGCAGGTGCCAACGCCACGCCGAACAGGGTGGCGCCGGTGAAGAAGACGACGGGCAGCAGGATCTGTGCCGCTCGAACGACGAACAGCAGCTCTACCTGTACCTGCCGCAGAGCCACAAAATAACTGCCGACAAGCAGGCCGAAAACCGTAAGCAGCAACGCGGAAAGGTACATCCGCTTCCGACGGGCAAAAAGAGCGTCCATTTCGCAGGATAACCTGCGCAGAAACGCGCGGGATGCGGAAATGGGATGGCGCTTGTGCGCCGCGGGCGCAACATACGGAACGAGCGCGCGCACAGGCGTATTCGAAAGAGTCACAACGATCACCTCGATACACCATATGCCGCTTGTCCCTCCCGTTATGCCTGCAGCGACGCCGAAATCTCATCGGCGCGCTTAGTGCACGCGTCCATCGCGCGGGAAACGATGCCGACAAAATCGGCTTCTTCAAACACCTTCATGGCGGCAAGGGTAGTCCCGTTGGGCGAACATACCCGACGAATCAGCTCCTCGATAGAGCAATCCGCCTGCTCCACCATCTTTGCGGCGCCGATCACGGTGCGCAGCAACAGCGGAAGCGCTTGCTCCTCGGAGATCCCCTGCTCCGCAGCGCCGTCCAGCATCGCCTTGAGAAACAGGTACACGTATGCAGGCGAAGAGCCATTGACGGAGATGATGGCATTGAGCTGGGATTCCTCCAGAACGGAGACGGTCGCGATAGACGAGAACAGCCGACAGACCGTCTCAAACGCCCATTTGGGAACGCATTGGTTCTGACAAAGGGCGATCGTGCCTTCCCCCACGGTAATAGGGGTGCTGGGCATGGTGCGGATCACAGGGACTTCCCCACCGGCAGCTTCGCAGATCAGCGAGATCGGCACGGAAGCGGCGACGGAAAGAAAGACCATCTCCGCACGGTATCCGGGAGAACGCACGCATTGCTCAACGACCTCCCGAACGGTTCCCGGCTTGACGCAGAGAAACAGGAAATCAGCTCCTTCGATGGCTTCGGCAATGGTATCCGCCGTCTGCACGCCCAATGCGCGGAACGCAGGATACTTGTCCGGATGCTTACAGCAGACCGTGATTCGGTCTGGCGCAAGAGAGCCGCAGGAGATCAAACCGCGGATGATCGCGCCGCCCATATTGCCGCCGCCGATAAACGCACATCTGCCTCCGTTGCTTTCCCATTTGCCCATCGAAGTCACCCCTTCCTTTGCTCTTTGTCAATGGAATCGAAAGTATCTCTATCATACCTCTTTTTGGCACAAAATTCAATAGGAAATCGAGAATTTACGCATTTTCGTAAAAAGTGATAGATTATTTGGATGAATTATGTGAACCTAATTATGTAAACTTATGAAACCGAACGCAAAAAGGACAGGATGTTGTGCCCTTTCGAGATGGGGGTTCAAGATATTGTTTGTGCAAGTTGCCCGCGGCGAAAACTGTCGTTTCCCCGTCGCTCGACAAAAACCCACGGACGAAGCAGCGCCCGTGGGTTTTTTGACAAATTATACAAATTCGGTTTTTCAGCCCTCGCCCTTGTTCCGGTGGAACAGTCGGTTCCGAAGGTCCTCTGCGTAAGCCTTCCGGTCCTCTGTCGTCTCGCGGTCCACGGTCAGGCGCAGCACATCCCCTTCCTTTGCGTCCGCCGGGAGAAGCGCTGCCGGGAGATTGACGGTCTTCCCTTTCTCATATTCGCAGACCGCCCATTCTCCTTCGATGCGATCAATGGTCAGTTTCATGGTTCATCCTTCCTTTCTTCCAAACAAAATTTGTTTACCAACCGGCGCACCGGTTGGATCCGTAAAATCAAAAACGCAACACACGCGCCGAAAACATTCAGGATCAGATCGTCGATGTCACAAAAACCGACGATAAACAGGAATTGCAGCGTCTCGACACACAGAACGGTCAAGGACGTCGTGAGCAGGAAAACCGCAAAGTGACGGCATTTGCGGACAAACATCGGCAGAAAGAGTCCCAACGGCATGAAGGCGACGAAGTTTCCAAGCAAATTGGTCAGAATGACCGGGAGGCTGACATGATGGGTAAACAACGCCGAGACATATAGGGAGATCGTTCTGAAGGGGACGATATTGAACTCGTTCTCCAAAGAGTTTTTCAGCAGTGCGCGGTCCGAAAAAACAAACCGTACTTTCTGATTCCTGCCGAATGCAGGATCAAACAGCGTGAAGGTCAGCACCAACAGCAGATAGGCGGCGAAGAAAAACAGGAAGGTTCTCTTCATGACCTTCTGTTTGTCGACGGTCGGCGCTTTACAAAGTATACGGCTGCCGATATAGACGCCGATGCAACACAGACACAGCAGCAGGATGCGGTTGACGGGCATCAGCATAACCCCCGGATAGAACTCCGCAAACAGATATGCCGCGGCGCACAGCGTTCCAATCAGGTAAAAAGGAAGGCTGAGATAATGGTACTTTTTTTCCATTTATTCCGTACCGTCCGATGGCTTGCAGGTCCCGCAGGCGGTATATCCCTCCTGCAAAAGTTCTGCAATGGTTTGATCGGATTCCATGCGGTTGTGTTCTGCGATCGTGTCCACATGTCTGCAATCCGGGCGATGGATCTTATGGGTCGATGTATTCAGGATCCATTTCGGTGATTCCGTATTCTCGGAGGAGGTCTCATCGCTGCTTTCGACAGAACTTTCCGTTGTATCGGGGTTCTCTGGCGGATTCTCTGTCGGATCCTTTTCCTGTACCTGTCCGCCAAGCTCCACGGTTAAGCCGCTTCCGTCAGAGCGGATGGTGATATTGCCGGAAAGGTCTGTGCGAAGGATCTCTGCGCCGCAGGCCTCCAGCCGGTTCACCGCTTCCTCATGCGGGTGCCCGTAGGAGTTGCCCTCCCCGCAGGAGATCACCGCGTAGGTCGGGGAACACCGTTGCAGGAAATCGCTCTCGGACGCCGTGCGGCTGCCGTGGTGCCCGACTTTCAGCACGTCGCAATCAATGCTTCCGGTGATGGAATTTTCCACCTTTGTGTCCGCGTCCCCCATGAACAGGAAACGGGTGCTGCCGTAGGTAAGGTATAGTACGGCGGAGTTGCGATTCTGGTCGGAAGGATCGATGGTACTTGGTGCAAGGAAAGAAGCCTGCAGATCCCCTTCCGAAAGCACCGTGACGCCTGTCTCCGCGATTTTTGCTTCGATGTCGAGTTCTATAATGGTCTCCGCCATGCCGATGTACGTTGCCGTGGAAGCGCTGACATCCGGCAGATAGATACAGCCGACAGTGAACGCCTTCAGGACGTCCTCCATGCCTCCAATGTGATCGGCGTGGGGATGCGTGGCGATCACATAATCAATGCGGTCGTACGAAAGGGCACGGATGGTTTCGATGATCCTTCCGCTGTAAATGGCTTCCGATGCGTCGATGAGCATACATTGCCCGTTGGGAAGCTCCAGAAAAACGGAATCCCCCTGCCCTACATCCAGATAGTGAACGGCGAGGATGCCCTCTCCGGCGGGTTCGGCGCTTTCTTCCCGGGAAACGCTCTCCGTATCGGAGACGGAGGATGTTTCCGCTGGTGTGCTGCTGTCCGTACCGCTGCTCGTTTCGCTGCCTATGCTGCTACTGCTCGTTCCGTTGTTGGCGTCATCCACACAGGAAACGAGGACGAACAACATACACAGGGCAAGCAGTCCCGCTGCAAGTTTCTTCCAAAACATGATATAACCTCCCCTATTTCGAGTTTTGCAGGCAGCGCATAGCCGCTGTGCCAGCGGCATACAATCAAGCAGGATATTTGAAACACGGAGAAAACTGCCTGCTATGAAAAGAATACGGAAAAAATACAGATGTTTGTTTTTGCTGTTTTTGACGGCGGCACTGCTGCTTTACGGCTGTGCCGTGTTTTCCAAACGGTTGGAGCAAGCGATGAAGGCATTTGCGCAAACCGCCGGCAACGCCATGCTGTCTCTGACGCTGCAAAACGCGCTCTATCAAGAGATACGCGACAGAGCGGAAGAATATGTCACCGTGGAAAGGGACGCGTCCGGGCGCGTTACAGCCGTCCGGATCCATTCCAACGAATTGACCCTGCTTGCTTCCGAACTGACCGTGCGTTTGCTTGCGGAACTGCGGGATTACCGGAACGATACTTTTGGTATCCCGTTGGGAAACCTGACTTCCACGGCATTGCTTTCCGGTAGAGGGCCGCTGATCCATGTCCGTCCCGTCTCCACGGGAAATGTCGCGAATGAACTGAAAAGTACCCTTGACAGTGCCGGGATCAACCAGACGCTCCACCGCGTTTTCCTGCATTTCAGCGTGACGGTCAACTACCTCGCGCCGCTGGAATCCTGCATGGATACCCTCTCCTTTGATCTTTTGATCGCTGAAACCCTGATCGTAGGCGATGTCCCGATCCTATATACCGGATGAATGAGCTGCTCCGTGATGTCTGCCGGAGCTCTCCAGCCGCCGCCCGATCTCAAAAGAAATGATGGAGATGGCGCCGCACGCCGGGAGTGAGTAATGACAGGCGCGGGGATATTTGATCTTGACAACGGCGTCACACAGCTCCATAACACCGGCGGAGATCCCTCGCTTCTCCCCGCCGTAAACTACGCAGAGCGGTCTGCGGAAGGAGGAACGGTAAAGATCTCTGGCGCGCTCCGTTTTGGCGGTAGCAACCAGAAAAATGTCTTGTTCTTTCATCTTTTGGCAGGCTTCCCGCAGATCCGACACGGTACAGCAGGAAAGCAGCTCCGATGCGCCTGCGGACGAGCGAACCACCGCTTCCGTCGCCGTGAAGAAGTTGCGCTCCGGCAGGATCACGCCGTCTACACCGGCGGCATACAGTGCGCGCAGTGCGTACCCGAAATTGAAAGGATCCTCGATCCCATCCAGAACGGTGAAATACCCGTTCTTTTTTTGCAGGACGGTTTCCAACGGGGCAAACCGCCGCTCGCCTACCTCCGCCGCGATGCCGCCGGCAGTGGCGCTGCCGACCAACGCGGAAAACGCGTCCTTTTCCATGTACTCCACCGGGATACCGGCAGCGTGCAGCCATTCATACTGCCGTTTTTCCGCGGCGTGGAAGCCGGAACGGGAAACCATCTCGTACCGTTCTTTTTCCAGAAACAGACGATAGACTTCCCTGCTCCCGGCCGTTAAGATACTTTTTACGGATACAAATCCGCTAACCGTTTGTTTGTTCATCCTCCTGCAAGATCCCCGCCATTGCCGCCAGATGCTGCGGGTATTCTCCTTTCACGGTATTGGTCACATAGGAAACAAAGAGCACGTCATGGAAGGTGTTCGACGAAAACAGATCGGAAAAGTCGTCCCTGTAGGACACGACATTGACATATTGAATCTCCGAATAATTCTCGATCAAAAACGGAAGCATGGCGGCGGCGCTCCCGTCGCCCACTACCAGCAGCTTTCTCCCGGTCGTGCAGGGGGATTCGATCTGAAAACGCGCTCCTTCCGTACCGAGATAGACGGAATATGCCGAGGAAACGCCTGACACCGCGTTTCCGGCAAGGCAATAGCTCTTATAGACCGATCCGCCGCTGTAAAGGATCACCTTGCTGGCGACGGTATGCTCGTTTTGATAGTAGCGGAACAGGTCGGCATGGTTGCGCAGCTGTTCCGCGCCGGTTGCCAGATAAAAGGAGCCGAGAAAGCCTTCTATGCGCTTTTCATCATAATCGGAAAGGGCTGCCGGCAAGATGCCGCTGGCATAACAATAGCGCTGATATGCCAGATAAGCGGCGTCCGACGTCCAGTTCTTGTCTGTCCGGAAAAAGAGCTCTTCCCCCGCTTGATATGCCTCTGAAAAGGATTCGTACAGATTGACGACAGAGACCTGCGGGCGCAGATTGTCCTCTACCGTGTTCAGGAATGTCTCCTGCCAGGAATTGAAGAAATCATCCTCGCGCTTGACCTCGTCGTCGATCTCCGCGTATAAGAACCCGATGCGGGTGGGAACCGGCATACAGTAAACGGAGGTTCCCTCCGGCACCATTGCCGCAAGGGAGCGGATGCTCTCGAGGTAGCGTTCCAACGTGGCAGCGCTGTAATTGAACTGCTCTACGCCGACGCCGTGATACAGATAGGTGTATCCCATCGAGTTGATGATCCAGCCGTGGGAATCGTCCTCCGCCTGCGGTTCGCTGACTTCGGAAGTTACCTCCTCCGACGTCTCCTCGGATACTTCCTCGGTTTGTTCGCTCTGCTCCGACGTTTCCTCGCTTTGAACGGGAACAGAAGACGCGTCGGGAGCGCCGTCATCGCGCCGCAGGGTACTCAAAAACAGAAAAACGGCCAGCAAAATGGTGGAAACAAAGAGACAGATCAGTACAATTTGGATCCATCGTCCGAACTTTCGCTTCTTCGGCGGAAGAGAATCCGTATCGTCCTCTATCGAAATGACGTCGTCCTGCGGTTCTATCGGTGGGAACAGTTGATTTGCATTTTGTTCTTTTCCCATATTCCTTTTCCTTTCAAACGAGATCTCGCAGCTTGGCAATAGGAGTTTCGCCGCTATCGCCGCCGACTATTCAAAAGCAGGAGACAATCAGGCGATGCCTCCCGCTTTTTTTGTGCTATGAGAAGTTATGAGAAATCTCCGTCCTGACCGGGCTGTTCCGACTCGACAGGCGCGCTGTTTGTCTTTTCGTTGCTTTCGCGGCGGGCGCGGTTCTCTTCGCGATTCGCGTCCTTTTTCCGCTCGGTCACTGCGATGAGCCGTTCCTCCGTCACATCTTCCTCAAAGCAGAGCCGGAACTGTTCTGCGTCCATGGTCTCATGCTTGATGAGGTAATCTGCAATGAAATGCATCACCTTGATGTTCTCTTTGAGCAGACGGTCCGCCAGCTGTGCCGCTTCGTCGATGATGCGGTGCACTTCTTCGTCGATTGCCGCGGCGACCTCCTCGGAGTAATCCTTGGTATGGTTGAAATCTCTGCCGAGGAACACTTCGTCGTTGGAGTTGCCGTACACGATGGGACCAAGCCGGTCGCTCATACCGAACCGCGTGACCATCTTCCGGGCGATCTCGCTGGCACGCTTGATATCTTCAGAGGCGCCTGCGGACATATCCCCGAGGATGATCAGCTCCGCCTGGCGACCTGCCAGCAGCGTGGCGATCTCTTCTTTGAGCTGGTTACGGAACACGCTGGTCCGATCCGTGGACGGAAGCGAAAGCGTATACCCCAACGCACGTCCGCTGGGAATGATGGAGATCTGATGAATCGGATCCTGAGTCGGGAGCAGATGCCCGACGATGGCATGCCCTGCCTCGTGGTAAGCAGTCTTGCGTTTCTCCTCCGGCGTGATCACCAGAGAGCGCTTCTGCGGACCGACAATCACCTTGAGGGTCGCATCCTCGATGTCCGACATATTGATGACGGACTTCTTCCTCCGTGCGGCCAGCAGCGCCGCTTCATTGAGGACATTGGAAAGATCCGCACCGGTCATGCCGACGGTGGATTTCGCCACCACGTCCAGATCCACGTCCTCGCCCATCGGTTTCTTCTTTGCGTGCACCCGCAGGATCGCCGCACGACCCTTGAGGTCCGGCAGATTGACCGTTACCTGACGGTCGAACCGACCCGGACGCATCAGCGCGGGGTCCAGAATATCCGGACGGTTGGTCGCGGCAATCACGATCACGCCGTCATTGACGCCAAAGCCGTCCATTTCCACCAGCAACTGGTTGAGGGTCTGTTCCCGCTCGTCATGACCGCCGCCCCAGCCGGCGCCTCTGTGGCGTCCGACGGCGTCGATCTCATCAATAAAGATGATACACGGAGCGGTCTTCTTGGCGGTCTCAAACAAATCGCGCACGCGGGATGCACCCACGCCCACATACATTTCCACGAAATCGGAGCCGGAAATGGAATAGAACGGCACACCACTCTCCCCTGCTACTGCCTTGGCAAGCAGGGTTTTACCGGTACCCGGAGGGCCGATCAGCAGGACGCCCTTCGGGATCCTTGCTCCCAGATCGGAGAATTTGCTGGGCTGTTTGAGGAATTCCACCACCTCGCGCAGTTCTTCTTTTTCTTCGTCTGCGCCAGCGACGTCCCGGAAGAACACCTTGTTCTTCTCGTCCGCGCCCAGCTTGGTACGGGCTTTGCTGAAGGAATTCATCCGCCCGCCTAAACCGCCGGACCCGCCTTTGGAGGTCTTGGCGATGAAGAACCACCAGACGAAGATGAACATACCCACTACGAGCAGATACGGAAGCAACTGCACCCAGATAGAGACTTCTGCGGATGCGACGTCAAAGGCTTTAGGATCCAGCGTACCGTTCTTGATGAGACGGTCGATCTCTTTCTGCAAATGTTCATGGAAGAGCTCCACATCCCGCAGCTTGTGCCGGTAAACGCCGTTGGGCGTCTCAAACATCAGCGTGCCGCTGCGGTCGATCTCTGCGGCGCGGATCTCCTCGTTTCGGAACATATACAGCACCTCACCGTAGGTGACCTCTTCCGCGCCGCTGCCGCTGAGCAGCGCGCTGACAAAGACCACCGCAAGCGCGATCACGATCAGCCATACAAGTAAGGATTTTTTGTTACTCTTCATCGGTATTCTACCACCTTTCGGGCAGCCTATCGGCAATTTCCACTTGAAGTATGAAGGATGCGGAGCGCCGCTCCTGCACATACGCGCGATCCGCTACCCCGACGAACGGGATACAGAACACGCCTTTATCATCATAAAAAACAGGGATCCGTTCCCGCAAAGGAACCGGGATCTTACTTTCGGAAAACAGTTTCTTCACGCTGCGGTTGACGCCGCGCACACGAAGACGATCCCCATTCTGACGGCATCTATAACGAATCATGCCACAAATTCCACTGCAAGACAAGGGGATCTCTATTGATAAATTGTAAACAAATTCCCCGTCTGGGGACGGACGGACAGAAATCGGCTCTCCGCTTCTCCGCATCGTGACGCGCAGAGCGCCGCCGCAGAGCAGCGTGGTTCCCTCTCGCAGGACGCCAGGGTCCAGAGGAGGAAGCGGTTCCTGTGTGGCAGCCTCGTAGCGAAGTGTTCCGCCGGAAAGTACCGCACGGTAGCCGCCGGGCAACCCGATGAACCCGTCCTTCCCCGTCGCAACGGCGCGGCAGAGTTCATCCAGATGCGTGTAACAGAGCGTTTTGCCGGTTTCCAACGTGAAATTCCTTGCGACCACGCGGCGCAGAAGCGCAGCAGGCAGACCTGCGACCTGCTGCGGAACCGCATGCGGCGGCAGCATCGCGGACAGAGCGTCTTCGTCCTCCGACGCATAGCGGGACAATCGGAGGATCGCTTCCGTCGCGGCGGGATTGACCCGCTCCATTGCGGGAAGCAAGGTCATGCGGATATAATTGCGAGTATGTTTTTCGGAAAAATTTGTTACGTCCGTGCAATAGGCGATCCCATGTTCCCGGGCGTAGGCCTCGATCTCCCCGCGGGAGAGACAGAGCAGCGGGCGGATCACGTCCCCGCGTTTCGGAGGGATGCCCCGCAAACCGGCGACCGTCGTCCCGCGAAGCAGGCGGAACAGCACCGTTTCTGCCTGATCGTTTTTATGATGCGCAGTTGCAAAACGATCAATTCCTTCTTTTTTTCCAAGAACTGCAAACCAATCGTAACGCGCGTCCCGCGCCGCTTCCTCCGGCGACTTTCCGGTCCGGCGGACAAGCGCCGGCACATCGGCAGCGCCGTGATAGAGCGGAATGTCCAGCTCCCGGCAGACGGACGCGCAAAAGGCTTCATCCCGATCGGCCTCTTCCCCACGGATCCCGTGATGGAAATGACAGGCGGAAAGGCGCAAACCCAGTTCCTCTCGCAGGGAAAACAGCAGGTGCAGAAGCACCGACGAATCCACTCCGCCGGAAAAGCACACGCAGACGTGCATCCCCTGCTCCAAAAGCGCATTTTCGCGCAAGTATGCGAGGATCGCTTCTTCCGCGCTATGCCTCCGCACCGCCGGAATCCTCCCGTTCATCGGCCGTCACAAAGCGGAAATGCCTGCCGTACCACGCAAGCCGAACATTTCCGATGGTACCGTGACGGTTTTTTGCCACGATACAGTCGCACATTTCATGGTCGGAAAGTTCCTCCGCATTGTGATCGGCAACTTTATAATACTCCGCGCGGTGGAGAAGCAGCACAACATCGGCGTCCTGCTCGATCGCACCGGATTCGCGCAAATCGGTCAGGGACGGCTTTTTGTTGCCCTCTTTCTGCTCTTTAGTTCCACGAGAAAGCTGGGAACAAAGAATGACCGGAACACCGAACTCTTTTGCCATGACCTTCAACGAACCGGTGATCTGCGCGACCTCTAATACACGGTTTTCCCGATTCTTTCCCTCGCCGTTCATGAGCTGCAAATGATCGACTACGACCAGACCGAGGTTCTTCAGCTTGCGCAGCTTGGACTTCATCATGCCCACCGTGATCTGGGGGGTATTGTCGATCCAGATCTCCGTCTCGTTCAGGACGGACATGGCGTCCCCCAGACGCTTCCATTCGTCATCCGACAACCTGCCGGTTCGCATACATTTGCTGTCCAGCAGCGCTTCCGAGCAAAGCAGACGGGAGGAAAGCTCCTCCGTGGTCATTTCCAGCGAGAAGATGGCAACGTCCTTCTTGGTGCTTTTCGCCACATTGCAGGCGATATTCATGGCAAAGCTGGTCTTTCCCATGCCGGGTCGCGCGCCGACGATCACCAAGTTCCCGCTTCCGAGACCCAACAGAACACGGTCCAGCATTTCGAAATTGGTGCGGATCCCCATCAGGGATTCCGGGTCGTTTTTCAGTTGCAGCAGCGTATCGTAATTGCGGAGGATCGCGTCCCGGATATGCTCGAACTCTTTCCCGGCTTTCCGCTCTGTGACCTCGGCGATGCTCTGTTCCGCTTTTCCGAGGATCTCGGCGGCGTCTCCCAGCTCGCTGAACGCGTTTTCGGAGATCTCCTGCGAAGCATGAATCAGCTTTCGCAGAAGCGCTTTATCCTGCACGATCTTCGCATATTCGCCGATATTGGAAGCGGTCGTCGCCAGATCTGCCAGTGCTTTGAGATACTTTCCCGCGTCCCCCTCCGTATAGGTTCCCATTTGGGTCAGCGTGTCAATGAGGGTGACAATGTCCACCTGCCGGTCGGCAAGGAACATTTTCGTGATCGCCTCGAAGATCTGCTGATGCTGCGGGAGGTAGAATTCATCCGGCGTCAGGAAGGAAACGTCGTCGTAGCGCAGCGGATCCATGAGGATGGTCCCGAGGATCGCCTGCTCCGCTTCGACGGAATAAGGCATCCTGCGGATGCTTTCCAGTTCCGCCATCTCGTTATGCCTTTACGACGATCTTGAGCGTTGCGCCGATCTCTCGGTAGAGCTTGATCTCCGCGTTAAACTCGCCCGTCGTCTTGATCGTAGTTCCCACGTCGATCTTCTTTTTATCAATCTTGATCTGATGATCCTGTTCCAGTTTTTCGCTGACGTCCTTCGAGGTGACGGCGCCGTACAGCCTGCCGTCCGCGCCGCCGGTGGTTTGGAACACCAAAACGGTTTTTTCCAGCTTTTCTTTGAGTGCCTGCGCCGCTTTGCGGTCCTCCGCTTCGCGGAACGCGATGGATTCCTCGCGGTTTTTTAACTCCGTCAGCACTTGCGCATCCGCGACCTTCGCCAGATTCCGCGGGAACAGGAAGTTCTTTGCGTATCCGTCGGATACGTTGACCAGATCCCCCTTCTTCCCCTGTGCTTTGACGTCCTGAAGCAAAATCACTTTCATTGCTGTCTATCCTTTCTGTAAATCCTATTGGTGCAAATAGTCGTCGATGGCTTCTTCCAGCATTTCTCGCGCTACTTTCATATTTTGCACGGGAACGCCGTCCTTTACCAGACGTGCGCCGGCAGACTGGAAGTGCCCGCCGCCGCCCAACCGGCTGACGATATTTACGACGTTGAAGGTGCCGTCCGAACGGGCGGAGAGGGAGATGCCGGATTCCTGTGCGTACAGCACGAAGGAGGCGGCGATGCCCTGAATCCCCACAAGCCTTTCGGCGCATTTCGCGGCGGCGACCATGTTGCGCGCATCCCGCTCGCCGTCATAATAAGCGATCATGAATTTATCCCGGAAGGAATAACGGGAACGGTCAAAGCGGTCCATGCACTCGTATTCATCCGGGTCCGTCTTGAACTGCAGCTTCGCCCTTGCAGGATCCGCCCCGGCGGTGCGCAGGTAGGAACAGGCGCGGAAGGTACGCGAACCGGTATCCCGGGCAAAGAACTGCGTATCCAGCAGGATACCCAGCATCATCAGCTGCGCTTCCTCGGTCTGCAGCAAGCCGTCCGGGATGGAAAGCTCAAGAATTTCACAGACCAGCTCCGATGCACTGGAAGCGTTGGGATCGATATTGGTGGGCGTAAGAACCTGTTCGCCCAGATGCTTATCCAGCGTATGATGGTCAATCACGATCACGCGCCGCGCGCTTTGATACAGATCTTCCGAGAAGAACTGGGAGGGATTGGATGCGTCTGTGATCACCAGCAGCGTATCCGGCGTCATCAGATCCATTCCGCGGCGAGCGTCCACAAACATGGTCTCGTATTCCGGGAGGGACTTCAACATTTGAAATGCGTTGGCGATATTGCCCTCGTTGCGGTCGGTGACGATATGCACCGGCTTCCCGAGGAAGGACACCAGTTTGGCGATACCGACGTTGGACGCAATGGAATCGAAGTCCGGACGCCGATGCCCCATCACCAGCACGTTGCTGCTGGAGCGGATATGTTCCATGAGCAGGTCGCGGCAAATACGGGAACGGATGCTGGTCTGCCGCTGGACGGATTTTGTTTTGCCGCCGAAACTGCGGTAGCCGTCCCGCGTCTTGATGACGGCGGTGGCGCCGCCGCGCTGGAGCGCGTTACGCAGCGCGTTCTGGGCGCTGGTCTGTTTATCCGCGAGCGTGCCCGCCTCCTCCGAAACGCCGATGGAAATGGTCAACGGGAGCTTGTTGTTATCGGAAGAAAGCGCGGAAACTTCGTCGATGATGGAAAATTTGCTTTCCTCCATACGGGCGAGGTTGTCGTGATTGAACAGCATCAAAAACATGCCGTCTTCATATTCCAGAAGGATGGCCTGCATGCTTTTCGCCCACTCGGTCAGCGCAAGGTTGATCCTTGCGACAGTCAGGCGGAAGTTCTCGCTTCCGTTCTGGGAAAGCTCGGAGGCATTGTCCACCGCGATGAAGGCGATCATGGCGTTGTTGTCCGTCAATGCCTGCTGTAGCTCAAATTCTTTGGTCGCTTCCGCCCAGAAGGTGGCGTAGTAGATCTTGCTTTTGGTTTTCAGTGCGATGATCCGGACGCGGTAGAATCCTGCCGCCGTGCGTTGCTCGAAGGTATCCTGCCCCGCCTCGTACGCTTCTTCCAGCTTTGCAAACGTGAACGCGCCGTCGAGAAAGCTGTTGGTGGAGGGGAGCAGAACATGGGACGCCATCTCCGGCAGGTCTTCAAAGCATTTGTTCGCCCAGATGACCTTGTCGCCGCTGCCGACGATCAGTACCGGCGCGTCCACCGCTTTGAGGATGTTCGCAAGCACTGAGGAGATGTCCCCAGTGGAATACCGGAAGAAATGCAACCCGCCTTCAGATCGGCGCGACAGATAGAAAGCGACATACAGGATCGTCAACGCGCTGAACAGCAGCCCAAAGGGAACCGAATACCGGTAAAGGCACAGAGACGCCGCGCTCAACAGCAGCAAAGCCGCCAGCACATCGATCAACCGTTGCACACCGTTTTTCAAATGGACACACCTCCTATCTCCGCAAATTGCGATCAAATATCATATCATTATACACCGCATATATGCCTCTGTCAAGAGCGTATGCGGGTATTTTCCTTATTTTTCCGTCGCTTCCCGGTCGTAAGGCGTGCCGGTAGAGGGCAAATTCGTCTTTCGGTAGCGGGCGGGACGGTCCAGCGGAAGCGAATTCGGATCATAAAGTTCCGCAGAAAGGACGCGCTTGCCCTTCTTCAGGGTGAAGACGGCAGCGCCGGCGGAGGTGCGCGTCGCTTTTTCCACCACCTGTTCTTCTTTGACCAGCAGCGCACGTTTATCGTCCGTTTGCAGGAAGTATTCTCCTGCCGCCCCATCGTTTCCGGCGCGGAACACCCCTACGGCGGGGCTGCCGGCAAACAGCGCTGCCGTCAGCTTGCGGCGGTTGGTCTTGGTCTGGTAGCTTTCCAGCGGGATCCTGACGGCCTTTCCGTTTTCGAAGAAGACCACTAGAGAGCCCTCGTAAGATTTCAACGGGATGGCTGCCACCACACGCTCGTTTTGCTCGAAGGAGAGCGCCGCAGGGACATAGGTGCCCAGAGAGGACGCTTTGCAATCGTCAAAATCGCTCATGCGGGATTTGTATACCTGTGCAAGAGAGGTGAAGAACAGCACTTCGCAGGCATTGGAGACCTCCTGCTTATATAGCAGGGAATCGTTTTCCTTGAACTTCTGCACGTCGCTGCCGCGCAGAGATGCGGGCGTGCATTTCTTGAAATAGCCCTCTCTGCTGAGGAACATGACGCAGGGATAATCCTCCACCGGCTCGGTCAGATCCACTTCTTCCAGCTCGCTGGGGTCCAGAAGCAGCGTCTTGCGGGGCATGCCGTACTTGTCTGCGATCTTTGTAAGCTGTTTGGCGATGACGGTGCGGATGCGTCGGTCGCTGCCGATGAGCAGATTCAACTCGTCGATGGCCTTTTCCAGATCCTCGATTTCGTCGATGCGGTTGATGATATATTCCCGGTTGAGGTTGCGCAGCTTGATTTCGGCAACGTATTCCGCCTGTACTTCGTCGATGCCGAAGCCGCTCATCAGGTTGGGCACCACATCCTTTTCGCTCTCGGTCTCCCGGACGATGCGGATGGCCTTGTCGATGTCCAACAGGATCTCCTTCAAACCGTACAGCAGGTGCAGCTTGTCGGATTTCTTGGTCAGATCGTAAATATAATTGCGGCGCAGACATTCCGTGCGGAAGGCGATCCACTCGTCCAGGATCTCCAGAACGCCCAGCGTCTGGGGGACCCCCCCTACCAGCACATTGAAATTACAGGAGAAATTCTCCTCCAGAATCCGCTGCTTGTTGAGCCTTGCAATCAGTTTTTCCGCATCAGCGCCCCGCTTGAGGTCGATGGCGATGCGCAGACCGTTGATATCCGTTTCGTCACGGATATCGTTGATCTCCTTGATCTTTCCGCTTTTGACCTGATCGACGATGGCATTTTTGATCTTTTCCACCGTGGTGGTATAGGGAATCTCCGTGATCTCGATGCGGTTGGCGCGGGGATCGTATTCATAGCGGGATCGCACAGAAACGGAGCCCCTGCCGGTGGTATAAATATCCCGCAGCTTCTCCCGTTGATAGAGCAGCAGACCGCCGGTGGAGAAGTCCGGACCTTTGAGCACGTCCAGTAGATCTTCCACATCCATCTGCGGGTTTTTGATCAGTTGAACGGTGGCTTCGCACACCTCCCGCAGGTTAAAAGAACAGATGGTGCTGGTCATGCCTACGGCGATGCCGTTGTTGGCGGAGACCAGAATATTCGGGAAACTGGTGGGGAGCAGATTCGGCTCTGTGGTGGTGCCGTCGTAATTGGGCACCATGTCTACCGCGTCCTGGTCGATCCCGTCGAAGATCTCCTCGCTGATCTTTGCCAGCTTACATTCCGTGTAACGGGAGGCGGCATATGCCATGTCGGAATATTGCTTGCCGAAGCTCCCTTTGGATTCAATGAAGGGATGCAGCAGCGCTTCCTTGCCGGTGGTCAGACGGACCAGCGTCTCGTAGATGGCAGCGTCCCCGTGGGGGTTGAGCACCATGGTCTGCCCCACCACCTTGGCGCTTTTCGCCTTCGGACCGGTCAACAGCCCCATTTTATACATGGTATAGAGCAGCTTACGGTGGGCAGGCTTGAACCCGTCGATGGCAGGGATCGCCCGGGAGACGATCACGCTCATGGCGTAGGGCATATAGTTGCTCTCCAGCACTTCCGTGATGCGCACGTCCAGCGGTTCCGCCGCCGGGATCTGTTGTTCGATGGTTTTCTTCTTTTTAGCCATGGATTACCTCGTTATATTCTTTTAGAAGTCAGCCAAATCGTAGTACTTCGCGCCGTACGCGGCGATCATCTCTTTACGCCCTGCCAGGTTGTCCCCCAGCAGAACGTCGAACATCTCGTATGTCTTTTGTTCGTCCTCCGGCATGACCCGGATCAGCCGCCGTGTGGCGGGGTGCATGGTGGTGCGGGACATCATGTCCGGATCGTTTTCGCCCAGACCCTTGGAGCGCTGGATGGAGTATTTCTGCTTCCCCAGCTTGTCAAGGATCGCCTGCTTTTCCCCCTCGTCATAGGCGAAATAGGTCTCGTCCTTGCTGTTGATCTCATACAGCGGGGTTTCTGCGATATAGACCCTCCCCTCCCGGATTAAGGTTGGGAGCAAGCTATAAAACAGCGTCATAATCAGCGTGCGGATCTGGTAGCCGTCTACGTCCGCATCGGTACAGATGATGATCTTGTTCCAACGCAGTTGGTCGAGGTCAAAGGTGGAGAGATCCTTCCCCTTATGAGACTTTAACTCCATGCCGCAGCCGATGACCTTGATGAGGTCGAGAATGATATCGCTCTTCATCACCTTGTCCACAGAGGCCTTCAGGCAGTTGAGCGTCTTGCCGCGGACGGGGATGATGGCTTGGAATTCCGCGTTGCGAGCCAGCTTGCAGCTTGTCAAAGCGGAGTCGCCTTCCACGATATACAGCTCGCAGACCTCCGGGTCGCGGGAGCGGCAGTTGACGAATTTCTCCACGGTGTTGGCAATGCTGTCCACCGGCTGTGTGAGTTTCTTTTTGATATTGACCCGCATCTGGTCCGCCGATTCCCGGGAGCGTTTGTTGATGAGCACCTGCTGGCAGACCTGATCGGCAAAGGCGGGGTTCTCTGCGAAGTATGCGTCCAGCGATTGCTTGAAAAACTCCGTCATCGCCTTGGTGATAAAGGCGTTGTTGATGGCCTTTTTCGTCTGGTTTTCGTAGGACGTTTGGGTAGAAAAGGAGTTGATGACCAGCACCAGAGAGCTTTTTACGTCATCAAAGGTAACTTTGGATTCGTTCTTTGTATACTTCCCTTTTTCCGAGCAATATTTGTCCACCGCGTAAACGAACGCGGAGCGGGTCGCCTTATCCGGGCATCCGCCGTATTCCAGAAAGGAGGAATTGTGGTAATACTCCAACAAATTGACCTCATTGGAGAAGCAAAACGCAAAGTCGATCTTCAATTTATAATCCGGCTTGTCCGGACGGTCGCGCCCGACGCGCTCGCAGGCGTATTCCTGCACCGGCGTCATACCCGCTTCCCCTACGATCTCCGCCATATAGTCGGCAATACCGTTTTCGTAATAGAAGCTATGGGTCTCGAAGTTGCCTTCCTGATTTTGCCACTTGAGATTCAGCGTCAGCCCCGCATTGACCACCGCCTGCTTGCGCATGGTGCGCAGGAAGTATTCCAGTGAGATCTCCGTATCGGTAAATACAGCGTTGTCGCTCTTCCAGCGCACCACCGTTCCGCTCTTGTTCTTTGGGCAATCGGCTTTTTCCAGCTCGCCAACTGGTTCCCCCTGCTTGAAGCGAATGGAATACTGCGTTCCACGCTGGTAGGAGGTCACTTCCATGAACTCGGAGGCGTACTGCGTGGCGCAGGCGCCCAAACCGTTGAGCCCCAGAGAGTATTCATACGCGCCGCCCTCGGCGTTTTCGTATTTGCCCCCTGCGTACAGCTCGCAGTAGACCAGCTCCCAGTTGTAGCGCTGTTCCTTTTCGTTCCAGTCCAGCGGAACGCCGCGACCGAAGTCCTCCACGGTCATGACCCGGTCCGCGCCGACGGTGACGTTGATGACCTTTCCGTAGCCTTCGCGGAACTCGTCGATGGAGTTGGACAGGATCTCAAAAAAGGAATGTTCGCACCCCTCCAGCCCGTCCGAGCCGAAAATAACCGCCGGACGCTTCCGCACGCGGTCCGCGCCCTTGAGCATGGAGATACTTTGACTGCCGTATTCTTCGTTCTTCTTTGCCATATCTTCTTTCCTTTTTACAACGATTCTGCGGTTTCCAACAGACACTTGATCCCGTCGGGAAGCTCGCCCTTTATAAAATATCTCAAAACGTTCAGCTCATGGTCGTGGTTTTCAAAATAATGAACAGTCAGGTTGGTTTTGCCCAGTTCCGCAAAGCGCTGCTCAATATCTTTCGCATAAAACTGCGGCGTCATGGCATCATATTCGCCGGAGAAAATATGGATCGGCAGATCCAGCCTCGGCAGCAGGGTCTTATTCGGTTCAAGGGAGAAATGTTCCCGGAACCAACCTGTCGTCAGATGTAGGGCGTGATTCTGCTTGGTCCATTCATCATCCCCCCGCTCAATGGCGGAAAGGATCCCGTTCAAAAAGTTTGACATGCGCGGAGCAAAATCCTCCGCTGTCAACTTTCCGTCGCCGTCCAGATCCAACTGTTCAAAGGTTCGTTCGCCAAATAACGCCTGACGGACTTGATACCGGTCTTCCTCAAAATCGGCTTTGGAAATATAGCCTTTTCTATCGTAATCAAACAACCGCCTGGAAGAAATCAGTTCGTTATTTCCCTGTGCTTGCCAAACCAATGTATCGCGCATATTTTCATTACAATATCCACACAGCAGCAACCCGTCGATCTTTGTGCGACCGTTCAGTACAACACGAGGAGCGATGACCGACCCCTCGCTCCAGCCGAGCAGATAGACGGAAATATCCGGGTACTCTGCGCAAACGGCATCCACAAGACATTCCACATCGCCGACCGAATTGTGCGGCAGATAGGTTCGATACGCATCATAGTCGATATCGACAAAATACGGTGCGGTATCCCCGTCCTTCGCGCCTCGCGTACTGTACCGGCAGTATGCGATCCCGCGGCGGGTGAATTCCTCGGCAAACAGATCATGATACCGAAACCATTTGCCGTCCGGGAGCTGCCTATTGATATGGTAGGTCACAGGGCCGGAGCCGTTCACATACAGGACGAGTTTCTTGAAATCCCCTTCCGGGACGCTCAACATCGCCTCCAGCGGATAGCCATCCCTCGCGGGAACGGAAAGCAGCGTGTTTTTCATTGCCATCCGTTTACTTATGCGGGTCGTAGAAGCCCACCTTACGGTAGACCTTGGAAAGCGTCTTGTTCGCGGCGTAGGACGCGCGTTCCGCGCCCTCGATCAGCACGCGGTTGAGGTACGCTTTATCCGCCATATACCGCTCATATTCCTGCTGGATGCCGCCCAGCAGATCCGCGATGGCTTCGCCCACCGCCAGTTTGAAGTCTCCGTAGCCTTTTCCGGCAAATTCGGATTCGATCTCCCCGTCGGTCTTGCCGGTGGCGGCGCTGTAAATGTTCATCAGGTTATTGATGCCGTGCTTCCCTTCCCCACGGCGGATCTCGCCGTCGGAATCCGTGACCGCTTTGCGTACCTTGCGCAGGATGGTATCCTTGTTATCCAGTACGAAAATGGTGCCGTCGCCGCTTTCGGACTTGCTCATCTTCTTGGTCGGATCCGAAAGAGAACGGATGCTGGCGGTATTCGTGGAGATGATGGGTTCCGGGATCCGGAAGGTCTCGCTATACGTGTTATTGAAGCGGTTCGCGATGTCCCGGGCGAGCTCCACGTGCTGTTTCTGATCCTTCCCTACCGGCACATAGTCCGCCTGATACAGCAGGATATCCGCCGCCATCAGCACGGGATAGGTGTAAAGACCGCCGTTGATATTATCCGCGTGGCGGGCGGATTTATCCTTGAATTGCGTCATGCGGTTCAACTCGCCCATCATGGCATAGCAATTCAGTACCCACGCAAGCTGGGAATGTGCCGGCACCATGCTTTGCAGGAACAGGGTGATCTTTTCCGGATCCAGCCCGGCTGCAAGGTAGATCGCGGCGGTTTTCAGGCAGTTCTGCCGCAGCTCCGCAGGAACCTGCCGCACCGTGATGGTGTGCAGATCCGCCAACATATAGTAGCACAAATATTCATCCTGCATCTTCGTCCAGTTCCGCAGCGCACCGAGATAGTTCCCGAGCGTCAGTGTTCCGGACGGCTGGATGCCGGAAAGGACCAGTTTTTTTGCTTCTTTGGTTTCTTGCATGACTGTAAACCTCTTTTCTATGGTTCCCAAGCCGCGAGGCACAACTTCTTGCCGTTTGGGGTGCCATAAATTCCCATATTTTGTATTATAACATATAAACGAAGAGATTTCAATAAATTTTTTACGAAAAAATCTATTTACTTTTTGTTTCATGTGATGTATAATTATGGAAGTATCAACATGAAAGACATGGAAAGAAGGAAATCACATGAAAAAAGTCATCGTTGAAACATCCGCAAGGCACGTACACCTCTCGGAAGCGGATCTGAAGGTCCTGCTGGGAGAGGGCAATGCGCTGACCGTCAAGAAGATGCTTTCCCAGCCGGGGCAGTTCGCCAGCAACGAGCGTGTCAACCTCGTCGGCCCGAAGAAAGCGATCAACAACGTTCTGATCCTCGGTCCTGTCCGCAAGGATACGCAGGTGGAGATCTCCCTCACCGATGCACGGACGTTGGGCGTGAACGCGCTCATCCGTGAATCCGGCGACATCGAGGGAACCGAGGGCATCAAAATCGTCGGTCCTGCCGGGGAAATCGAGATCACCCGCGGCGTGATCGCCGCAAAACGGCACGTGCATCTGGACACCGCCACCGCTGCGGAGATGGGTCTGAAGGACAAGCAGATCGTTTCCGTGAAGGTCGATGGCGAGCGCGGGCTCACCTTCGGTGAAGTCGTCGTCCGTGTGAGTGACAAGTTTGCCCCCGCCGTCCATCTGGATACCGACGAAGCCAACGCCGCAGCACTCTCCGGCGAAGTGTTCGGCGAAATCATTCCATAAGAGAAGAAAGATCAGATAAATAAATTTCGAAAGGAGTAACACTATGTTACAGTATTCCAGCGAAGTTGAACGGATGTGTCCCATCGCCAAGGGTCCGAAGCACGGTCCCGCCCCCATTCCCGAGGAGGGCAAGTGGGTTAAGGCGTACGATGTGAAGGACATTTCCGGCTTTACCCACGGCATCGGCTGGTGCGCACCCCAGCAGGGCTGCTGCAAGCTCTCTCTGAACGTCAAGGAGGGTATCATCGAAGAAGCGCTCGTCGAGACCATCGGCTGCTCCGGTATGACCCATTCCGCGGCGATGGCAGCGGAGATCCTGCAGGGCAAGACCATTCTGGAAGCCCTCAATACCGACCTCGTCTGCGACGCCATCAATGTCGCCATGCGTGAGCTGTTCCTGCAGATCGTGTACGGTCGTACCCAGACCGCTTTCTCTGACGACGGTCTGCCCGTCGGTACCTCTCTCGACGACCTGGGCAAAGGTCTGCGCTCTCAGGTGGGTACCATCTTTGCCACCAACGCGAAGGGCGTTCGCTATCTGGAAATGGCGGAAGGCTATATCCTCAACCTCGCCGTGGACAAGGATGACCAGATCATCGGCTACAAGTTCGTCCATCTGGGCAAGATGATGGAGGCCATCCGCAACGGTTCCGACCCTGCGGAAGCCTACGAGAAGAACGTCAAGACCTACGGCCGGTATGATGACGCCGTCAAATATATCGACCCGAGAAAAGAATAAGGAGGCGAAAGCAACATGGCAACTTTTGAAGGATACGAAAGACGGATTGACAAGATCAATGCCTGTCTGAAAGAATACGGGCTTTCCTCCTTGGAGGAGGCAAAAGCGCTCTGCGAAGAGAAGGGCGTTGACGCCGACAGCATCGTCAGAGGCGTGCAGCCCATCTGCTTTGAGAACGCGGTTTGGGCATACACCCTCGGCTGCGCTGTCGCCATCAAGAAGGGCTGCAAGACCGCGGCGGACGCTGCGGAAGCCATCGGTATCGGTCTGCAGGCGTTCTGCATCCCCGGTTCCGTTGCGGAGACCAGAAAGGTCGGTCTCGGTCACGGCAATCTGGGCGCAATGCTGCTCCGCGAGGAGACCAAGTGCTTTGCGTTCCTGGCAGGTCACGAGTCCTTTGCGGCAGCGGAAGGCGCGATCGGTATCGCCCGCACCGCGAACAAGGTTCGTAAAGAACCGCTGCGCGTCATCCTCAACGGTCTCGGCAAGGACGCGGCGATGATCATCTCCCGCATCAACGGCTTCACCTATGTGCAGACGGATTACGATTTCAAGACCGGCGAGCTGACCATCGTCAAGGAGACCGCTTACTCCGACGGCGAAAAGGC
>JAFLUP010000017.1:27004-40509 GCA_022508745.1 Oscillospiraceae bacterium | reverse complement strand
GGCGGACAGATGCAGCGCGTCGCCATCGCCCGCGCCATCGTCAACGATCCGGAGATCCTGCTGGCGGACGAACCCACCGGCGCGCTGGACAGCGCCACTTCCCTGCAGATCATGGAGATCCTGCGGGAGATCGCTTCCGACCGTCTGGTCATCATGGTAACGCACAACCCGGATCTTGCCAACGACTACTCCACCCGCATCCTGCGGCTGAAGGACGGCGTTTTGCAGGATGACAGCAATCCCTACGATCTGGAGACCGCGGCTACCCCCATTTCCCGCCCGGCCAAGAAAAAGAAAGCGCTTTCCATGAAAACAGCGCTTTCCCTCTCCCTCAACAATCTGCTGACCAAGAAGGCACGGACCTTCTTAACCTCCTTCGCCGGCAGCATCGGCATCATCGGGATCGCGCTGATCCTCTCCCTTTCCTCCGGCATCAACGCTTATATCATGGAAGTGCAGGAGGATGCGCTTTCCTCCTACCCCATCACGCTGGAGCAGGAGACGCAGGATTACGGCGCCATGTTCTCCGCCATGGTGGAGGTTCGGGAAAATGCGGAGCGCCCGGTTCAAGAAGGGGTCATCTATGTAGATGACACCATGGTCAATATGCTCTCCGCCATGATGTCCACCACGAAGAACGATCTGGTGTCCTTCAAATCCTACCTGGAAGAGCACATCGACGAGCTGAAGGATGCGCTGAACGAAGTGCATTACACCTATAACTACCAGATGCAGATCTATTCCGAGGATGGCAAGACCCGCATCAACCCTACCACCATTCTGGAAAACATGGGAGAATCCCTCTCCGGCATGGTGGGCATGATGGCCTCCTCCAGCACCCGCTATGCGGACACCTACGCCGCCAACATGAACATCTTCCGGGAAATGATCGACAACACCGATCTGCTGAAATCCCAGTACGACGTCATCGCCGGCAACTGGGCGACGGACGCCCATGAGGTCATGCTGGTGCTCAACGAGCACAACACCGTCTCCAACATGGCGCTCTATGCCCTCGGTCTGGAGGATCAATCCGAGCTGGCATCTCTTATGAAAACCATCTTTTCCGGCCAGAAGCCGGATCTGGACTACAAGGATTACACCTACGATGATTTCATCGGCATGACCTTCCGCATCGTGCCCAACGATTTGTTCTATGTCCGTTCCGGGGAAACCTACGAAGTGGACGGCATTTCCTACCCCGTCTGGAAGGATCTGCGGAAGGACGCGGACTTCGATCAGGAAGCCTTTGCGAAAGAGCACGGCATCACCGTGAAGATCAGCGGTCTGGTGCGCCCGAATCCGGACGCGGTATCCACCTCTCTGCGTTCCGGCACCATCGCTTACAATTCCTCCCTATCCAAAGAGCTGATGGATATGGTCCGCGTCTCTGATATCGCCATCCAGCAGACGGAACAGACACCCGGCGTGGACGTCCTTTCCGGTCTCCCCTTCGACGACGGGACTTATGACGCCCTCACCGATGAGGAGAAGATCGCCTTCTTCTCCGCATGGATCGCCGGACGGCAGCGCGAAAAGGCGGATCTCATGCTGGCGATCCTTGCTTCCGTCGGTGTAGAGGAACAGGTCAGCATGGAGCTTGCAAGCATGACGGCGGAGGAACGGGCTGCCTACGCGGCGGAGCATTTCCTGGATCTGGCAGATGCAGACCCGGAGACCTTCAAGGCGCTGATCTTAAGCCTCATGGGAGACCAATACAAAGAATACGCCGCGCAGCTGGAAGCGATGGACGCGGAAGCACTGGCGGAAATGATGCTCTCCTTTAAGGACATGGATCCCTCCGGTCCTGCGCCGGAAACCCCGGGAATGGCGGAGATGATCCAAGGCATCAACCAGTTCTTTGAACAGGCGAACGCAGAGCAGATCGACGAACTGGTGACTGCCCTGCTGACGCTGCACAAATCCTCCGGCAATATGGACGATCTGCTGGCGGAGTATACCACGGCGGAACTGGCGGAAATGTTCGACAACGCCTTTGCAAGCATGACCGACGAGGAAAAAATCAAACTGTATAGCGCCAACCTGAAAAAGATGCTCTCCGAAACCGTCTATGAACGGCGGCTGATTGATCTGGGCTTTGTGGACCCGGATTCCCCGGCAAGCATCTCCCTCTACGCGAAGGATTTCGCTTCGAAGGATAAGATCACCGCGTTCATCGCCGCGTACAATGAGAGCGTGGGCGAGGAGGGCGAGATCACCTACACCGACATGGTGGGGCTGATGCTTTCCTCCATTACCACCATCATCGACGCCATCTCCTATGTGCTGATCGCTTTTGTTTCCATCTCACTGGTGGTTTCTTCCATCATGATCGGTATCATCACCTATATTTCCGTTCTGGAACGTACCAAGGAGATCGGTATCCTGCGCGCCATCGGCGCTTCCCGCCGGGATATTTCCAGGGTGTTCAACGCAGAGACGCTCATCGTCGGCTTCTGCGCCGGCGCCATCGGTATTCTGGCGACCATCCTGCTTTGTATCCCCATCAACATCATCATTCACATCGTTTCGGGCATCAGCGCCATCAACGCAGCGCTGCCCATCGTGGGCGGAATCGTCCTCGTGCTCATCAGCATGCTCCTGACCCTCGTCGCCGGACTGGTTCCCTCCCGTCTTGCGGCAAAGAAGGATCCGGTGCTGGCACTACGCACGGAATAAAGGCAGAGATATCATTGACAAACTTTGTGCCGGTCCCTTACGGATCGGCACAAATGCTATGGAAAGAAGGAAATAGACCATGTTGGATCTTCTCGCCCTGCAAAAGGAGCTGCTGCTCCGGCATATCCGTCCGGGAGGCGTCTGCGCGGACTTTACCATGGGGAACGGACATGACACGCTGTTTCTCTCCCGCGCGGTAGGGGACGGCGGGAAAGTGTATGCTTTCGACATCCAGCCCTCCGCACTGGAAAGCACCGCTTCCCTCCTGAAGCGGGAAAACGCGCCGGACAACGTGACGCTGATCCATGACTCCCATCACAACGCCGCGCAGTACATCAAAGAGCCGCTCTGCGCCGGGATGTTCAATCTCGGCTGGCTTCCCGGCGGGGACAAGCGCATCACCACACAGCGCATGACCACCCTCCCCGCGCTGCAAACCGCCATCTCTCTGCTTGCGCCGGACGGGGCGGTTCTGCTGGCGGTCTATCCCGGGCACGAGGAAGGACGGCTGGAGGGAGAATGTGTTTCCTCCTTCCTTGCGGAGCAGGATCGGCGGATGCTTTGCTGTTCCCGTTTGCAGATCGTTAACTCCCCCACGTCGCCGTATTTCTTCTTGATCGAAAAGAAATGAGAAAAGACGAAGTTTTCGCGTCGAAACGCGTTGACTTCGTCTTTTTGAGCGCAAACATTCCCCGCGATGGGCGTGCCCCCATGGAAAGAAACCCTGCTCGCTGCAGGTGGGTGCCCTCTCCGGCGCTTTAGTACTTCCAACGTCCGCTGCGCAGAATGCACGGCGGGAGGCCTGCACACCACTCCGGAATCAAAGCTCCCGTTCTCTCTTGTGGGTTTTTACATGAGGCAGACGGGTCAATATGACCGCACGCACCCCGCAGGAGAAACCTGCGTGTGCTCTACGCACACGCAGGCATGGAATTTTTCTTTGCCGATTTAGACAATCGGCATTTTGAAAGACTTGTCTTTCAAAAACAGAAAAAGTTCCGTGTCGGCTAAAGTTTCAATGCATATCCAGTGGCACAAAATGCGCCACTGGATATAAAAGTTAGTTTAACTTGTAAACCTTAATCGTTATCTCCCGGAGCGTCCAGATCGTATTCGTTCAGGAAACGATCCTCAAAGGCGTCCGCGACGCGGTCGAACTCCTCGTCGTCATCGATGGTGACAAGGATCTCCTCGCCGTTTTCATCGGTCGTCACCTTCAGGATGACGTATTCGTCCTCCTCGCCGTCACCCTCCGTATCCGCAGGGATGAGCGCAAGATACTCCTGCCCGTCCAGCTCCAGATCGCCGACCAAAGCGAATTGGCTCTCGTTGCCTTCCTCGTCCGTCAGAGTGAAGAGATCGTCTTCCTCTTCCATACCCATTTCTTCGTTTTGATTCATGTCCTTATCCATATCAGCTACCCATCCTTTCAAGATGCTTTTTGTTCAACTCCTATTATACGCATTTTCCCTGATTTGTCAAGAGTTTTTCCCGTTTTTCGTTCGACAGGATCCGACCGTTTGACAAACGCTTCGATTTATGCTACACTGTTTGACGACAGAAACGCAAAGGAGTTTTCACGCCATGGCTTTCATTCCCCGCATCTTCGTCCCCTCGGACGCGTTGAGGGACGGCACCGTCTTTGTGACCGGCGCGGACGCGAATCATGTCCGCAACGTCCTGCGCATCCCCGTGGGCGGAAGGATCACCGTCTGTGACGGCGCACGCACGGTCTACCACGGCGAGATCCTCTCTTACAGCCCGGAAGGCTTTCTTGCCCGGCTGGGCGAAGGACAGGCGGATACCGGCGAGCTGCCGGTGCATATCACGGTCTACCAGTGCTATCCCAAAGGGGAAAAAACGGATCTGGTGGTGCAGAAATCCGTGGAACTGGGGGCAGCGGAGATCGTCTTTGTGATGAGCGAGCGCTGTGTGGCACGGCCGGACGGGAAAGCCATGGAAAAGAAGCGGGAACGGCTGCAAAAGATCGCGGAAGCGGCGGCTGCCCAGAGCGGACGTAGCGTAGTCCCCCCGGTGCGTGGGCTGCTCTCCTACGCCGACGCCTGCAAGGAAGCTTCTGCCGCAGACATCTCTTTCCTTTGCTATGAAGGCGGCGGCACCCGTCCCCTGCGGGAAATTTTGGAAGCAAAGCCGAACGCGGAGCGCATTTCCTTTTTGGTCGGTCCGGAGGGCGGCATCTCCCCTGCGGAAGCGGAGGAAGCCGGACAGGCAGGGCTTGCGCTTGCCAACCTCGGCAGCCGCATCCTGCGCACGGAGACGGCGCCGTTGTTCGTGCTTTCCGCGTGCAATGTATTGTTGTGAAAAAGGAGCAGACTTGCATGGTCACAAAACAATTGATTCGGGAAATCCATACCGCATATCAACAATTGGAAACAAAAAAGATCGAACTCACGCGTGCCCTGCGTCACCCGGCATTTGAGATCGAATCCGGTTGGTATAACGGTCACTATCAAAGGGACGTCAACGGTGAGTGGCAGAGGGATTCCTACCCGATTCCCGTCGTTGGCGTGAAAGGGCTTTGCGATATTGAAGTGCAGTTTGAGTACCTGTCGGTATCCGCGAAGCTGAAAAAAGACACTGCGCTTGCATATTCTTATGAAAAGTTTGCAGAATACAAGTTTGAAGCCTATGGCGTGGAGGATTATCTTGCAGACTATTATCATGCCGGACAGACCGTGCAGGATCTGAAAGACGCGATCAATCGCAGCGAGGAGACGGAAATCGGTTTCTCCTTCCTATTTCCTTTTGAAACGGACGGGAAAGGAATCTTCGAGTTTGTCAGGATGCTTCAAAGCGAAGGGTTTTATTACTGATACGCTTTACATGAAAAAATCCGCTGACCCACGTCAGCGGATTTTCTGTTGTGCGTTTAATCCAATTCCTTCTTCCCGGTATACAGCTCATAATACCGTCCGCCGAGGGCAAGCAGGTCGTCGTGGCTGCCACGCTCGATGATCTCCCCTTGCTCCAACACCATGATGGCGTTGGCGTTGCGCACCGTGGAAAGGCGGTGTGCGATGACGAAGGTGGTGCGATTCGCCATGAGGCGGTCCATGCCCTCCTCGATATGCCGCTCGGTACGGGTATCCACGGAGCTTGTCGCCTCGTCCAGCACCAGAATGGGCGCTTCGGAGAGCGCCGCGCGAGCGATGTTCAGCAATTGTCGCTGCCCCTGGGAAAGGTTCGCGCCGTCCCCTTCGATGACGGTGTTATAGCCGTTGGAAAGGCGGGTGATGAAGCTGTGGGCGGATGCGGTTTTTGCCGCCGCGATAACTTCGTCGTCCGTGGCGTTCGGCCGACCGTAGCGGATATTTTGCATGATCGTACCGGTAAACAGGTGGGTATCCTGCAACACCATGGCGATGTTCCGTCGCAACACGTCCCGCTTGATCTGCCGGATGGGCACGCCGTCGATGGTGATCTCCCCTTCGTCGATATCGTAGAACCGGTTGAGCAGGTTGGTGACGGTGGTCTTCCCTGCGCCGGTGGAGCCGACAAAGGCGATCTTCTGACCGGGCTTGGCATAGAGGGAGATATGCTTGAGGATGGTCTTTTCCGGCACGTAACCGAAGGAGACGTCCTTCAGTTCCACATACCCCTTCATCTGCGGCATCTCGTCCGCATCCGGCACGTCCGGCGTTTCCGGATCCATATCCATCACGTTGAACACCCGCTCTGCACCGGCGAGGGCGGCAAAGATGGTGCTCGTCTGCTGGGAGATCATATTGATGGGCATGGAGAACTGCCGGGAATAGTTAGCAAACAAGGTCAGGTCACCGGCGCCGAAGCCTCTGGTGAACGCCAGCACGCCGCCGATGCCAACCGTAAGAGCGTAAGCGATCTGGCTGGTGTTGCCCATGACGGGGCCCATGAGACCGCCGTAGAACTGCGCCTTGAACTGCTTATCCCGCAGATCCTCGTTGAGCAGATCGAACTCCTCCACGCAGGCGTTTTCATGGTTGAACACCTTGACCACCTTCGCGCCGGTGACGGTTTCCTCGATATACCCGTTCACCGCGCCCAGCGCCGCCTGCTGCCCGCCGTAGTACCGGGAGGAACGCTTCGCCAGCGCCCGCCCGCCCAAAGCAAAGATGGGCAGGAACGCCACCGTGATCAGGGAAAGCACCCAGCTTGTGGAGATCATGAAGAGAAAGGTTCCCAAAAGCGAAATGGAGCCGGAGACCAGGGAGGTCAGAGAGTTGTTGAGCATCACGTCGATGTTGTCCACGTCGTTGGTGAAGCGGGACATGATCTCGCCGGTGGTGTTGGAATCGAAGTAGCGCACCGGCAGTTTTTGCAGCTTGGCAAACAGGTCGTTACGGATGGCTTCCGTGGCGTTCTGGGAGACAGTGAGCATCAGTCGCGCCTGTAAGTAGTTGCTGAACACGCCCACCAGATACACGCAGGCCAAAATCACCACCGCCGCCAGAACATACGTGGCGATCACGTGGTAGTTCCCTTCCGGGAGCAAATCCCGCATGAGGGGGGATTCGCTGATGGACTCCAGCCAGCCGTTTACGACTTTGCCGATGGGGGTCCAGTTGACCGACTCTTCCCCTTTCACAAAAATCTGCAATTTGTTGATGATGGGGGAAAGCATATAGGAGCCCAGCAGAGAAGTCAGCGTACTGACCATCATACAGACGAATACCAGCACCAATCTGCCCTTATACTTCCCCACATAGGAAAGCAAGCGGCGGACGGTCTGTTTGGTGTTCTTCGGTTTGCCGGTGGCGCGGGGACCGTGCCTGCCGGGACCGCCGCCGGGGCGTCCCCCCGGACCTCCCCCCGGACCTCCCCGTCCGGGAGCGATCGCGCGGGCATACTGCTTCTGCAGGGATTCCAGCGTTCGTTTTGCCATCTCGCTTACACCCCCTCGTCTGCCTTACGGTCCATTTGGGACTCGTAAATCTCGCGGTATTCCCGGTTGGTTTTGAGCAGCTCCTCATGGGTGCCGACGCCGGTAATCCGCCCTTCGTTGAGGACCACGATCTGGTCCGCTTCCATGACGGAGGTGATTCGTTGGGCGATGACGATCTTGGTAGAATCCGCCAGCTCGTTGCGGAACGCCTCGCGGATGCGGGCCTCCGTAGCGGTATCCACGGCGGAAGTGGAGTCGTCAAGGATGAGGATCTTGGGCTTTTTCAACAGGGCGCGGGCGATACAGAGCCGCTGCTTCTGCCCGCCGGAGACGTTCTTGCCCCCCTGCCCCAGATCGTATAAGTAGCCGCCCGGGAAGGCTTCCACAAACTGGTTTGCCTGGGCGCTTTCCGCCGCGGCGCGGAGCTGCTCGTCGGTGGCTTCCTCGTCCCCCCAGCGCAGGTTATCCGAAATGGAGCCGGAGAACAGCACGTTCTTTTGCAGCACCATGCCAACGCCCTCCCGCAGATGGAACAGGCTGTACTCCCGAACGTCCACGCCGTCCACCAGCACCTGTCCCTCGTCCACGTCGTACAAACGGGGGATCATGGAGACCAGCGTGCTCTTGCCGCAGCCGGTGGAACCGATGATACCCACCACTGTACGGGGTTGGATAGTCAGGTTGATCTTATCGAGGACCGCGTTCTCGCTGTTCTTATAATAACGGAAGGAGACGTCGCGGAATTCGATACGCCCCTCCTGCACCGTCAGTTCTTTCCGGGAAGCGCCGTCATCCGTGAGGGTGATGGGCTCCTCCAGCACTTCGGAGATTCGTTTGGCGGACGCCATGGCGCGGGCGAGCATCATGAGCAGCATCGTCACCATCATCAAAGAGGAAAGGATCTGCGTAACGTAGGTAATGAACGCGGAAAGATCCCCGATGGGCATATCGCCGCTGTAAACCATATCCCCGCCGAACCAGAGGACGGCAATGGTGGTAATATTCATAAACAGCGTCATGATCGGGGACATGAAGATCATCAGCCGCATCGCCCGCATGGAGGTGCTCTTCAGATCCCGGTTGGCGTTATAGAACTTGCCCTTTTCGTACTCCTCCCGCACAAAAGACTTCACCACGCGGACGTTGGTCACGTTTTCCTGCACGGTGGAGTTGAGGCGGTCGATCTTCCCCTGCACATTGGAGAACATGGGGTAAGTACGCAGGATCAGCAGAACGATGCAGAGAACCATCAGCGGGATGGTAACAGCCAGCACCACCGCAAGGGACGGGCGCAGCAGGATCGCCATGATCAGCGCGCCGATGAGCATACCGGGGGCGCGCAGCGCCATGCGCAACAGCATATTGACCATATTCTGCATCTGTGTCACGTCGTTGGTCAAACGGGTAACAAGGGAACCGGTGGAGAACCGATCGATATTGGCAAAGGAGAATTGCTGCACCCGGGCATATACGTCCGAACGCAGGTCGGCGGCGAAATTCACCGACGCCTTCGCACCGAAGTACGCGCCGCCGATGCCGCCTGCCATCATAGCCAGCGCAATCAGCACCATGACACCGGCAACGCCGAGGGAAAACAGAACGCCGGATTGATCTGCGCTTGCGGCGTCTCCGGCTTTTTCCAGCTCTTCGGCGCGATTGATGACCAGAGACAGACATTTTGGCATCAATACTTCACCGATGACCTCCGCGATCATGCACAGCGGACCGATGATAAAGTACGGGAGGTACGGGCGCGCGTAGCGGAACCACTTCCCCTGCTTCTTTTGCTGCATGGCTATGCTTACTCCTTTCTTTGTTCGTATCCCCCTGATCGGAGGACCGGAAATTCATGCGTCGTCCGCTTTGCCGACCCCGGCGATCAACTCGCGGACATGGATCCCCTTGACGCGGGGCAGTTCCAGTTCGTCCTTTTCCATGGCTTGCAGGACCGTCTGCATCTTCTCTTCGCAGGCGCAGTAGAATTGAAGTTCCTCCTCCGTCAGCACACTGAACATCGCCAGATCCGCGGCGGCGAAGATGCGGTTGGTCTCCTGCACCAGATCCAGCCCCCGGTCGGTCAGGGCGATCTCATTATAACGGGAATCGTTGATAGCGGCCCCCTGACGGATGTATCCGCCCTTTTCCAACCGCTTGAGCGCCACCGCGATGGCAGCGGTGCTCTGCTCAAACTCATGCGCCAGTTCCGTTTGAGAAGGTGCGCAGTCCGTTTGATATAAGTACATCAGAAGGCGGTGTTGGGAGCGACTAATCCCCATCCGGTCCACGAAGGTCTCCAGCACACGCTGGTGACGCAGCATGGAGACGCGGAACAGAGTCGCCGCCCGTCGAACGTCCTCCCGGTCAAAATCCTCTTGCAACATGGTCATATCCCTTCCTTTTACACAAAGACCCATAAAAGTATCCTTATAAAATTATATATACCAATATAAGGTTGTCAATAGATTTCATACTTTTCTTACCCAAACTTAACAGATACATCGAAATATTCACAGTTTGACAAAAAAAACGGCTTTTGTGTAGTTCGACGGACATCCTCTCTCCCAAAAAGCGGAATACTGCCCATCCTTCCTCTCTTTTCCCCGCACCTCTCCACAAAATCACCAAACAGAGCGCAATCTTTTTGTAAATTTTTTTATAAAGGTATTGCAATTTGAACAAATTTATTGTACTATAGAAAGCGAAATGATAAAATTGTCAAACTATGTTGTCAAATCAAGACAAAGGTTTCGATCGAGGTAAGGAGTTAGGATCATGAGCAACAAGCTGTTTCAAAGTCTGGTCTACCAGATGCGGGAGGCGGTGGACCGCGATATCGGTATCATCGATGAAAAGGGGACCATCATCGCGTGCAGTCAGCTTTCCCGGATCGGGGAGACCCACAAGGAGATCGTAGAGGAGATCTCCTACAACTTTGATATGCTTAAGGCGGACGGCTACACCTACCGTCCCATCGGCTCACACGCCCGGATCGAATACATCGTGTTTGTGCAGGGGGAGGACGAGTCCGCCGCCGGCACCGCCATGCTACTTTCCATCGCTTTTACCAACATCAAGCAGCTGTACGATGAAAAGTACGACAAGACCAACTTCATCAAGAATATCATTCTGGATAACATCCTGCCCGGGGATATTTACATCAAATCCAAGGAGCTTCGTTTCGATAACGAGACCAACCGGGTGGTTCTGCTCATCCGCTTCCAGAATAAGGCGGATATCGTCCCCTACGATATCATCCAGAATATGTTCCCGGATAAGACCCGCGATTACATCATCAGCGTGGGCGAGACGGACATCGTGCTGGTCAAGGAGCTGAAGAGCGGCGCGGACAGCAAGTCCATCGACGCCATCGCCCGCTCCATCGTGGACAGCGTGCAGAGCGAGTTCTACCTCAAGTGCATCGTGGGTATCGGCACCGTCGTCACCTCCGTTAAGGAACTTGCCCGCTCTTACAAGGACGCGCAGGTGGCGCTGGAAGTCGGGCGCGTGTTCGACACGGAGCAGACCTGCATCAACTACGAAAACCTCGGCATCGGGCGTTTAATCTATCAGCTGCCCACCACCCTCTGCGAAATGTTCCTGCAGGAGGTGTTCAAGCGCGGCTCCCTGGAAAGTCTGGACCGGGAGACCCTGCTGACCATCCATGCCTTCTTCGACAACAACCTCAACGTCTCCGAGACCTCCCGCAAGCTGTTCGTACACCGCAACACGCTGGTTTACCGTCTCGAAAAAATCAAGAAGCTGACGGGCCTTGATCTGCGGGAATTTGACCACGCCATCACCTTCAAGGTAGCGCTCATGGTCAAGAAGTACCTTGTCAGCAAACCCAATATGTACTAAAAATCAGGTATGATCACATTTCAAAACGTTTCCATGGCATATCCGGACGGCACCGTCGCACTCAAAGAGATCAATTTAGAGATCGCCGACGGGGAGTTCGTCTTTCTGGTGGGTCCCTCCGGGGCAGGCAAAACAACGCTGACGCGCCTTTTGCTCTGCGAGGAACGGGTTTCCGCCGGTTCTCTGGAAGTCAACGGCTACCATCTCGAGCGCATCCGCTCCCGCAAGATCCCGTATCTGCGGCGCACCATGGGTACCGTCTTTCAGGATTTTAAGCTGTTCGAAAAAATGACCGTCTACGAGAATGTGGCGTTCGCCATGCGGGTCATCGGAGAGAAACATTCCGTTATCCGCAAGCGTGTCCCCTTCTTTCTCAACGTAGTGGGGCTGACGGACAAGGCACACTCCTTCCCCGGTCAGCTTTCCGGCGGCGAACAGCAGCGCGTCGCGTTCGCCCGGGCGATGGTCAACAACCCGTCGTTGGTGATCGCGGACGAGCCTACCGGCAACATCGACAACGCCCTGCGGGACGATATTCTCGATCTGCTGCTCCGCATCAACAAGCTGGGGAAAACCGTTCTGGTCGTCACCCACGATGAGGAGCTGCTTCGCCGCCACCGCAAACGTACGGTGGAGATCCGCTCCGGCGAAATCGTGTCGGACGGGATCGGATATTCCGACGGCTTCGGGCTGTCTGACGAGACAGCGGAAAGGACCGGTTCCCTGCTATGAGATGGTTTCGCTCCTTCGGTTATAACCTGACGCAGGGCATCAAGGGCGTTTTCCGCAACAGCGTCATGTCCACCGCATCCGTGCTGGTACTGCTGTCCTGCATGGTCATCATCGGCACGTTTTTTCTGGCAATCAACGGCATCGAAGAAAACATGAACAACATCGGGAACCTCACCCTCATCGAAGTGCGGGTTTCCCCGAACTATACCCAGGAACAGCTGGACGAGCTGGAAGCAAAGCTCAAGGAGTTCTGCGCCAATTCGGACGTCCTCGACGACGAGGTGGAATTCACCTCCGGCCAGGCGCATCTGGAGTCACTCATGGAGGAATATCAGGGACAGGCATGGACCGGCGTCCTCTACGAGCTGCCGGAAGGCTTTTCCCTCCGCCCCAGCTTCACCCTCACCTTCTCCGAAAGCGCGGAAGTCAGTAAGCTGAAGGAAGTCCGCGCGCAGATCGGTGAGATCCGCTTTTCCGACGGCACCGCGCCCATCAGCGACGGGGATATCAAGGATGCCCTCTCCCTTTATGAAAACGTGACTGCCGTCAAGCGCACGCTGACCGTTGTGGGGCTTTGGTTCATGGGGATCCTGCTGCTGATCTCCCTGTTCGTCATCATGAACACCATCAAGCTGGGGGTCTTCGCCCGGAAGAACGAGATCATGTTCATGCGCCTCTGCGGGGCGACGAAAGCCTTCATCCGCACGCCGTTTCTGGTGGAGGGCGCCATCATCGGTCTGTTTTCCGCCGGCGTCGCGCTGGGGCTGGAGTATCTGCTTTATGATCTTGTGCTTGCCCGCTTCATCCAAAGTTCCACCAGTGTGATCTCCGATGGTATCCTGCTTCCCCCTTATGTGGACAACCTGCTGCCGCTGGCAATCCTCTTCGGCGGGATCGGCTTGTTCGCCGGTCTGCTCTCCAGCAGTCTCTCCCTCAAGAAGTACCTAAAGGTGTAAAAAGCACCCCTTCCCTACGTCTAAAGGAGAGGAAATCCCATGTCAAACCAACAGATACATACACGTTTCCGCGCTGCGATCCGCAGGATCGTCTGCGCCGTTCTCTGCTTTGGTCTGGTCTGCTGCACGTTCTTTTTCGCTTTGCAGAAGCGTCCTTCCGAACCGGTGGAAGCGGCACGCACCTCCAAGGATGTGAACGACGATATCGTCGAATGTGAAGCGCTCCTTTCCCGCTTGCAGAGCGATTTGAAAGAGATTTCCGGGCAGATCTCCGATCTGGAAGGTCAGTCCAACGCCGCCCTGCTGCAAGCACAACTGGCAGCGGAACAGGTGGCCGTGCTGCAAACCCAGATCGAGCTGAACGAATCCCTGCTGCAATCCTGCGATATGAAGCTCGG
>JAFLUP010000017.1:0-26904 GCA_022508745.1 Oscillospiraceae bacterium | reverse complement strand
GGGCAACCATCTGCATTTCTCCGTCCTGCTGGACGGCGTATACGTCAATCCGGACGAGTATCTGCCCAACGGCTACTACACCAAGCAATATAACGATTGATGGGGCATAGAATGACTGACAAAGAGAATTTGCAAGAACAACCGACCGCGAACTTGCCGGAAACCGGCGAAGAGGGCGAAGAAGCGATCCGCCCGCCGAAGCCTATCCGTCGCATTTCCCTCGCGGCAGCAATCTTCCTTGCGCTGATCCTTTGCACGGCGGTATTTCTTTCCACCTACACCGTGATGATGGTGCAGATGAACCGCGCATTGAACGAGCAGAAGGAAGAACGCCTGAAATATTCCAAGCTGGACGCGCTGTTTTCCCAGATCCGGGAAGAATATGTGCATGAATACAATGAAGACGAGCTATGGGAAGGCGTCTACGCCGGGCTTTTGAGCGCCGTAGGCGATCCGTACAGCGAGTATATGACGGCAGAGGAATACGCTTCCTACATCGCTGACCGCAGCGGCAGCTATGTGGGAATCGGAATCCATGTAGTTTTTGATCTGAAGAAGTCCGCCATCGCCATTTACCGTATCGTCCCCGGCTCCCCTGCCGAACAGGCAGACCTGCGGGCGGGAGATCTGATCGTCGGCGTGGAAGGCAACGCCGTCACCGCCGCGGCCTATCAGGAAGTGGTAGACCTCATCCTCGGGGAAGAAGGCTCGGAAGTGCAGCTGGACATCCGACGGGGCGAAGAAACCCTGAAAAAACGTGTCAAACGCGCAAAAGTCGAAAGCCAAAACGTGCTTTACGAGCGGCTGGATGGCGACGTGGCATACATCACCATCCTTTCCTTCGCGGATCGTACGGTGACAAAGCAGTTCGAGAAGGCGCTGGAGCAAGCGAAAGCGGACGGCTGCAAATCCTACCTGTTTGACGTGCGCAACAACCCGGGCGGCAGTCTTGACGTCATCTGCAATGTGCTGGATCTGCTGCTGCCGAAGGGCGTCATCGTGCGCATCGTCAATGCAGATCACCAAGAAACCACCCGTGATTCCGATGCGGAGCATTTCCTCGACGCCCCCATGGCGGTTCTGTGCAACGGAAGCACCGCCAGCGCCGCGGAGCTGTTCACCGCCGACCTGCGGGACTACGGTCTGGCGACGCTGGTGGGCGAAACCACCTATGGCAAGGGAACCATGCAGACCATTTCCCCCATGAAGGACGGCAGCGCCGTAAAACTCTCCACCAGCTTCTACAACCCCATGTGCGGCGTAAGCTATGACGGCGTGGGTATCCCGCCGGATGTGGAAGTTAAGCTGACCGCGGATGAGGCGTCAAGGTTCTACCTGCTTTCCCACGAGGAAGATCCGCAACTGCAAGCGGCGCTCAAAGTGCTTCGGAACGCGTCGTAAGCGTTTCTTCGACCCAAAAAAGGAACATCCCCGCACCTGTTTCCGTGCGGGGGTGTAGCAATTCATAGACAAACAGCAAAAAGGGAGTAATCACAACATGGCAAAACAGATCATCGTTTCCCGGGATGGGTTCCTCAAGCTGCAGGCAGACCTGGAGCACCTCAAGACCGTCAAGCGCAAAGAGGTGGCGCAGGCCATCCAGAAAGCGCGCGCATACGGCGACCTTTCGGAAAACAGCGAATACGACGAAGCAAAAAACGAACAGGCAGAGATCGAATCCAAGATCGCCGCGCTGGAAGAAACGCTGGAAAATGCCGTCGTCATGGACGACACGGAGCTGGGGACCGATAAAGTAAGCGTGGGCAACACCGTGAACATCCACTGCATCGACGACGACCGGGAATACACCTATAAGATCGTCTCCGCCGCAGAGGCGGACCCGTTGGAAGGGCGCATCAGCGACGATTGCCCGCTGGGAAAAGCGCTGCTGGGGCAGAAACAGGGCGCGTCCATCAGCGTAGAAGCCCCCAACGGCGTTCATAAGTACACCATCAACAACATTTCGAAATAAAAAGGAACTGCGCATACCATGGAAGAGAGAAACAACCTGCCTGCGGCGGAAGAAACCGCAGAATCCCTTTCCGATATTCAGCGGGTCCGCCGCCAGAAACTCACAGATCTGAAGGAAGCGGGCAAGGATCCGTTTACCATCACCAAATATGAGGTGACCGCGCACGCGGCGGAAATCAAGAGCGATTACGAAGCATGGGAGGGCAAAACCGTCTCCCTTGCCGGCCGCATCATGAGCCGCCGGGACATGGGCAAAGCGTCCTTCATCCATCTGTTGGACGCCACCGGCACCATCCAGTCCTATGTTCGCATCGACGACGTGGGCGAGGACGTCTATAAGGAAGAGTTCAAGAAGTTCGACATCGGCGACGTGATCGGGCTTTCCGGCTTTGTGTTCAAGACCCGCACCGGGGAGATCAGCATCCACGCGAAATCGCTTTGCCTGCTGGCGAAATCCCTCCTTCCCCTGCCGGAAAAATTCCACGGACTCAAGGACACCGATCTGCGTTACCGTCAGCGGTATGTGGATCTGATCGTCAATCCTGAAGTCAAGGAGACCTTTATCAAGCGCAGCTTAATCCTGCGGGAGATCCGTGCTTATCTGGACAGCAAGGGCTTTCTGGAAGTCGATACGCCGGTGCTGACCCCCTTCGAGATCGGCGCCGCCGCGCGTCCCTTCAAGACCCATCATAACACGCTGGATATGGATATGTTCCTGCGGATCGAAACGGAGCTTTACCTCAAGCGGCTGATCGTAGGCGGCTTTGACAAGGTGTACGAGGTGGGGCGCATCTTCCGCAACGAGGGTATGGACCCCAAGCACAATCCGGAGTTCACCACCATCGAGCTGTATCAGGCATATACCGATTACAAGGGTATGATGGACCTGGTCATCGAGATGAATTCCCTGCTTGCCGAGAAGATCTGCGGAAGCAAAGTGATCACCTATCAAGGCAAGGAAATCGATATGGGGCACTGGGAGAAGCTGACCATGGTGGAATCTGTGCAGAAGTATGCCGGAGTCAATTACGAGGATTGGCAGACGGACGAGGACGCACGGGCTTGCGCCAAGGAGCACCATGTGGAAATTCCCGCAAACGCCACCAAAGGGCATGTGCTCATCGCTTTCTTCGACGAATTTGTGGAGGAAAATCTCATCCAACCCACCATCATCTACGATTATCCGGTGGAGAACAGCCCGCTGGCAAAGCGCAAGCCGGACCAGCCCGCCTTCACCGAGCGGTTTGAATATTTCATCAACGCCACCGAGTTCGGCAATGCCTTCTCCGAGCTGAACGATCCCATCGACCAGAAGGAGCGTTTCGAACGGCAGGTCGCCGCCAAGCGCGCCGAGGATCCGAATACCACTGCACAGGTGGACGACGACTATATCAACGCGCTGGAGTACGGTCTCGCCCCTACCGGCGGTCTGGGCTTCGGCATCGACCGTCTGGTCATGCTCCTCACCGACAGCGCGTCCATCCGTGACGTTTTGCTCTTCCCCACCATGAAGCCGATTGACTGAAAAAGCCCGTAAAATAAGGCTTTTTGAGGGATTCATGGAGAAATTTACGACCGATTCACGACAAAAATCGGGGAGCACGTCTGAAAACCAAAATGCTGCAAAGCGGTTAGATCCTATCGTCTAACCGTTTTGTTGCAAGAATGGATAATACGTATTAGGAGATATTGATATGAGTAAATTTTTTGATGCAGTTGTTGAAGTTTTAAAACAAGATGAGCGTTTCTTTACGGCAGATGGAGAGCTTCTTCGCAATGCCGTATATGAGGCTGCCATGAAAATGGATCCCAAACTGATTAAAATGCTCTATGCCAATGAAGAAACGAAACACCGCTTCTTCACCGATATTGACGGCATATCTGTTTTTGACAAAGTCGGTTTCGGTTGGGTTATAAACAATCGTGAGTTTTTGCCGGATTCTTATACTCGTTATAAAAATAAAATCGGTCTTGTAAATAGTAAAGGCAACTATATCTCTACATCAAACGATGTTGAACTTGTTTTCCCTTATAAAGACTGTGTTCTCGAAGGCGGGCAGACGAAAGAAGATCAAAAACGCAATGAGATTTTCTATAGTACTACCCTTGCGCCTGACGAGGTGGACAGACTTCTTGCACCAAAGGTGTTTCATAACGCAACACGGTACACCGTAGACGGCAACGAAAATGCAATCACCTTTTCGGAAGCCGATAACCTCCTTATCAAAGGGAATAATTTGCTTGCGCTTGCTTCTCTGTTAAAAAGATACGAGGGCAAAATCAAACTGATTTATATTGACCCGCCATATAATACGGGATCGGATTCGTTCTCATATAATGACAGTTTTAGTCGTAGCGCTTGGTTAACATTTATGAAGAATCGTTTAATGATTGCAAAAAAACTGTTAGCACCAGAGGGCGCCATATATGTTCAGTTGGATTACCATCAAGTTCACTATGCAAAAGTTTTATTAGATGAAATATTCGGAGAAGAAAATTTTCAACGAGAGATCATTTGGCGAATTGGCTGGTTGTCCGGATATAAAACTGCTGATAAAAACTGGATTAGAAATCATGATACTATACTGTTCTATTCAAAAGATAGTAAGCAGTTACAATTTATAAAGAACTATATTCCGAAAAAAGAATTTAAACGTATAGCGAAAGGAAATGCAGAACAGCGCCCGATAGAGGATGTATGGAATGGAAATGAATATGACGATTTAAACAGTATCGCTATTGTTTCTTTTTCAAAAGAAACTGTATCAAAAATGTTAAATCCGGAAGACAAAGTGAAAGGACAAAAATCCGAAAAACTGATCGAACGGATTATCAAAGCACATACAGTTGAAGGTGATTTGGTTCTTGATTTCTTCGGTGGGACTGGAACTACAGCCGCTGTTGCTTTGAAGACGAAGCGCAAATTCATTATTTGTGAACAGTTAGATGGACATATTGATATTTCGTTGCGAAGATTAAAAAAAGTCATTGCCGGTGAACAAAGCGGGATATCAAAACGCAATGATTGGCAAGGCGGCGGTGCATTTGTATATTGCGAACTTGCCAAGCTAAATCAAAACTACGCCGACCATATTCAGGCCGCAACGGACGAGAATGACCTTTTGTCGATATGGGCAGAAATGCAGGCGACAGGCTTTATAAGCAGTAAAATCAATCCGAATGATATTGATACGGAGGCAGAAGATTTTAAGGCGCTTTCGCTTGCCGATAAAAAAAGACTGCTTATGGAGCTGCTTGATCTTAACCAACTGTATGTAAATTATTGTGATATGGATGACGAGACTTTTGCTGTTTCGGAGGCAGATAAAGCGTTCACAAAGAGCTTTTACGAGGAGGAATAAGTATGCCGTTCCTATACGAACAACTTGATACATTGCGGGCATATGGCTCGTTTGCAGAAATTCCGTCCTATATACAGGAAAATGTAAATCCGAATTTTATTCTTCGTCCGTATCAGATAGGCGCATTTGAAAATTTTATTACATACTTTGAGAACGATAAAATGTGCCGTAAACCGACGCAGACGCTGTTTCATATGGCAACAGGCTCCGGCAAGACTATGATAATGGCGGGTTTAATGCTTTACCTTTATAAAAAGGGTTATCGTAATTTCTTGTTTTTTGTCAATTTATCGAACATCATAATAAAGACAAAAAATAATTTTTTGAATCCGCGTTCAAGCAAATATCTGTTTGCCGAAGAAATAAGAATTGACGGAGAAAGAATATCGATAAAGGAAGTCCGCAATTTTCAACATACAGATGATACCGCAATCAATATCTGTTTTACGACAACGCAGGGACTTCATACGGATATATGGACTGCAAAGGAAAACGCCATATCATTTGATGATTTTTCCGATAAAAAAGTTGTCTTGATTTCCGATGAAGCCCACCATTTGAATGTTGATACAAAAACGCTCGAAAAGAATAAAGAGGAACAGAAGAATTATCATAGCTGGGAGCAGACTGTTCGTCGTATCTTTGAGACGAATAAAGAAAATGTACTTCTCGAATTTACTGCAACTTGCGATATCAAGAATCCCCAAATCAGAGCGGAATATGAAAACAAAATTGTCTATGATTATACGCTTGCAAGATTCAGAGCAGACGGATACTCAAAAGAAATCAAGACGCTTCGCAGCGATGTTTCGATTATGGAACGCGCAATTCAGGCGATTATGCTTAGTCAGTATCGGTTGAAAGTGTTTCAGGATCATCGTCTGTCGATAAAGCCTGTCGTGCTGTTTAAATCGATGAAAATTGCAGATAGTGCCGCATTTATGGAATCGTTCATTGAAACGCTTTCAGGGCTCACGGGCAACGAATTGCGCCGCATTTCTGAATTGACATCTAACGAAACGCTCAGGGAGGCATATGCCTATTTTGATAAAAACGGAATATCGTTTGACCAACTTGCACAGGAGCTGAAAGAGGACTTTTCGGCGGAGCATTGCATCTCCGCAAATGACGATAAGGAAGCGGAAGCAAAGCAAATTGCATTGGATTCCCTGGAAGATGCAAGCAATCCGTATCGAGCGATATTCGAGGTAAAAAAGTTAGATGAAGGTTGGGATGTACTGAATCTGTTTGATATTGTTCGTCTCTATGAAACGCGACAGTCCGGAGGCAAAAAAATATCCAATGAAACGGTATCGGAGGCGCAGTTAATCGGTCGCGGAGCGCGATATTGTCCGTTTCAAGTGGAAGAAGAACAAGAACGGTACAAGAGGAAATATGACACCGATATAGATAATCCGCTTCGCATATGCGAAGAATTGCATTATCATTGTCAAAACGACAGCAGGTATATCGGCGAATTGAATAACGCGCTCCGGGAGATTGGAGTTGATTTGGAAAAGGTCGTTGTTCGCGATTATATCTTAAAAAAAGATTTTATGGAAGACGAACTGTACCGCGAGGGAGTTGTTTTCACAAATGACCGTGTTGAAAAAAGTAGAAATCATGTTGTAGGGCTGTTGCCGTCTGTGCGGGAGCATATCTATACCGTGCGCTTTACAACGGGTAGTTCCGGTGAAGATACCCTGTTTGGTGCTTCGGAGTTGGCAGAAAAAGACGTCGCAACACACACCTATCGAACAACGATAGCCGACATTGCCGCGATGAATTATGCGATTGTGCATAAGGCTCTTTGTAAATATGACATTCTAAAATTCAATAAACTCCGCAGTTATTTTCCCAACCTGAAATCGACAAGGGAATTCATACAAGGCAAAAATTATTTAGGCGATATTAAACTTGAGATTGTATCGACATATCAAATGCCCACACCCGAGATTCTTTTTGCGGCTTGTGTGAATGTACTTGATAAAGTCTCGGGAAGTGTTTCGGCGATTGAAACAACATACGAAGGCACGAGAGTCTTCAAAGCTGAATATATTCGCAACATCTTCAAAAACAAGAGATGTAATTACACACTCCTCCACGATGGCGGTGTCGGTTACTCTCAAAATGACAGTACCGTTCCGGCAGCATGGAAAATTGACCTATCAAAAGAGGATTGGTTTGCTTTTGAAGATAACTTTGGAACGAGTGAAGAAAAAGCATTTGTAGCCTATTTCAAGTCGTATGTTCCGCAGTTGAAAGCGAAATATGATAAAGTGTATTTGCTCAGAAATGAACGGCAGTTACGTATATATTCATTTGATAACGGAGAGCGGTTTGAGCCGGACTATCTGATTTTCCTTCATTCTCCGAAAAATGAGGGGTATGAGCAGTTGCAGATCTTTGTTGAGCCGAAAGGAACGCATCTTATTGAAACGGACAAGTGGAAAGAGGAATTCTTGCTTGATATGGAAGGCAATGCAATCCCAAGAAAGACACTTGTAGACGATAACTCCTATAAAATTTGGGGATTCCATTTCTTCAATCAAGATGAAAGAATGATCGAATTTGACAATGATATGAAAAGGCTGTAAGCCGAAAAGGTGGATACATACAGTCACATTGACAGCCGCTTTCATCTATCCCCCTATCTGGAGCAAGGATCATCGTTACGTTACGTTTTGATGGACCCGGTGATCTTGCAGTCTTAATCTCGGCATCGATTGAATATTTTGAGTAAGAAAGTGAGTGTACTCCCATGATGAAAATTGCAATGGTAAGCCGCTGGCACGTGCATGCAAACGAATACGCAAAGGAGCTGCGAAATACCCCCGGCGTGGAAATCGCCGCGGTATGGGATGACGACGCACAGCGCGGGCAGGCGTGGGCAGAAGAGTTAAACTGCAAGTTTTACGAGGACTACGACGCGCTTCTGGCGGACGATGAAATCGAAGGCGTGGCGGTGGTCTCCCCCACGAATCAGCACCCGGAGCTGCTGATCAAAGCGGCAAATGCCAAAAAACACATTTTTACCGAGAAGGTTTTGGCGTTCACCAAGACGGACGCGGTGAAGATCCGGGACGCGGTGGTGGAAAACGGTGTGCATTTTACCATTTCCCTGCCCCACAAAACCTTCCCGGGAGTTTTGCAGGCGAAAAAGCTGTTGGACAGCGGAGAGCTGGGGCAAGCCACCTACATGCGCGTCCGGAACGTCCACAACGGCAGCATCGCAAATTGGCTGCCCGACTATTTCTACGACCGAACCCTGTGCGGGGGCGGCGCGATGATGGATCTGGGGGCGCATCCCATGTACCTGTTGGGATGGTTCTTAGGGAGACCGAAGCACACGGCGTCGATCTTTACCGAAGTGACAAAACGGGGCGTAGAGGATAACGCCGTCAGCGTGATGACGTTCGAAAACGGTGCCATCGGCGTTTCGGAGACCGGTTTTGTGTCCTACGGCGACCCGTTCACGCTGGAGATCAGCGGCACGAAGGGATATGTCCATCTGCAGGGGGACGTCCTCCGGTACAGAAGCGAAGGAACAGGCAAGGAATGGGTGACAGTAGAGAAGCCGGATCTCACGTCGGCGCGCCCCGTCGCATACTGGATCGATAGCATCCGAAACAATACGGAAAACACCCTGTTCGGCATCGACGAGGCCGTTCTTCTCACTGAATTTATGGACGCGGCGTACCGTTCCCACGAGGAAGGAAAAATTGTTGCGCAGTAAGCCACAGAGGAAAGCGGAGGCGGCATATGGGATATGATTTTCAAAAACCGATCGACTTTCTGCTGGAAAACGCTTGTGCAAGCATCCGCTATCTGGTATATCGGGATCTATTGAAAGCGCCGACCGACGAACCCTTTATGAAAGAGCTGCAAGCGGAGCTTTTGCAGCAACCCAATGTGCAAAAGCATCTGACGGCACAGCATCCGGACGGGTGGTTCGGGCATGAACTGCACGGGATCGACGGGATGGACTGCCATATCGGCGGATTGCTCAACGCAGGCGTGGAAGCAAGCGATCCCTGCATCCAAAAAGCGGTCACGGCACTTACAACTCCCGAAATTGCGTGTCAACACAAGAATTGGTTCCGGGGCGGTGAAGCGCTGGACGCGGAAGGAAGGGGCGGCAATCGCGCGATCACAGCCGATATTCTGTCATGGGTAAAAGCCTCGGAGGATACGCCTGTTTTGCGTGAAGAGATCACGCTTTCCTTTGAGCATCTCCAGGCGGTTTTACAGTATCATTCTGTCGATGACTTTACAGTCAAAGGAAAAAATGAAAGATACTACAGACCCAAGGCAAAATTCCCGGGCGCGAACCATATCGGGTTGTTGGCAAGCACACAAAGCTGGCGCACGGAAGCGAATATGCAAACAGCAAAATCCGCTGTCAGGCGCGCATACGAGCTCATGAAAGACTTCGACGAATACATCACCTTCCGAAAACCCGCTGCATTTGGCGGAGGTTTCGTCGGCCCTTTTAATTACAACTGGCAAGCGCTGAAACCGATCGACGAAGACCACATGCGCCACATCATCGAAAACCCGTACCCGTTCCAGTTCGGCTTCTGGCTCGGTGCAATCAGCGGGGTTCCCGATTGGGTTCGTCAAAGTACCGTTTCCTACGCGCTGTTGGCAGATCGGTTAACCGAAGATACGCTGTTCGATCTGCTCCCGGATAAAACACTGAAGGCGTTCAGGCAAATCATGGGAAGGGAACCGAACTGGAGGAAAAAGGCGGCAGCAAAGTGCGATGTCACGTTTGCGGCACTCAAAGCCTGTATGCCGGTATTGCAGAAATAGAAGCAATGATTTCGCCCCACAGATTCTGTGGGGCGATTTTCTTTATAAGCGAGAAATGTATTTTACAATCCCTTCACAACGTCAGAGATGACCGCCGCGAAGCGGGAAAGACCGGCTTCGTCCACTTCATCGAAGCGGGAAAGGACCGGGCTGTCGATGTCCAGAACACCGTACAGACTTCCGTCCGCAAGCAGGATCGGGAGGACGATCTCCGAATTGGTGGCGAGGTCGCAGGCGATATGGTTGCAGCAGCGGTGGACGTTCTCCACCCGCTGGATGGAGAGCGTTTGTGCGGCGGTCCCGCAGACGCCTTCCCCGATGGGGATCTCCGCCACCGCGGGCTTGCCCTGAAACGGACCGAGGATCAGCTTTTGCCCCCGATGCAGGTAAAACCCTGCCCAGTTGATCTCCGGCAGGAGCAGCATGAGTAGCGAGGATGCGTTGGCAAGGATGGCGGTTTGGTCAGCGGTCTCTCCCGCAATGCGCCGCAGCTGTTCCTCCAGATAAGCGTACAGGTCTGGTTTCTGCGCAAAGGATTTGTATTCAATATCCATGGTCAGCTCTCTCCTTCTTACAATAAGTCAACGCTTCCGTCTTCTATGTGATATACCGCGCCGCGGACGGTGATCCCCTGCCCTTCCAAGCTCTCTTTGATGACGGAAACGCTGCGTTCCACGTTCCGGCAGCAGGCCTTGAGGGCGTCCGTTTCGTCCGCGATGGCAAGGCGGATCTCGTCGGTGATGAACTTGATATAGCCGTCAGGATCGTGGTGCATGGCGGCGTCTACCGCGCCGCAGTGGGTATGCCCGAGGACGAGAACCAGCCTGCACCCCAAATGGGAGGTCGCGTATTCCACGCTTCCCAGCTGGTGCTTGTCCATCACGTTTCCGGCAACCCGGATAACGAACAGTTCACCGATCCCCGCCATGAAGATGCTTTCGGGGATCACCCGGGAATCCGAGCAGGTAATGATGACGGCATAAGGGTTCTGCCCCTCTCGACAGGTTTTTTCCCGGATGCACGGGGAGATATCGCCGGGATTGTAACTTGCGTCCCGATAGGCACGGTTGCCGGCAAGCAGCTTCTCCAGCGCTTCGCTTGCAGGGATGCCATTGGTGTGCATAGCAAATGCTCCTTTCGCGGTTTCTTTTCTCTATTATATTGCAGCCGCCTGTGTTCGTCAAGGGGGAAATCGCTTCCCACTTGACTTTTCCGTCTTTCCGTTCTATAATCAAAACGAAACGAAAGAAAACGAGGCACAAGCATGATCCGCAAAATGGAAGCGAGCGATTGGGAAAGAGTCGCGGAGATCTACGCACAGGGGATCGAACGAGGGAACGCGACGGTGAGCACCGTCTGCCCCTCCTACGAAGAATGGGATGCTGCGTATCTGAAGGACTGCCGTCTGGTAGCGACCGTGGACGGACAGGTGGCGGGATGGGTCGCCATCCTCCCCACCTCGCCGAAGAAGGCGTATTGGGGCGCGGTGGAAGTCAGCATCTATATCGACGAAGCGTACCAGCACCAAGGCATCGGAACGACCCTGATGCATGCCCTGATTGAGGAAAGCGAGAACTGCGGTTACTGGACGCTGTACTCCGCTATTTTCTCCATCAATACGGCGAGCATCGCACTGCACAGGAAGTGCGGCTTCCGCGAGGTCGGCTACCGGGAAAAGATCGCCAAAGACCGGTTCGGTAATTGGCAAGACACGACGATCATGGAGCGCAGACGGAAGGATTGAAAGGCAAAAAAATATGGAGGGATATGATGACATTATTTCATTGGACATACCATTTATGAATGTTATTTCCATGGAGGGCTTATACAATAATATTGAAATTCCCTGTGAACCCATTCTGACCAAACCCCACGCCACCGTTTTGGATCGGGAGTGGCTGCAATGGAAAAAAGCATCCAGTACAAACCGATAAATCCCTTTTTGATTAGCGGAGAACTTTTTATGAAAAAAACAAACTCTTTTGCCGCGTGCAAACAACTCAAATGGCGAAATTTTATTTTTTTATTCGTAGCCGGGAGCATCAACGCATTTGGCGTGACGGTTTTCCTCGCGCCGGTGGATCTTTATGACAGCGGTATTTCGGGAACCTCCATCCTGTTTTCGCAGCTCACGCCGGATTATCTATCTTTATCCATGTTTCTTTTGGTTCTGAACATTCCCCTGTTTCTATTTGGACTCAAAAAGCAGGGCGCTGCGTTTACCGTCTATTCCCTCTTTACCGTCGCGGTCTATTCCACGGTAGCGTGGTTGATCACGGACGTTTTGCCCATCGACGTGAGCATGGCGTCTCCCCTTGCGGGGCAGGACCTGCTGTTGTGCGCACTGTTCGGCGGGATGATCTCCGGCGTGGGCAGCGGCATGACCATCCGGTATGGCGGAGCCATCGACGGAATGGAGGTCATGGCGGTGATCTTCGCAAAGAAGCTGAACATCACGGTGGGCACCTTCGTAATGATCTATAACGTGCTGCTGTATATCGTCTGCGGGTTCGTCATGCAAAGCTGGATCCTGCCGCTGTACTCCATCGTCACCTATGCCGCGGGACTGAAGACCGTTGACTTCGTAGTGGAAGGCTTTGACCGATCCAAAGAGGTGCTCATCATCACCGACAAGCCGCAGGAGATCAGCGCGGCGCTGATGGAAGCTTTCGAGTGCGGCACGACGAAGATCACGGCAAAAGGCGGTTACTCGGATGCGGACAAAACGATCATCTATTTTGTGGTGAACAGGTTCCAGATCTCCCGGATGCGTACCATCGTCCAAACCATCGATCCTTTTGCATTTGTGACCATCAGCGAAGTTGCGGACGTGTTTAAAGCGAAAAATTAAAAAAGGGCGATGAAAGGGGACTGTCGAGATGCAACAGTCCCCTTCTGTATGTTTGCGTTTCAGGTCATTTTCTCCTGTTTGACCTTATGGTCGATGACGTGGCGGGAGGCGAGTTCCTTCTGCACGTCCTCCACGGAGATGCCCATCTGCACCATCAGCACCATGGCGTGGTAGGCGAGATCCGCCAGCTCGTAGATGGTCTCCTTTTTGTCCTCCGCCTTGCCGGCGATGATGACCTCCGTACATTCCTCCCCGACCTTTTTGAGGATCTTGTCCATGCCTTTGTCAAACAGGTAGGTGGTATAGGAACCCTCCGGACGCTCCTGTTTTCGCCCTTCCAGCATCTCATAAAGCACTTGCAGGCTGAATTCGTGCAGGGTTTCGCTCTGGAACACCGGGGCGGTAAAGCAGGAATCCGTGCCCGTATGGCAGGCTGGACCGTCCTTTTCCACCAGTACCACGAGGGCGTCCCGGTCGCAATCGGCGGTGATGGAGACGATATGCTGCCTATTGCCACTGGTCTCCCCTTTTCGCCAAAGCTGCTGACGGGAGCGGCTCCAGAAGCAGGTCGTCCCCTCCTCCATGGAGATGGCGAGGCTTTCCCGGTTCATGTAGGCGAGGGTCAATACCTTTTTGCTGACGGCGTCCACCACGATGGCGGGGATCAGCCCGTTTTGATCAAATTTCAATTCTTCAATAGGAAGCATGATTATAACCTCACAATAATAGTTTGCTCTCGCAGGATTTTCTTCAAATCGGGAATCTCAATCTCCCCGAAATGGAATACCGAAGCGGCAAGCCCCGCATCCACCCCCGGAAGCGCATGGAACAGCTGCACGAAGTCCTCCGTCTTTCCCGCGCCGCCGGACGCGATCACCGGCACCCGCACGGCATTGCAGACAGCTTCCAGCATTTCCAGATCAAACCCCTGCTTGACCCCGTCGGTGTCGATGGAATTCACCACGACCTCCCCTGCGCCCAAGGAGACACATCGTTTGATCCAGCCGATGGCCTCCATGCCGGTGTCCTCCCGCCCGCCTTTCGCAAACACGCGGAAAGCGCCGTCCACCCGCTTGATATCCGCCGACAGCACGACGCACTGATCGCCGTAGCGCTGCGCCGCTTCGCGGATGAGGTCAGGGTTGCGGATGGCGCCGGAATTAACGCTGACCTTGTCCGCGCCGCATTTCAGCACCCGGTCGAAGTCCTCCACGGTGTTGATGCCGCCGCCCACCGTCAGCGGGATGAAGATGGAGCTTGCCACCTCCCGCAGGATCTCGGTGAACAGCTTGCGCCCCTCGAAAGAGGCGGTGATGTCGTAAAACACCAGCTCGTCCGCGCCGTGATCGGAATAATATTTCGCCAGCTCCACCGGAGAGGAAACGTCCGAAAGCCCTTGGAAGTTGACGCCTTTGACCACCCGTCCGTCCTTCACGTCCAGACAGGGAATGATGCGTTTGGTAATCATTTCGAAACCTCAATCGCTTGACGCAGATCCACTGCGCCGGTATAGTACGCCTTTCCGAGGATCGCGCCGTACAGCCTCATCTCCCGCAAAGCGCGGAGATCCGAAAGGCTGGAAACGCCGCCGGAGGCAATCAAACGGAGGGAGAATTGCTCCGAAAGAGCGCGGTAAAGCGCCAGATTCGTTCCGCCCAGCATGCCGTCTTTGGAAATGTCCGTGCAGATGACCGTCTGCACGCCGATGGCCTGCATACGGGCGAGGAAGTCCTCCAATGTAAAGGCGGATTGCTCCTGCCAGCCGCGGATGGAGAGATACCCCTCCCGCACGTCCGCGCCCACGGCGATATGTTCCCCGTAAGCCGCCACGGCTGCCCGCAGGAAGGCTTCGTCCGTGACCGCGGCGGTGCCGAGAATCACCCGGGAAACCCCGCAGGAAAGGTAGCGCTCCACCGTCTCCATGCTGCGGATTCCTCCGCCGATTTCGATGGAAAGCCCGGTCCCCTTCGCCACCCGTTCCACAAGGGAAAGGTGGGGCGTGGTGCCGTCCTTTGCGCCCTCCAGATCCACCATGTGAAGATGGGTCGCCCCCTGCCGCTCAAACTCCTTGGCAAGGGAGACGGGATCGTCGCTGTATACCGTCATTTGGGCGTAGTCGCCGCGCACCAGACGCACGGCTTTTTGTCCGTATAAATCGATTGCAGGCAGCAGAATCATGTATTTGCCCCCTTCTCACAGAAAGCTCGCAGGATGGAAAGTCCCACGTCGCCGCTCTTTTCCGGGTGGAACTGACAGCCCATCACGTTACCCTTCGCAACAGCGGCGGTGATCTCGATACCGTATTCGGCGGTGGCGAGGATGCTTTCCTCGCAACGGTCGGCATAGAAGGAATGGACGAAGTACACGCAGTCCCCCTCCTTCACGTATTGCAGAAGCGGGTGCTTCCTCCGGAGATGCAGGGCGTTCCAGCCGATGTGGGGAATTTTCAGAGCGGATGGGAGCTTCCCTTCCATGGGCACCACGGCGCCGGGGATCAACCCCAGTCCCTCGTGTTCGCCGTACTCATAGCTGCGCGCAAACAGCAACTGCATCCCGAGGCAGATACCGAGGATGTCCTTCCCCCGTTCGGCTTCTTCGCAGAGGACCCGATCCAGACCGCTGTCCCGCAGCTTTGCCGCCGCGTCCGCGAAAGCGCCCACGCCGGGCAGAAGGATCTTGCCCGCTCTGCGAATGTCTTCCGGATCGGAGCTGACGATGACCTCTGCGCCGATGGCGTTCAGGGAAGAGCGAAGGGAAAACAGATTCCCCACGCCGTAATCCACCACAGCGATCATGCCAACGTCCCTTTCGTGGAGGGAATCTCGTCTGCACGGGAGGCGTCCACCGCCACGGCCATGCGCAGGGCACGGGCAACCGCCTTGAACGCACCTTCAATGATATGGTGGGAATTGGCTCCAGCAAGCTGCCGGATGTGCAAAGTCAAGCCCGCGTTGGAAGCGAACGCGCGCCAGAATTCCCCGCAAAGCTCCGTGTCGAAGGTGCCCACCTTCTCCGTGGGAATGGCAAGGGTCTCGTAACAACCTCCGCGACCGGAAAGATCCACGGCGGCGAGCAGCAACGCCTCGTCCATGGGGAGGGTGATGCTGCCGTAACGGGTGACGCCCCGCTTTTCCCCTAACGCTTGGGAGAAGGCCTTGCCCAGACAGATGCCGATGTCCTCCACGGTGTGGTGGTCGTCCACATAGGTGTCCCCCTTGCAGGTAACGGTCAGGTCAAAGCCGCCGTGCCGGGCGAACAGGGTGAGCATGTGGTCCAGAAAGCCGCAGCCGGTATGACATTCGGATGCGCCTGCGCCATCCAGCTCCAGCGTCAGGGAGATGTCGGTTTCGGTGGTTTTTCGGTCGATCTGCGCGTTTCTCATGGGTCATTTTCCTCCAGAATGGTTTTGATGGTGTCGATCAGCCGCTCCATCTGCACCCGCGTGCCGATGGTGATGCGGTTATACGCCGCAATGCGGCTTGCGCCGAAGTGGCGCACCAGAATCCCGCGTTGCTTCAGCTCCAGATACAGCGTTTCTCCGCCGATGCGTTCCGAACGTGCAAACAGAAAATTGGCTTGCGACGGCAGGACGTCGAACCCGAGGGCATGCAGCGCTTCCGTCGTCCACGCACGGTTCTCAATGATGGCACGGCAATTTTCGTCGTAATACGCCTGCTCCCGCAGAGCAGCGACGCCAGCCGCCGCCGTCATACGGTTGACATTATACGGGTTGAAAGAGTTGCGGACGGTGTGCAGATCCGCGATCAGCTTCTCGCTGCCCACGGCAAAGCCCAGCCTGCCTCCCGCCAGCGAGCGGGATTTGGAGAAGGTCTGCACTACCAACAGGTTTTCGTACTTTTCCGTCAGGAGGATGGCGCTTTCCCCGCCGAAATCCACATACGCTTCGTCGATGAGCACCACCGTTTCCGGGTTGGCGCGGACGATCTTTTCAATGGTTTCCAGGGGAAGGGCGATGCCGGTGGGCGCGTTGGGATTGGCAAGGACCACCGTTCGACCGCAGCCGATATAGGGCAGCGGATCCACGGTGAAGTCCTCCCGCAACGGGATACAGGTGTACGGGATGCGGTACAGCTCCGCCAGAACCGGGTAAAAGCCGTAGGTGATATCCGGGAAGCAAAGGGGATGCGTTTCATCCGCAAACGCCTGAAAGGCAAAGCTGAGCACCTCGTCGGAGCCGTTGCCCACCAACACCTGTGTCGGTTTTACGCCCTTTGAGGCGGCAAGCTGTTCCACCAACGCCCGGCTGTCCGGGTCGGAATACAGCTGCAAACGATTTGCCTCCGCCGCGACGGCTTCCGCCACAGACGGAGGCGGCGGAAAGGGAGATTCGTTGGTGTTGAGTTTTAGATATGGCTTCTTCTGCGGCTGTTCGCCGGGAACATAAGGGACAAGCGACCGGAGCCGTCCGCTGAAGTAGATGCTCATGCGTCGTTCCTTCCCTTTCTGGCAAGGGCACTGCGGGCGTGAGCCTCCAGACCCTCCTGCCGGGCAAAGCAGGCGACCTTTTCCGCCGCCGTGGAAAGCGCTTCCGCCGAATAGTAGGTGAATTGCGTCTTTTTGATGAAATCATCCACGGAAAGCGGCGAGGAAAAGCGGGCGGTCCCGCCGGTGGGCAGGGTGTGGTTGGGACCCGCGAAGTAATCCCCCAGCGCCTCCGGGCAGTGCTTGCCCAGAAAGACGGAACCGGCGTTTTTGACCTGCGAAAGATAAGCGAAGGGATCGTCCACGCAGATCTCCAGATGCTCCGGCGCAATGCGGTTGGAAACTTCGATGGCGGTGGGGAGATCCTTGACGACGATGACCTTGCCGTTGGCTTCCAGAGAAATGCGGGCGATTTCCGCACGGGGCAGCAGCGGAAGCTGTCTTTCCAGCTCCTCCCCGACCCGTTCGGCAAAGGGGCGCGAAGTCGTCACCAGCACGGCGGAAGCCATTTTGTCGTGCTCCGCCTGGGAAAGCAGGTCCGCCGCCACCACGGACGGATTACAGGTGTCGTCCGCAATGACGAGAATGTCGCTGGGACCGGCGATCATGTCGATGGACACCCGCCCGAACACCTGCCGTTTGGCTTCCGCCACGAAGGCGTTGCCGGGACCGACAATCTTATCCACCTGCGGGATGCTCTCGGTGCCGTAGGCAAGCGCGGCGATGGCCTGCGCGCCGCCGGATTTGAAGATACGGTTCACCCCGGCGACCTTCGCCGCCGCAAGGATGACGGGGTTGACATTCCCGTCCGCCTGAGGCGGGGTAATCATCACGATGGTGGGGCATCCTGCAAGTTTTGCGGGAATGGCGGTCATCAGGACGGTGGAGGGCAATGCTGCGGTCCCCCCCGGCACATACAGTCCCACTCGCTCGATGGGCGTCATCTTCTGCCCGACCGCAACGCCGTTTTGTTCCGAAAGCACAAAGCCGTTTCGCACCTGCTTTTCGTGAAAGTTCCTGATATTTGCGGAGGCCTCCAGCAGAACGTTCAGGAAATCGGGATCGACGGAAGAAACCGCTTCCTCTATCTCCTCTTGCGTCACTTCGAGGGAGGTAAGCTCCGCCCGGTCGAACATTTTCGCGTATGCGAACAGGGCGCGGTCGCCGTTTTCTGCCACGTCCCGGATGATCTCAAAAACCGTATCCCGCACATCGGTAACGCTGCTTTTCCGGGCGAAAAGCGCCTCATCGGGGGTTTCGCCGTATGTGAAAATATCAATCATGGGTCATGAACTCCTTTACTGTTTCGGTGAGCCGGAGGATCTCCCCCGCCTTGAACCGATAGCTCGCCTGATTGGCGATCAGCCGTGCGCTGATGGGCAGGACGGTCTCCACCACTTCCAGATCATTCTCTTTCAGGGTGGTACCGGTCTCCACGATGTCCACGATCACGTCCGAAAGCCCCAGAATGGGCGCCAGCTCGATAGAACCGTTCAGCGGGATGATGTCGATATCCCTTCCCTGTTCCGCGTAGTAACGGCGGGCGATGGAGGAAAATTTTGTGGCGACCTTCAACGTGCGCTCGCCGGTGTCCCGGAAGCCTTTCGGCGCGGCGACCGCCATGCGGCACTTCCCCAGCCCCAGATCCAACAGCTCGTAGACCTCCGGCGCGTGCTCCAGCAGGATATCCTTGCCCGCCACGCCGATATCGGCGGCGCCCCGCTCCACATAGATGGGAACGTCCGATGGCTTGACCCAGAAGTAACAGATCTGTTTTTCCGGATTTTCGAAGATCAGCTTGCGGTTGTTTTCCCGGATGGACGGACATTCGTAGCCCGCTTTTTCGAACAGTCCGTAGACCTTCTCCCCCAGCCTGCCCTTGGGCAGTGCGACCTTGATCATGACAACACCTCCAGATGCACCACTTCCCGGCTCCGCAATTTGGGCGGAACGGATTTCTGCGCGCTGACGCTCTTGCCGGCGGCGGTCAGCTCCTGCACGACATTCGCCAGCGCCTGCGGCTCTGTCTGTTCGTTATAAAGCAGCAGCACATCCACGTCGTATTCCCTGCTTTGGGGTTGTAAATCCTCCAGCAGATCCAGATACAGGGCAAAGCCCGCAGCTCCCGAACGTTTCCCCAGACGGCGCATGAGCTTATCGTACTGCCCGCCGGAAAGCACCCCTTCGCAGATGCCGTCCAGAAATCCTTTGAACACGATACCGTTGTAATACTTCCCGTCGTTGACCACGGAGAAATCGAACAGGATGCGCTCTCCGTATGGGGAACGATCCAGCAGCTCCGACAACGCGCGCAGCTCGGACAACGCTTCGCCGGCGCTGTCCCCGCAGAGGGTCTCCAGCTGTGCCAGCACGCGCTTCCGCTCCCCGTTGATCCCAACGAAGGCGCAGAGCTTGTCCGTCTGTTCCGCCGGGATGCCGTACTGTCCGCAGATACTCCGCAGGTCATGGGCATTCTTCCCGGCCACGCAGCGCGTCGCCTCCCGGCAGAAGGCTTCCTCCCCGCCGCTCTCCTCCAGCAGAGCGGTCAGAACCCCCAGATGGGAGACCTCCAGCAGGAAGGAATCCGAGATGGCGGCAAGGCTTTGCGCAGCGAGGGAAACTACCTCGAACAGGTCGTAACGATCCAGCGCACCCATACATTCCAACCCGGTTTGCAGGATCTCCTTGTACTGCCGCGTGCCGCCGGATACCCGGTAAACGTTTTCGTTATAATATACCTTCTGCTTGCAGCCGCAGTCTGCCGTCTCCTCATCCCGCAGATTGCGGGCGATGGAGAGGGTGACGTCCGGCTTGAGCGCCAGCAGCCTCCCGTCGGTATCGGTAAAGGTGATGATGCGGTCGCTCACCAGAAATTCCTTATTGCGGGCGTAAAAATCGTATTCTTCGAACTTGCTCATTTTGAACGGTCGATAGCCGTAACGCGCATACAGGGCACGCAAGGCAAAAACCGCCTGTTCTTCCCGCTTGAGCAGCTGTTCGTTCATGATCCCATTTCCTCCGATTCCTTGATACGCTCCAGAACCAGCGCGTAGCCGCCGTTTCCGTAAGCGAGGCATTTGTTCACCCGGCTGATGGTGGTGGTGCTGACGCCGGTCTCCTCGCTGATGGCGTTGTAGCTCGTTCCCTGCTGCAGCAGCTTTGCCACCTTCAGGCGTTGGGCGATCTCCGTGATCTCCTTGATGGTGCAGGCGTCCTCAAAGAACGCGCCACATTCCTCCACCGTCCGCAGGGACAGGATCGCCCGGAACAGCGTTTCCGTTTCCTCCGTGTGCCAGTTTTTCATGGATAGGTCCCCCTTTCGCTTTATCGCAGTAGAGTGTTAACGCGGTATAGTATAGCACGACTTCCGCCGCCTGTCAAGAGGATTTGAGAAAAAATGTAAGCAATTATATGGGTCATTTAAGGTTCTTTACAGAAATTTCTTGTTTTTTACATATTGTTCACATATGGTGAAGAAATGTTCATAATATCTCGTTGACTCTCCCTTTGATCTATGATATAGTATACAAAATACAAATTGGAATCATATGCATATTTCACAATGCTTGTGCTATGAAAAACATTAGGAGGTAATAAAACATGCAGCAAAGCACCAATGTCACGCGCAAAAGGCATGCCGGCAGCAAAAGGATCTTTTCCCTGCTTCTGGTCATGCTGCTTTTGCTGAGCACCACAGCAGGAGCCCTGTCTGCCTTTGCCATGGCGCTCACGACCAATGCAGATGATCCCGACGGGATCACGTTCTACAAGTTGACCGAATGGGATCAGCTTGTAGAGAAAGGGCACTACATCATCACGTACGGACCCTTGACAGACGGGGAGTACGCTGCGCTCTGCTCCAGCGAGAGTTCTGAAACGCAATACGCGAGCCATCAGAACATCGCCGCTGGCAAGAGCAAGATGACGGTATCGTCCCTGAGTGAGGACTATGTGCTCACCCTGAACGAAGTCAGAAGCAACGGAACATACCGGTTCCAAGACAGCAAAAACTACCGTCTGAAGCTGGATTCCACTCATGTGTTCCAATTCAATTCCCCTTCTGATATGACGATAGCGGAAGGCGCGACCGAGGGCACCTGGACGATCAAAGGCGGCCGTGCTCTGGTATGGAACGGAAACGGTTTCGCATCTGCCGGCGGCGGCAGCACGCCCGGAACCGAACTTGTGATCTGGACGGACGTTGCGCCGAAGAACCCTCTCCCCGACGAGGATGACGACAACAACGATGGGGATAAGGTCTTCCACAAGATGACCAGCAAGGCCGAGCTGCGGGAAGACGCACACTACATCATCGTTGTCACGGACGACGTCGAGGACGGCAAGTGTGCCGTGCTGGCCGTTCCGGAATATGAAGACTTTACGAACAGGTACATCGGGCCGGTGCTGCTCGATTACAGCAAACTGCCCTACGAGCCGGAGGAAGGCGCACGCTACGTGTTCACGTTGAGCGAAAGCAGCACCGAAGGCACTTGGTATTTCAAAACCGAAGGCGCCAGCCTGAAGCTGAACAACGGCAACGGCGTGTTTGCCCCTGCAGGCTCTCCCGGTTCCGTTACCGTTTCCAAAAGCGGCGACGGCTGGGCATTGGCGACGGCTAACCGCTCCCTGCGCTGGGCGTATGGCTCCTTCATGGTTTCCACCAACTCCGCAACGCCCGGCAGCACGGTGGAGATCTGGACGGACGCAGAGCCCGTGAGCGAGGACGCTTGCGCCTGCGCATGCGGCGACGACTGCAGTTGCGCCACCGGCGGATCCTGCGGCGATCCCGACTGTGATTGCGGCACCCCCGAGGAAGGCGAGAAGACGACCTTCCACAAGGTGACCAAGGCGGCAGAACTGCACGTCGGTTCTCACTACATTATTACTTATACGGACGGCACGGCGTACTATGCACTGCGCTATGCGGACGATGATGCGGCCAAATTTGCCGGTCAGGAAATCGTTTATCAGTTCGGGGCCGACGGTGCGGATATCTCCGAGCTTCTTCTGCCTTCCTCTGCCGCATACGTGCTGGAGCTGGACAACGGCGATTCCGACGGCACCTGGAGATTCGAAGACGCGGACGGCAACCGTCTGAAGCTGGACTCCACCCACGTGTTCCATAACAGCTCCACCGGTAACATTCAGCTTACCATGGTGAAGGGCTCCGACGGCCTTGATACCGGCATGTGGAGACTCCAGAACTACACCGCCAGCACCGGCACGAAGGGTCGTTCCCTGATCTGGACCGCCAACGGCTTTGATGTGACCAATTCCAACAGCAATGTCGGCAGCGCCTTCGTGATCTGGACGGATTATACCCTGGCGAAATGTGCATGTGCATGTGAAATGTGCAAAGACGGCTGTGCCTGCGAACCCGGCGCCGGCTGCGGTGATGACAAATGCACCTGCGGGATGATCCCGGAGAGTGATGTAAAGTTCACGAATGAAAATGGCGAGGTCATCGCCACCTCCAAGATCCCCGCCACTTCCGCACCCACCTACGCGGATGTACCCGCCGAAGCACGCGCCATCGCAAAGTCTACGGAGACAAAAGTCTTCATGGGCTGGTTCGATGCGGACGGAAATGAATTCGGCTCTTATGTGATCACGGAGAATACCACTTTCGCACCCAAATGGGTCACGCTTGCGGCGCAGCCGGAAAATCCGGACTTGAGCGAGTTCCACAAGATGACCAATGTGAACGAGGCGAAAAAGGACGCACATTACATCATCGTCGCCGTCTCCGCGGATGGCACCGCCACGACCTTCGGCTATCCCCTCTCCAACGGTTTTATCGTGGATCTGCTGAAGAACAACGGAAACGCCGACACCACGGATAACAGCGCATGGAACACCTACCTGAACGGTCCCAGCGTCATGACGATGACCTCTGCGATCCTGAACAATGACGGCACCGTCACCGTGGAGCTGCGGCTGGATGATACCACCCGGCTGAAACTGGGCACCTCCAGCGATGTGCTGACCCCGATGTTCAACGAAAACGGCGGTAAGATCGTCCTGAGCGTGAACAGCGACGGCCAGTGGGCGATCTACAACGCTGCCAGCAGATATCTCCGGTTCAACAGTGAGGACGGCTTCCATGTACATTATAAGGCCGCTTCCTGCAAGACCGAAGAAAAGACGGACACGCTGCACTTCGAGATCTGGACAGATGCAGTAGCGACCGAGCAATCCGTGGAGGAGACCTCCGCAGAACGGTTTGTGGAATATCTGCCTCTCGGATGGGGCGCAGAGATAACCAATACCTTCAGAAAAAACAATCGGCTCGTTCTGATCTACACCGATACCGACGGAAACAGCTATGCTCTGGTAGCAGGCGAATCCAACGCGGTAGCGATTGATCTGTCTGACATCACCCTTGCGAACGAGAAAAAGACCTCTACCCTGCTCACCAACTCCAACAACGCATGGTGGATGGGTTGGTGGTTTGAAGAGGACGATGCCTGGGTGAACAATTCGCTGCTTCAACAAGGCAACAAGTATCTGACGCTGGGCGACACGCTGTTCGGAGAAGGATCTACGAACATCAGCTTTGTCGAAGGCGAAGGCGCCTACACCGTCAAAAACGGCGACAAGTACCTCGGCTGGGACAGCGAGAGCAAACAGTTCACAGTCGTTGCAGACGAGAACAAGGCCATCAATGTTCGCGTCTTCGGACCCAGCCACAGCGAGAATCCGTACACCTTCGCCCGGCTGACCGACCTGTCGCAGCTGCAATACAACAACCCCTTTATGGTCGTCATCCCGGTCGTCAACCCGGATGGAAAGCACGAGCGGTACGCCATCGGTTATAACGGCAAAGGCCAATGGCTTGCCCCTGTCGAGCTGAACGCTGACGGTACCATTAAAGTCACGGAGGACGGTTGGTACACCCTGTTCGAGCACGGCAGCCTGAACGCATCCACCAAAACCTCCTGGACTTTTGATTACCTCAGGCTGGCGGACGACGCTTCGATGAACACCACCCTCTACTGGCGCCCGCAGAATCTTTCCAGCGGCAGCAACTATCCCCTGTCCAGTAAGTCGCAGACTTTCAAGGCCCGGTTTGCTTACAGCAAGGACGGCAGCAGCATCCTCCTGCGCGGAAACGCCACGGATAGCTGGCTGAACCTTGCGTACACCATGAGCGACGGCGACCTCAAACTGCTCGGCTCGTCGGTGGAAGAAGAGTACGCCACCCCCGTGGAGATCTATACCGTCCTTCTTGACAAAAAGGATCTGGTCAAGGTCGAGTACCATTACGGCGAAGAAGGCAAGGCCGACAAGACCATTTACACCCAGGGGACCCTCCCGCTGGATCGGCTGGAGGACGTCATCTATCAGGGCGACGACTACATCTTTATCGGCTGGACCGCCGCATACACGACGAGTCCGGCGGCTAACGGCGCACAGCTGAACGCGTCTGCTGTTCAATCGGATGCAACCGTCACGTATAAGCAGCTCTACGGTCCTTATCTGGATGAGGTGCAATCCTCTAACCTCTACGGTCGTACCGGCGATGAGACCAACGGCTTCCAAAAGAAAGCAAAAGACATGGGCTTGGTTGGCAACGGCAATCCGGAAACGATCGAAATGCTTGACCTGACGAGCGACGAGGTCAAGGCATATCTGGACGAAGACGGCTGCCTCCACCTCTTCCCCGTCTACGCAATGCGCGGCACCGATAAGGTGGTCACTGCGGTCGACGAAAAAACCAAACAGGCTGTGGTTGGCGTTTCCGACTGGAAGGCCAATCAGGATGACGAATTCCGTTATCAGGATCTGGAGCGTGAGCGGTGGCTCGGCCACGTCAACATCGAGATCTACAAGGATGGCGCGGACGAACCTTGGGTGGCTACTCCCCTGTATTTCAGCTACCACAACGACTGCACCGTTGACTTGAACATCAAGTTCGTCTGGGACGATCTCGTGGAAGAATATCTCTATCTCAACGGCAACGACGGCGATTACGAAAAGGCATTGTATGATTTCGTGGCCCACTTCAATCACGAAACCGATTTCCCGCCGTACGATCAGGTCGGTCGCTTTATCATCGACGGCGTTTACGCGATTCAGGGCGGCAGCGAAAGCGGTCTGTTCCAGCACCTGAACTGGATCCAGTCAAACGGCGGTCAGCTGGATAACGTCAAGGGCGGAACTACCGTCAAGATCTACGTGTCCACCAAGTACGATGTGAAGTACTATCTGGACGGCCAGGAGATCATGGTGGATCACGGTCCGTATACCACCCTCGGCACCTTCAATGCCTTCGATGCAGACCTCAAAGCCCTTGAAAACGGAGCGTCCGAATATCAGACCTGCTATGTTTCGAAGGATGTCCGGAAGGATCTGATGGAGTACACGGAGGACAAAGAACTGACCTTCACGGGCGACGACGAAGTAGGCACATTCGGCAAAAACGTGTACCTCGGCTTCGCTTACGACCTCATCAACAAGAATAACAAAATCAAGATCGAAGATGCTCCCACTGCTTTTGTGCCGAAGGGTCGCGTGCTCATCAGCACCTCCTGGATGCTGAAAGGCAACTCTGTGGAAGCAGTCGGTCTCAATGACGAAGATCCTGCGTGCGGCTGCAAACCTGAAGGTTGGGTCGATGAAGACGGCATCCCCGTCGCCTTTGACGGAGAGTATATCATCAATGGCTCTACCTACGGCACGGAAAACACCATCTACGCCTATCAGGACGGCGAACCCACATACGAAGCGGATTCGCCCTACACCTATCACCTGTACGCGGTGACAGACCTTGCCAGAGGTGGGCTGGTCGTTTCCAAGACGGTCGAAGGCCCCTACAACGGCGAAACCTTCGCCTTCACCGTCACGCTGTACCATGAAGACGGAACGCAGGCAAATGAGATCAACTGCTCCTGCTGCGCCATGACCTTCGAAAACGGCGTCGCGACCTTCTCGCTGGCAAACGGCGAAAGCATCTCCATCAACTGCCTGCCCGCTGGGCTCACCTACAAGGTAGAAGAAGCTGCGGATGGTCGCTACACCACCAATTCCACCGGCGCATCCGGCACCATTCAGGAGGATAAGACCAGCTACGCTGCCTTCAATAACATCAGAAAGACCGGCAGTTTGACGGTCAGCAAGAAGGTAGAAGGCGTAGGCGCCGATTTGAGCAAGAAGTTCACCTTCACCATCACCTTGAACCAAACTTGGATCAACGGCACCTTTGGTGACATGACCTTCGCAAACGGCGTTGCCACCGTTCAGCTGGCTGACGGCGAAAGCGCCACCGCAACGGGGCTGCCCACCGGCATCACCTATACGGTGGAGGAAACCGCAGACAACGATTACAATGTCAATTCCACCGGCGCAACCGGGACGATCACGGACGAAAAGGTCAGTGTGGCGTCCTTCACCAACATCAGAAAGAGCGGCGATTTGACGGTCAACAAGAAGGTGGAAGGCGTAGGCGCAGACCTGAACAAG
>JAFLUP010000016.1 GCA_022508745.1 Oscillospiraceae bacterium | reverse complement strand
GAGATCGACAAGATCGCCCGCAAGAGCGAGAACCGCTCCATCACCCGGGACGTCTCCGGGGAGGGCGTGCAGCAGGCGCTGCTGAAGATCATCGAGGGGACGGTTTCCAACGTTCCGCCCCAGGGCGGCAGGAAGCACCCGAACCAGGAATTCATCCAGATCGACACCAGCAACATTCTGTTCATCTGCGGCGGCGCTTTCGACGGGCTGGATGAGATCATCCGCAACCGGCTGGGCAGCCATACCGTGGGCTTTACTGCGGACGCAAAGAGCGGCGTTTCGCGGGATACCGAGTTTGTCACCTCTCATGTGGAGAATACCGATCTGGTCAAGTACGGTCTGATCCCGGAGCTGGTGGGTAGACTTCCGGTAGTCACAGCTCTGCATCCGCTGGATGAGGACGCGCTGGTGCGCATCCTGTCCGAGCCGAAAAACGCGCTGGTGCGCCAGTACAAGAAGCTATTCGAGATGGACGGCGTGTCGCTGGAATTTACCGACGGTGCGCTCCGGGCGATCGCAAAAAAGGCGCACGAGACCAAAACCGGCGCCCGCGGCCTTCGGTCCATCACCGAGAAGCTGATGACGGATTATATGTACCGAATTCCGTCCGATCCCGACGTCCGGGAGCTTCTTATCACAGAGAATATGATCTAACGATCGATTTAACAAAAGGAAAGGAAACCGATTATGACGGCAGTGATCCTCGCCGCCGGGATGGGAAACCGCTATGGCGGTCTGAAGCAGATTGATCCCCTCGGACCTTCCGGTGAATTTATCATCGATTACTCTGTATTCGACGCCATCCGCGCCGGGTACGATACCGTAGTTTTCATCATCAAAAAAGAGATGTACGAAACCTTCCGCGATACCATCGGCAAGCGGCTGGAGGGACGCATCCGCGTCCGGTATGCGTTTCAGGACCCCGACGACCTGCCGGAAGGGCTATCCTTCCCGGAGGGGCGGATAAAGCCGTTGGGAACCACCCACGCGCTCTACTGCTGCCGCAGGGAGGTGGAGGGTCCCTTTGCGATCTTCAACGCGGACGATTTCTACGGCTACGGCACCTTCCTTGCGGTCAAGCGCTTTCTGGATCAAGCCGGAGAGGGAGAGTTCTGTATGCCGGGGTATATCGTCAACCATACCCTTTCGGAGAACGGTTCCGTTTCCCGCGGGATCTGTCAGACCGAGAACGGACTGTTGACCGGGATCGTTGAGCGCAAGCAGATCCTGCCGGAGGGGGAAAACGCGAAGTACGAAGAAAACGGGAAATGGATCTCCATCGAAGGCAACACGCCGGTTTCCATGAATTTCTGGGGCTTTACGCCGAAGATCTTTGATTTTGCGGAGCGCCGCCTGCGGGCTTTCCTGACGGATCCCGCGTCCGACCTGATAAAAGAGGAAAGCTACCTGACGGAGCTGGCAGAGGATGTGGTCCGCGCGCCGGGCTATTCCATCCGCGTGGTGAAAACCGATTGCGTCTGGAAGGGCGTGACTTATCAGGAGGATCGCCCCGCCTTCCGCGCCTATCTGGAGGCGTGTATCCGGGCAGGGGAGTATCCCTCCCGGCTTTGGACGGCTTCCGCGGGCATCTCTTAAAACACCGTTTGTGCAAACGACATAGAAAGGAACATACTCATGTACAGCATCGACTATCTGCAAAACCTGGATCCGGTTCTCGCTTCCGCCATCGCAGGGGAACTGGGGCGTCAGCGCCGCAACATCGAACTGATCGCCAGCGAGAACATCGTCTCCGAGGCGGTTCTTGCCGCCGCCGGCAGTATTCTGACCAACAAATATGCCGAGGGCTACCCCGCCCATCGTTACTATGGCGGCTGCGGGGAAGTGGATAAGGTGGAGGAGATCGCACGGGAACGTGCGTGCAGACTGTTCGGTGCGGAGCATGCTAACGTGCAGCCCCATTCCGGCGCATCCGCCAATCTGGCGGTGTTCTTTGCACTCTGCCAGCCGGGGGACACAGTGATGGGCATGAATCTCGCCCACGGCGGGCATCTTTCCCACGGGTCGCCGGTGAATATCTCCGGCAAGTACTTCCATATCGTTCCCTACGGTGTTTCAGATGAGACCCAGATGATCGATTACGACGAGATGGAGCGCATCGCCGTGGAATGTCAGCCGAAGATGATCGTCGTCGGCGCATCCGCTTACGCGCGTACCATCGACTTCCCGCGTTGCCGTGCCATTGCCGACCGTGTGGGAGCGAAGCTGATGGTGGATATGGCGCATATCGCCGGTCTGGTGGCCGCCGGTCTGCACCCCAACCCGGTCCCCTATGCGGACGTGGTGACGACCACCACGCATAAGACCCTGCGCGGTCCCCGCGGCGGCTTGATCCTCTGCAAGGAGGAATATGCAAAGCTCATCGACAAGGCGATCTTCCCGGGCACACAGGGCGGTCCGCTGATGCACATCATCGCCGCGAAGGCGGTTGCCTTCCAGGAAGCGCTGCAACCCGCCTTTGTGCAGTACCAGACGCAGGTGGTGAAAAACGCCAAGGCGTTCTGTGAAGCATTGCAAAAGGAAGGCTTCGCGGTGGTCTCCGGCGGAACGGATAATCATTTGATTCTGCTGGATCTGCGCCCCTTCGGGCTCACCGGCCGCACTTTCGAAGTGCAGCTGGACGAGGTACACATCACCGCCAATAAGAACACCATCCCCAACGATCCGGAAAAGCCCACGGTGGCAAGCGGTCTGCGCGTCGGCACTCCCGCCGTCACGACCCGCGGCTTTGTGGAAAAGGATATGGTTCAGGTAGCAAAACTTATGGGCATGGTGGCAAGAGATTTCGAAGGGACGAAGGAACAGGTCCTCGCGGAAGTGGATAAACTCTGCAAGGAACATCCGATCTACGAATAAACGCCACAAACACAAGGAAAGGTATGGTTTTTGATCATGATCGTTACCCCCCAGTTTTTTGAAAAGGAAGGCGGCTACGAGCGCAGCTATGATCCGTTTTCCCGTTTGTTGAAGGACCGGATCATCCTGTTGTTCCACGAGGTCAGCGACGACCTCGCCTGCACCATCATCGCCCAGATGCTTTATCTGGAGGCGGTGGATCCCCAGCGGGAGATCTGCCTGTATATCAACTCTCCGGGCGGCTCCGTTTCCGCGGGACTCGCCATCTATGACACCATGCGGCACCTGAAATGCGACGTTTCCACCATCTGCGTGGGGCTCGCCGCCAGCATGGGCGCGTTCCTGCTTTCTGCCGGCACCAAGGGCAAGCGCTTTGCGCTTCCCAACAGCCAGATCATGATCCATCAGGTTCTGGGCGGTGCGCAGGGACAGGCGACGGATGTGGAGATCGAGGCGCGGCATATGCTGGACATCAAGCAGCGTTTGAACCGCATCCTTGCTTCCAACGTGGGCAAGTCGGTGGAGGACGTCACCCGGGATACCGAGCGCAACAACTGGATGTTCCCGGACGAAGCGCTGCAATACGGCATCATTGATAAAGTTCTGGACGAAGAGTAAAATCGCATGAAAAAAGAGGAGGCGCACGAAGTTGTCTCCTCTTTTCGATTGTCTTTATCCGTTCGCGATCAGAAGAACGGCAAGCAGGGAAACTGCCGATCCTTCCGCCGCAAGGACGAGCGTGTTCATGACGGCGACGCTTTTTTCGGAAAATATGTTTCGCGCCAGCGCGAACAGCAGGATCCCGATGACCCCGCCCAGGGTGTTGGTAATGAGGTCGGTGACGTCGCTGACGCCCAACGCGAAGGCAAATTGCAGCGATTCAAACAGAAAACTGACGACGAAGCAGGGGAGGACCTTCTTCCAAAGAGCCCAACCGGGTTTATAGATGCTCATATACACACCCAGCGGAATAAAAGCGAGAATGTTATACAGCATTTCCTGCAAATGGAGCAGGAATCTGGTTCCTCTGTCGTACCAGAAGGGGATCAGATTGATCGTTCGGACGTGGCGGACTTCCCAGAAAGGAAGGTTCAGCTTGAACAGCACCAACCAGATCAAAAGTGTAAAATAGATTCCAAAGACGATAAAAGAGAAGCATCTTTGGGATTTGGATTTGAACATAGATATACCTCAAGTTTTGAGGGGACACGAGGGCGTCTTCCGACGCCCCGTGTCTCCTCTTTCTTTCCCCCATTGATTTGTGACGTTCCCCACCTTGATTCAAGGAGTCTTTTCGATCAGCTCCTCCGGCAGCTCTGTATAGCCGAAAAAGGTTACCAGATGGGTCGTGCAGCTGTTATGATCCTTGTCATAGCCGTTGACTTCGATCTCCAACCTGATATAGTCCTCTTCTTCCGGCACATCAGTCAGGCAAGGGAGCAGATTTCTGATCAGCGCTTTCTGCTCCTTGTAGGCTGCCGTCTGCGTTTCCCCGTTTGTGACGGAATAAATGGACGCATTTTCTATTCCGTTCCGGATGATATGGATATAAATGTTCAACTGGAGGTAGGCGTCTTCCTCTGCCAGCTTTTTATCATAGCCGCCTTTGGAGAAAGAAGCCAGTTCGTCCCGCACACGGTCGCGTTCGGGTGCGCAAAGCTCGAAATAGAGCGCACGGGTTTGGGTGAAGCTCTCCGGAATGAAGTAAATGGATTCAAAGGTATCCGGTCCGACGGCGCCGCGCACATTCAGGAAGAGTTCCCCGGTCAGCGGACCGCCACTTTCGCCGTCCTCGCCCTCGACATAAATGTCTTCCCGTTGATTGTTGATGGTGCGGCGGTACTTATTCTTGAATGTGACCTTCTCTTCCTCGCTTAATGCGCCGTACTCCTTTGCAAAGGTCTCCCAGAGACGCATCAGGTCATCCTGTGAAACGTCGTAGCACAAGGTTGCGTGGATGCGCTGGATATATTTGGTTTCCGGCAGGCGGATATACGCCTTGCGGAATTCCTCCGAGGATTGGATCGCCTTTTGCAGTTCTCTGTACTTCTCCTCCGTGAAGGTGAGGTAACGTCCGATCCGTTTCCCGGATCGCAGCGTGATCTCTACGTTTGCGCCGCGTGTATTGTGATCCCATCGGTAGGGATCATCCCCTTTGGCTTTCTGGATGCTCTTCTCCAACGCTTCGGCGACCAGCTGTGCCGCTTCCCGGTCGGAAATACGGACCCCCTCCGTTGCGAGTGCCTCATAGCTGTCCGATCCCCGCATGAACAGGTCAAACAGGCTGGAATAGCTGTAGATGCGTACGGTGCGGATTTCGTCGGCTTCGTACGTGGTATTCAGCACGGCGTTGCGGGTCAGGAAGCAGCCGCCGATGATCAGCCCGCTGCATAGAAAGGGGATCACCACCATAGGAGCTGCGCGCAGGGTGGAATGAAGGCTTTTTGTGGTGATCAACTCATAGAGGAAGTATGCGACCACCGCAAAGACCAGCAGAAATACGATAAAGGAGGTCCCTTCTTCGCGAATCCACGCATACGCCGCCAGTAGGACCACCGGTAGGGTGAAGGCGCAGCGGAAGACATGCTGTAAGCCCCGATTAGGTGTACTCTTGTTGGCGCTTTCGCTTTTGCGGCGGCAGTAGCAAAAGATCGCCAGCGCGTACAGCACCGCAAGAACCGCGAAGGAATAGACCCACAGCCCCACGCTTTTGAAGATGGACGCGTCGTAGAAAGAGGTAAGGACCGCTGCGGGCAGGTAGTAGCGCATGCTCAAGATGCGCATCGGAGAATAGGCAAGGTCCAGGATGGGGACCAGACAGTCCAAAATGACCGTCACGATGGAGCCGACGAGGCGCACAAAGAACAGCAGAATCCCCGAAACGGCGATGTTGGAGATCACGGTGCCGGTCAGCGTCATGGCAAGCAGCACAAAGCTGCCGATATAGAGCGACGCCGCGGCGTAAACGCCGAATAGCTGCGGGATCACGCTGACGGCGAAACTGACGCCCGGGCAGAGCGCCCAGAGCAGCCCGGTCAGCAGCAGAGAAATCAGCAGAAGCCCCCAGATCCATGTATAGATGGACGCAAGGAAGGTCAACAGCACGCAGCTGCGCTTAAACGGAACGGCGTGGTAGAAGTCGGATTCGTTGCGTTTGTTGAGGAACGAATACATGGAAAGGAAGAAAAAGGGCGTCAGGAACAGAAGGAACGGCGTGGGAATCGCAAAATCGGAGGCGGTCAGGATGGTAACAGTGCCGTCGCCTTCGGTGCGTTCGAGCAAGCTGGTCACCGGCGGAAGGGCGTTGCCGATGAGGACGATGATCCCTGCGATGATCCCTACCAGACGGATCTTTTTCAGCCCTTCTACGTACAATTTGAAATGAAAGATATATTTCATGGTTTCCCTCCGAAAATCACATCAAAATGTCCTTGAAAGCGTACCCCAGCGCTTCCATTTCGTAAATGAACACTTCCTCCAGACTCAGCGGCAGAAGGTCCAGCAGCAAGGGATCCGTCGCTTGCAGCGTCTCCCTGCATCTCTCACGATCGCCCCGGGCGATGAAGGTGGCGACAGAGCCTTTCTGCTTGTAGTCCAGTATTTCTATGCCGTCGAACCGACTCCGGTCGTAGCTGTCTTGAAAGGCGATCTGTACCTTGAACAGGGAAGTCTTGAGGTTCTGAATGTCGCTTTCGAAGATGATGCCGCCCTTGTGCAGCAGCGCCAGCTGATCGCAGGTGTCCTCCAGCTCCCGCAGGGAGTGGGAGGTGATGATGGCGGTGGTCTGCCGTTCCGCCACGTCGTTGTAGATGACGGTTTTGACCAGATTGCGCATGACCGGGTCCAGTCCGTCAAAGGTCTCGTCGAAATACAGATACTTCGGAGAGGTCGCCAGTGCCAGAATGGTGGCCGCCTGCCGCCGCATCCCCTTGGAGAAGGTGTTGAGGTTGGCGTTGGGATCCAGCCCGAAGGTGGAAGTCAGGTTTTCAAACCGTTCGAAGGAGAACGTCTCGTAGATAGCGCTGTAGAACTTCGCCATCCGCTTCATGGATGCTTGGGGCAGAAAGTACAGGTCATCCGGCACATAGACGATCTGCTTTTTGATCTCCGGATTTTCATAGACGGGCTGTCCGTCGATCGTGATGGTTCCTTCCAACGGTCGGTACACGCCGCTGATGAGGCGCAGAAAGGTGGATTTTCCGGCGCCGTTGCTCCCCACCAGACCGTAGATACAGCCGTCGGGGATGGAACAGTTCATATTGTTGAGGGCGGTGAAGCGGTCGAACTTCATCGTCACGTTTTTCGCATGGATCATGGTCACGAACCTTCCTTTCTCACATGGTTTTGATAGACTTGATGGATGAGTTGCAGCAGCTCCTCTTCGGGGATCCCCGCGCCCGCAAGCTTTTCGGCTGCGGCGCAAAGTGTCTGCCGCTCGGTTTCGGTGAGTGCGCTTCGAATCCGTTCCGACGCATCCGGCGCGACAAAGTAGCCTTTTCCCATGGCGGCGGTGAGGATGCCGGATCGCTCTAACTCCAGATAGGCTTTGGACACCGTGTTCGGGTTGACGCCTATCTCGACGGATAGCTCCCGAATGGAGGGGATCTGCTCTCCTTGCTTGTAGAGTCCAAGGCGGATCTGTTCTTTGATCCCGTCGATCACCTGCTGGTAGATGGGTACGCGGGAGAAAATGTCAACGGAAAGCATCGGCGACGGAGTCTCCTTTCGTGTTTAACTGTACTAATACGGATAGTACAGTTGGATAATACCATGCAAACTGCAGTTTGTCAAGACCTTTTGCAAAAAAAGTTTTCTTTTTTCAAAAAAGGGGAATATCGCCGCTTTTCGGTTGACAAATTCCCTTTTATTCATTATAATAGCACTGGATAGACGAGTCATCGAAAGGGGGAGGAGCATGAAGCGGAAGGAAGGGCAGGTCTCACGGCGGCGTAAAGGGGTTTTGCTGCTGTCGAAATGTCTGTTGACATTGTGCCTGCTGTTGGCGAGCATCAGCCCGTTGTTTACGACGGTTTCTGCGGCGGGGAATACCTTTCAATTTAACGGAAAATCCTATCAGCGCTCGAAGGACGTTCCGGCGATCTATATCGAGGGCGCGAGCAACGTGAACCGGGAGTACTACGTTTCCTGCACCGTCGTGGCGGTGGACGCCATCGGCGGAACCTTTTCGGAAGTGGCGGATCAGAACGCCACCATCCGCATCCGCGGGAATTCCACCTCCAGCGGGGAAAAGAAACCGTATAATATCAAGTTCAGCTCGAAGATCAACCTGTTCGGCATGGGGAAAGGGAAGCGGTATTGTCTCATCGCGAATCTTTACGATCCCACGCTCATCCGTAATCAGGCGGTGTTCGATTTTGCCCGTGGGATGGGGCTCAAGTACACGCCGGACTCCATGCTGGTGGATGTGTATTTCAACGGGAGATATGCGGGCTGTTACCAGCTTTGCGAAGCGATCACGGAAGGGAGCGGCCGGGTAGACGTCGATCTCGACAAGGGCGAGTTCCTTCTGGAGCGGGACGTGCGGCAAGACGCGGGCAGGACGTATGTGAAAAGCTCTATGGGCTTTGAATTCGGCATCACTTCGCCGGATACCCCCACCACCGCACAGCGGCGGGAGATACTCGATAAGATCAATCAGGCGGAAAAAGCGCTTCTCAGCGGAGATTATGAGAAGGTGAAGACAGCCTTTGATATCCCTACCTTTGTGGACAATTATATTTGCAACGAGCTGTTCAAAAACGTGGACGTCGCCACACTTTCCACCCGTTTTTACTACAAGGATGGGAAGATGTGTGCCGGTCCCGTATGGGATTTTGATCTGTCCTCCGGTAATTGCGATTCGGACTATTATACCTCGTATAATAATTACTATGGGGATAGTGCGCAGGGCATTTGGAGCGACTGTATCTGGTTTAAGAGACTGCTGCAATATAAGCAATTCCGGGATGCGGTGTACGACCGCTATCTGGAATTGCAGGACTTGATCGTGAATTTGTATCAGGACAACATCCTCGGACAGAACTACATCGACCGCGCGATCCAGAGCGCTTCCACCTCCATTTCCCGCAACTTCTCGGAGGCGGGGTGGAATGTCGGGCGGAAGTATTCGACCTATATGCGCATCCCGGAATCCACCTACGAAGCGAATGTGGAATATCTCCGCGCATGGCTGCAGCGGCGCAATGAGTGGCTGCTTTCCCACTGGGGGCTGGCGGATCGCGCAGTGCTGACGCCGAGGGATTCTTCTCTCACCGTTCAGGACGACTACGTGACCGGCTTTACCCCGCACACCGCGGTCATCCGGCTCTTCAATATGTTTACTACATCGGTGAGGTGCTATTCCGACGGCGCGTACCTGGCGACCGGCGACCGCATCAACGGAGGCGGCAGAACCTATATCGCGGTGATCTACGGCGATTTGGACTGTGACGGCGAAGTAACGGTGATTGATTATCTGATGCTGCGACAGGTGGTCAACGGAACGCGGGAAACTTCGCGGGAGGTGTATCTCGCCGGCTGTATGGGCGAAGAGAAGCCAAGCAAGAGCTGTTATGATCGGATCAGGCGGTACTGTTTGGAAGGTACCCCGCTTCAATAAAAACACAGAATAGGGGCAAATACAAATGGAACAGCAGAAAAGACCATATCTCGTCGGCATCGCCGGCGGGAGCGCAAGCGGAAAAACCACGTTTTCCGGCAAATTGGCAGAGGAACTGAAGGACCTGCGGGTGCTGGAGCTCCACATGGACACGTACTTCAAGCCGAAGGAGGAGCGCCCGGTGGTGAACGCTCCCTTTACCCAAAAGCCGTATCTGGATGATAACCATCCCAACTCCTTCCGCCTGCCGCAGTTGAAAGAGGATCTGGCGGAGGCGATCCGCTCCGGGGACTATCAGGTTATCCTCATCGAGGGGCTGTTGACCTTGTGGGACCGGGAGATCTGCGATCAATTGGATCTGCGGCTGTTCATCGAGTGTCGTGCGGACGAACGCATCGTCCGCCGCCTGAAGCGCAACATGACGGTACGCGGGCTTGCGTTTGACGAGATCGCCAACGTGTATCTGGATATGGTACGTTACCGGCACGATGAATACGTGGAGCCTTCCAAGTGGCGTGCCGATCTGATCCTCAACGGCTCCATGTTCCCCGAAAAAGGGCTGACGATCGTCGCGGAGACCATCCGGGCATCCGTTTAAGAAAGGAACGCTGCTATGAATCAAAAAAACAAAAGCAGCGTGCCCCAAAGCCTGCGTTTCATCTTTCGGCGGACCGCAGCGCATGACAAGAAAATCTTTTTCTATTCGTTTCTGTCCATTCCGTTTCAGGTATTGGACCGTTTAGCGGATATTTACCTCATCGCACTCATCGTGGATGCGGCGACTCATCACGAGGAGGAACGGCTTTTGCTGATCCTCCTTGTTTTTGCGCTCTATCAGCTTCTTTCCGGGCTGATGATGCGCTTTACGGAATGGCAGCTTTCCACCCGCAATTACCGTTCCAAAATGAAGTTCCTCTCCCGCTATGCAGCCCGGTATATGCGGACGGAGTTCACCACCATCGAATCCACCGCCGGCAAGGATCTTGCACAGCGCGCCAAAAACGCCATGGCGGGGGTGGACTATCGGGACAAATCCTCGGTGGAAACGGCGTTCCTCCAGTGTGCCGGTCTGATCGGCAGCATTTGCGGTCTGTTCGTCTATACCGGCATCATTTCTCTTCTGGACCCGTTGATCCTCCTGTTGCTGCTGACGACCTCCGCCGCCGGCTATCTTCTGCAAAGAGCGATGGTGAAGTACGACCAGAAGGACAAGCGGCGGTATATCCCTCTGGACAGAAAGCTCTGGTATCTGGTCAAGGAACTGCGGGATCCGCTTTCCGCGAAGGACATCCGCCTGTACGGGCTGATGGGCTGGCTCCGACGGCTGTTCGGGGAGACCCTCGCCTCCCGTAGGAAGCTGCACGCCAAACGCAGCCGCCTGCAATATGGGGTTCTGGTGCTCATCAACCTCATCAACACCCTGTTTACCGGGTATATTTACTACTATTTGATCCGGCAATATCTGGCGGGCGGTATTGATATCTCGCAGTTTTTGCTGTATTTCGGGCTGATCACCGGCTTCAACGGCTGGCTGATGTCCGTCATCGACGGCATCGAGGCGCTGCACATGACGCTCCTGAACATCGACGACCTGCGCCGATTCGACGCGCTTCCGCAGCCTTCGGAGGCGGAAGCACCTCCCGCGGAGCAGACAACCGACGGCGGCATCCGCTTTGAACACGTCTCCTTCGGGTATCAGGAGGGGACGAACGTGATTTCGGATATGAGCTTCACCGTTGCCCCCGGGGAAAAGATCGCCATCGTGGGGCTGAACGGAGCAGGGAAGACCACGTTGGTGAAATTGCTGTGCGGTTTGTACACGCCGAAGGAAGGATGTATTCTTCTGGGCGGGCGGGACCTTCGCACGCTGGGGCGGGAGGAGCTGTTCCGCCGCTTCGCCGTGGTGTTTCAGGATATCTACCTGCTTCCCACCTCTATCGAGCGGAACATTACCCTTTCGGAACAGGGGGACGGAGACCGCCTTTCGGAGGTGCTTGCCCTTTCCGGCTTGCAGGAAAAGATCTCCTCTCTGCCGGACAGAGAGCAAACCCTGTTGGTGAAGGGCGTGTTGGAGGATGCTGTAGAGCTTTCCGGCGGCGAGATTCAGAAGCTCGCCCTCGCCAGAGCGCTGTATAAGGGTGGGGAGATCTTCGTTCTGGACGAGCCCACCGCCAAGCTGGACCCTATCGCCGAGCAGGAAATGTACTTGCGCTACGGGGAGCTGACCAAGGGAAAGACCTCGGTGTTCATCTCCCATCGGCTCTCCTCCACCCGCTTCTGTGACCGCATTTTCTATCTGGAAAATGGCGTCATCACGGAGTGCGGTACCCACGACGAGTTGCTGCGGCTGGGAGGCGCGTACGCCCGCCTGTTCGAAACCCAAAGCCGCTACTATCGGGAAGAAGGGGAGGTGAGGTGAGGGCATGAAACGGTTCCGGGAAGACTTTCGGCTGATCCTGCGGGGCGTCGGTATGTTGCACAAGCTGTCCCCGTGGAATCTGCTCGCCAAATGCGTGCGGAGCGTCTGCAACGCGGCGCAGCCCTTCGCGAATCTGTACCTTTCCGCGGCGATCCTGGATGCGCTTCTGGAGGGCGCATCCCCAAAAAAGCTGCTTGTGCTGGTCCTTTTGACCCTGATTTCCAATCTGGTACTGGTGCTGATCAGCAAGGAAATGGACGCGATCAACTACCGCAAGTGGAATTCCTTCTACCTGCGCTATAACTTTTCCATCGGGGAGAAGGCGCAGTCGCTTCCCTATGAAAAGATTGAGGACGTGGAGACCCACCTGCTCATCAAGAATCTGGACGACGCCATGAAGATCGGCAACTACGGGCTTATCAAGCTCCACAGCCGCATCCCGCTGTTCGTGGAGAACCTGCTTCGGGTTTGCTTCTCCGTCTGGTTCATCCTTTCCGCCGTTCTGCAAAAAGCGGCGCAGACGCAGACGGGCCTGCAGACGTTTGCCAATTCTTACGCGGCTGACGCTCTCCTGGTGCTGCTGATCCTGTTTGCCGCCGTTGCCTGTATCGCGGCGAATAAGCGTATCGCCGCCCGTTCGTACGAGCATCTGGGGCGGCTCTCCAAAAGCAACCGCATCTTCGATTACTATCTGGAGCAGTATTTGAGCAGCCATAAGGCGGGGAAAGACATCCGTCTGTACCGGCAGGATCAGCTTATTCTCCATGAGCTCGACGCCGTTGGCGAGCGGAACACCGCCATCGTGGACGATATGAACCGGGGGATCTTCCGAAGCTCTCTCTGGATCCTGCTCACCAATTTCGCGCTGATTTTCTACACCTATTTCTATGTGGGGCTGAAATCCATGACCGGTGTGTTCGCCGTGGGCAGTATTGTCAAATACAGCGGCGGCGTTTTGCAGTTCGCCAATGCTTTTTCCGGGATGATGGACGCGTACTCCCAGCTGCGGGCGAATTCCGATTATCTGCGGGACTACTTCCGGTTTATCGACCTGCCGGAGGAGAAAACGGAGCATGGGCCGGCTTCCCCGGTGGTAGGACAGCCCTGCCGGATCGAAGTCAGAAATGTCTCTTTCAAATATCCCGGAAGGACGGAATATGTCCTCCGGAACGTCAGCTTCACGCTGGAAGCGGGGGAGAAAATCGCCATCGTAGGGCAGAACGGCAGCGGAAAAACCACCATGATCAAGCTGCTCTGTCGGTTGTACGACCCGACGGAAGGGGAGATCTATTACAACGGCGTGGATATTCGTGCGTATGATATCCAGGCATACCGCGCCATGCTGGGGGTGGTGTTTCAGGATTTCAAACTGTTCTCCTTCACGCTGGGGCAAAACGTGGCATCCGACGTGGAATATGACCGAAAAACAGCAGAAACCTGCCTGAAAAAGGCGGGGCTGGAGGAACGGCTGCGCGGGATGGAACAGGGCATGGACACCTATCTGTACAAAGAGTTTGACGAACGCGGGGTGGAGATTTCCGGCGGAGAAGCGCAGAAGATCGCTTTGGCGCGGGCGCTTTACAAGCAAACGCCCCTGATCATCCTCGACGAGCCCACCGCTGCCCTCGATCCCATCGCCGAAGCGGAAATTTACGCCAAATTCGGGGAGATCGTAGGGGAGAAAACCTCCGTCTTCATCTCTCACCGGCTTTCCAGCTGCCGGTTTTGCGACCGGATCCTTGTCTTTTCCGATGGATCTCTGGTCCAGCAGGGGAAGCACGACGCGCTTCTGCAGGAGCAGGACGGACGTTACGCAAAGCTCTGGCACGCGCAGGCGCAATACTACGAAAACACATAGTGAGCAACAGAAAAACGCCATCCGACAAACCGTCGGATGGCGTTTGCACTTTTCAGTCGTGTTTATAACACGCCCATGCTTTCGTACGGCAGAAGGAGCATGGAGCCGAGCTGCATGGCGGAGGTTTCATCCTCGGGGAGCAGGACGTCAAACGGGAGCGCCGTGCCGTCCGGCAGAAGGACCTTCGTCACGCCGTCCACCGTTTCAAAGGGCAGGCAGAGGTCAAATGCCGCCAGACCGTCAAAGAGTTCGATCTCGATCCAGACCTCGTCCTCCTCATTGGTGTAATAGAAGTTCCTGCCGCCGTCCTCGTACTCCGTTACGCGCATCATCATGCCGCAGCTTTCCAGAACATCCTCTATAAGCATCTTATAGGCGTAGGTGCCCAGCGATTTCCCGTTGTAGTAGAAGGTCATGCTCTCGCCGTCGTCCACATACTCCGCCATGTAGGTGCTGATATAGATGGTATCGTCCTCATAGATCGCCACGTAAACGTCGGTATCCTCGCTCATGTAGTCTTGGTACTCGTATTCGTCTCCGTCTTGTTTCGGATTCTCATCGGAGTCGTCGTTCAGCAGGGCATCCATGATGTTGGGATAGGCTTCCAGCAGCGCTTCCGTCAGCGCTTCGGCGTCCACCTGATCAGCGTCCACTGCGTCTTTCGGTAGGGTGATGGAGGGTTCTCCGGGGGTGAAGTGAGATTCGCACCGCAGGGTGAAATCGAAAATGCCGGTGGAGGAGGAACGCAGGTCCAGCTCCATATCCCGGGCGCCGCCGGCGGCGCTGATCTTCCCGGTGACGTCCATCGGCAGGGAGACGGCGGCGCTTCCTTCCGTGGCGATCTGCATTTCGGCGTTTCCGTTCAGCAGAATGGAGCTTTCCGATTCCGAAAGCAGTTTGATGCTGGAAGTCAGCTTGATCTCGCCCGTTTCCAGCGTTACGTTCAGAATGATCGATCCTTGAATGGCGGTCACGGCCGCGTTGAAGGTCAGGAGCGTTTCCCCGTAGGAGGAAACCTCCGCGTTGATTTTCGTGTTGCTCCCCGAAACGGAGGTTTTCAGGAGGAATTCCGAACCGGCCTTTGTCTCTCCCTCGTTGTAAAGGCGGACGCGCAGCTCGGTGGGGAGGCCGCCTACGGTGGTCAGATCATACAGCATATAATTCTGCTCGGAAGACGATGCGCTGCCTTCGAAATTTATCCCCAGATCCGTCACCAATTCCCCCACCTGTTTCTCCGTCAAGCGCAGGGTGTACGTGCAGGTGTCCCCGTCCTCCTTGACGACCAGATAGGAAGCGGCAGTTTCGTCCGCGTCTCCCAACGCATCCAGTTGCTTTCGGAAGGCGTCCTCTGCGTTGATGACGCTGTCCTCGGCTTCCTCCGCTGTCAGGCGGATGGGCGCCTGCCCCTTAAGATCCGGGAACACCAGATACCCTTCCGTGGCGGATTCGTAGACCTCTATGCGCATCTGTTCGCCGTACAGCAGGGCGGAGAGAGCGAGGGAAGCGAGATCACCGTTTTGCAGGATGGTCGCCTGCAGGATGGGTTTGTCAGGGTCGAACACGTCCGTGCGTTCCTCGCCGAAAACGGAAAACGTGGGAATCGTCATGCGAAATTCCGCGGTTCCGCGGTCGGAAGCGGCGGGCAGTTTGGTGCCGAAAGCGTCGGAAATGTCGTTGAAATAGGTATCGTATGCCCGCAGCGCGTCCAAAAACTTCTCCGTGTGGTTCTTCGCGACCACCGACGTTCCGTCGCCGGAGTCATCAGCGGGATCGGCGGAAGGATCGTCTTTATCGTCGCAGGCGACGAGAGTCACCAGCAGGAGCAGACAAAGCAGTGCGGTCAAAAAGCGGAAATACAGTTTCCGGTTTTTCATGTTGTTCACCTCATTCGAAGGGAATAGAAGTCTTACGTTGTAAATAGCGTATGTAAAAATGCGCAAACCTGTCAATTACGGCGCGTCCAGCAGTTCCTCCGCCGCGCGGCGAACGGTGTCCGTCACGTTCACGCCGCCCATGATGCGCGCCAGCTCGCAGATTCGCTCGCCGCGGTCCAGCAGGGTCACATCCGTCTGCGTTCGTCCGTCTTGCTCGTGCTTGGAAATGCGGTACTGCCGGGAGGCGCGCGCCGCCAACTGCGCTGCGTGGGTAACGCAGAAGATCTGCCGCTTTCCTCCGGATGCCAGCCCCGAGAGCATCCTGCCGATCTTTTCGTTGGTTTTTCCGGAAATGCCGGTGTCGATCTCGTCAAAGAGCAGGGTAGGGATGCGTTCCGCGTCCGCCAGCACCGTTTGCAGGCAGAGCATGATGCGGGAAAGCTCGCCGCCCGAGGCGATTTTGCCGATGGGGCGCGGTTCTTCCCCCGCGTTGGCGCTAACCAGGAAGGAGATCACGTCTCCGCCTTCCGGGGTCAGCTCCCCGCTTTCCACGCAGATCTCAAACAGCACGCCGGGCATATCCAGTTCGGCAAGCGCGTCCTTCACCCTTGCCGCAAGAACGCCGGCGGCCTTCTCCCGCGCCGCGTGCAACGCATCCGCCTTTTCCCGCAGGGTTTTCTCCCGCGCCCGCAGGGCGCTTTCCAGCGCCTCCCGGTCCGCCCCGCTGTTTTCCAGCGCCGCCAGATCCCGGGTGACGGTTTCCAGCTTTTCCAGCAGTCCGTTTTCGTCCGTACGGTATTTGCGCTGTAAGGCGGAAAGGAGTTCCAGACGGTTTTCTACGGCGGTCAGCCGTCCTGCGTCCTGCTCCCGGTCGGAAGCGTAAGGCCGCAGCGTCTCTGAGATGTCCACCAACTCCGCTAGCGCGTCCTCTAAACGGGTTTGCAGGGAAGCGAGCTCCTCGTCCCCCGGCAGGATACGGTGCAGTCTGCCCAGCGCCTGCCCCGCTTCCTTCATCAAGGAAGCCGCCGAGCGCTCCCCGGCGTACAGGGATTCGTAGGCAAGACAGGCGTTTTCCGTCACCTTTTCGCTGTTGGCAAGCAGTGCGTGCTCTGTCAGCAGTTCCGCTTCTTCGCCCCGCCGCAGCTTCGCCTGTTTCAGTTCTCCCACTTGATAGACCAGAAGCTCTTGCTTTTCCGCCAGCTCTCGCTCCAGCCTTTCCAGCGCTTCACATTCTTTTTTCAGTTCTCTGCAGGCGGCGTACTCTACGCGGTACGCCTCCAGCGCGTCCTCGTCCCCTGCGAACGCATCCAGCAGACGGCGTTGCTTTTCTTCCCCCGCGAGGGTCTGCGTGTCCTGCTGCCCGTGGATGGTGAGCAGACAGGCGGCAACCTCCCGCAGGCGGGAAAGGGGAACTGCCCGACCGTTGATCTTCGCGGTGCTTCGACCGTCGGAGGTCAGCTTTCGCTGCAAAAAGAGGGCGCCGTCCTCATCCGGTTCCGCGTCCAGCGCACGCAGTGCCTCCAGCGCTTCCTCCGGCGGCAGGAACATTCCTTCCACCAGTGCGCTGTCCTCCCCCGTGCGGATCAGTTCCCGCGCGGCGTTTCCCCGTGCGCCGCAAAGCAGCCCGATGGAATCGATCAGGATACTTTTGCCCGCGCCGGTTTCCCCCGTAAAGGCGCAGAAGCCCGCCTCCGGCTCCAGATCCAGCCGGCGGATCAATGCGATATTTTCGATGTGAAGTGAAGTCAACATAAGCTCAAACCGTATCCGGCCACAGCAGCCGGTTCAGAAGTGCGCAGATGGCGGAAGCCGCGTCCGTGTCCCGCGCGATGATGAGAAGCGTGTCGTCCCCCGCCAGTGTGCCGACGCAATCCACCTGCGGCAGAGCGTCCACCGCGGCGCCCACTGCGCTGCCCATGCCCGTAAAGGTCTTTGCCACCACCAGATTCCCCGCGGCTTCTACACTTCGCACCGCCTGACGCAGGATGGAGATGAAGGTGCCGGACACCTGCTCCTGATTCGTCGGGGTCTGCTGCCGGTAATAGGAACGCCCGTCCTCCCCGGTCGCTTTGGTGATGTGCGCTTCCCGAATATCCCGCGAGATGGTCCCTTGCGTGACAAAATAGCCGTTTTGCGCCAGCAGTTCCCGCAGTTCGCTCTGGGTCTCGATCCGGTTTTCCCGGATCAGCCGCAGCAGAGTTTCTTGTCGTTTGTTTTTCATATCCATCGTATTCCTTTCGGATGCGCATAGATGCTCAAATGCGCAGAAAATAGGCGAGGTATTCCCGGTTTCCGTCCCCGCCGGGCAGCGGAGAGGGGAGTGTCGCGCGCAGCTGCAATCCATTTTTCCGCGCTTCGGAGGTCAATGTTTCCAAGAGCGAGCGGAACAGCTTGCCCTGCGGATCCCGCACGATGCCGCCTTTGCCCACATGCGCCGGTCCGACTTCAAACTGCGGTTTGATCAGCGTGACCAGCACCCCGCCGGCAGAAAGAACTTCCGCGATGGCGGGATACAGCAGCTTTTGGGAGAGGAAGGAGACGTCCACCGTCACCAGATCAATGGAACGGTCGAAATCCTCCCGGCGGAGGTAGCGGGCGTTGGTCTGTTCCCGGCAGCAGACGCGTTCGTCCTGCCGGAGCTGCTCGTCCAGCTGTGCCGTTCCTACGTCTACGGCGTAGACGTAAGCGGCGCCGCGCTGCAGTAAACAATCGGTAAACCCGCCGGTGGAGGCGCCGATGTCCAGCGCCGTTTTCCCGCGAACATCCAGCGCAAACCCGTCCAGCGCCGCTTCCAGCTTGTATCCCGCCCGGGAAACATAAGCGGAAGCAGGCTCCGTGACCGCAACGACCATCCCTTCCTCCACCGGAAAGGACGCCTTTGACACCGGAGTGCCGTCCACGGTCACTCTGCCGGATGCGATGGCTTCCGCCGCCTTGCTCCGGCTCTTACAGTAGCCGTTGGAAGCGAGGTACACATCCAACCGCGTCATACGTGTATCTCCTCGACAAATGCAGAGATCTGCTCCGGCAGGAAGCCCAGTTCCTCGAACAGCTTTTCATTGCTTCCATGTAGAGGGACATCCCCCTCGATGGCACGGAGGCGGAGCGTTTTTCCGCCGACCGACCCGGTCTCCGCGAGACGCGCGAACAAACGCTCTCCGACGCCGCCGGCGCGGACGCCTTCCTCATAGAAACAGACCGTGCGGACAGGGTTCAATAAGTCGGAAAGGGAAGCCATCCGGTCCTCCTCCCATGGGAACAATTTCACCATACGGATGACCCGCGTGTGGATGCCTTTCGAAAGCAAAAGCTCTGCGGCGCGGCAGACATTCTCCGTCAGCCGCCCGTAGGTGAGCAGCGCAAGGTCAGGGTCCTCCCCGAAATCCGCTGCGTACAGGTCGCCATACGACCCGTCCGAGCCGTACGAGGTAAATTGCCCCGGCGTCTCTTCGCCTTCCGCTCCCTTCGGGTATCGGATCGCAGCAGGTTTGCCAGAGGAAAGCGCTTTTTTCAGGCACTCCCGCAGTTCTTCGGCGCTGTTCGGCGCGTAAAGGGTAAAGCCGGGAAGCTGCCCAAGGAACGCGGCGTCAAAAACGCCGTGATGCGTCGCTCCGTCGGGACCTACCAGTCCCGCCCGATCCAGAGCGAGGACGATGGGTAAGTTTTGCAGCGCACAATCGTGCAGCAGTTGGTCATAGGCGCGCTGGGCGAAGGTGGAATACACCGCAAAAACGGGTTTGTACCCTTTGGACGCCAGCCCGCAGGCGAAAGTCACGGCGTGTTCCTCCGCGATGCCCACGTCGAAAAAGCGTTCCGGAAAGCGCTCCCGGAAGTCGTTCAGCCCGGTGCCGTCCGGCATGGCGGCGGTGATGGCGCAGATAGCGGGATCCTGCTCCGCAAGTTCACAGAGGGCTTCCCCGAATCTATCGGAATAGCTGGCTTCTTCTGCCGGTTTCGCCACGGGAACGCCGGTGGAAGGGTCGAATTTCCCCACGCCGTGAAAGACGTCCGGGCGCTCCTCCGCGTAGGGGTAGCCTTTTCCTTTGCGGGTGCAGACGTGGATGACGCTGCACCGCCCGTCCTGCTTCGCTTCCCGCAGAACCGTTTCCAGCAACGCTTCGTCGTTGCCGTCCAGAGGTCCGTAATAGGTCAGCCCCAAATGTTCAAACAGGTTTTCCCGAACCAGCCGATGCCGCAGCCACGTTTTGATCCGCTTGCAGACGGCGACCAGCCCTTTCCCGATCAGCGGGATGCGCTGAAACACCCGCTTGACCCGGTTTTTGAAGCGAAAATACTTGGCGCTGTTGCGGAAGCGGTTTAAGTAGGTATCCATAGCGCCCACGTTACGGGCAATGGACATGGTATTGTCGTTGAGAATGATGATCAGACGGTCGTTTCCGGCGCAGTTGTTGAGCGCTTCATACGCCATGCCGCCGGTGAACGCGCCGTCCCCGATGACGGCGACGGTGTAATCCTCCCGTCCTGCCAAACGGTTTGCCGCCGCGATCCCCACTGCCGCCGAGATGGACGTGGAGCTGTGCCCGCAGCCGAACGCGTCGTGGGGGGATTCCTCCATGCGGGGGAAGCCGGAGACGCCTCCGTACTGCCGGAGGGTTTCAAACGTCTCCCGCCGCCCGGTGAGCAGCTTATGAACGTAGGACTGATGCCCCACGTCAAAGATCAAGCTGTCCTGCGGAGAGGAAAAGACCCGATGCAGGGCGATGGTCAGCTCCACCACGCCCAGATTGGAGGAAAGGTGTCCGCCGTTTTGGGAGACAACGCGCAAAAGCTCGTCCCGCAGTTCCGAGGCGAGCGTTTCTAATTGATCCGCCGGGATCTTTTTGAGGTCCTCCGGGGAGTTGATGGTTTCCAATAGCATGTTTTACCTCGCGGCAGCTTCCTTTTGGAAGAGAAGCTGCGTTTGGATCTTGATTAACGCCGGAAGCCACACAGGACTTTGGCGACAAATAATACGATGGCGTTGCTGTGCTTGAGAGCGATCTCCTTGCCGATGGCCTTACATCCCACCGTCAGTGCGGCGATGAGAGAGGTCAGACACAGGGTTAGCCAGAAGGCTCCCGCGCCCAGAAACAGACGGCCGGCGATGGCGGAGCCGGTGGCGCCGGAAACGACGCCGCAAATGTCCCCCACGATGTCGTTGCAAAAGGAGGAGACCTTTGCGGAATTGCCGGTCAGCCAGACGCCCTTTTTCCCCGCGCGCAGACGGCGGGAAGCCATGGAATGAAACGGGGCAGGATCCGCCGTGGCGACGGCAAGCCCGATGGCGTCAAAGAAAATGCCGAGAAAAATGAAGAACAGCAGCAGAGGGATCGCTGCGAAGACGCTCGCGTTTTCCGAAACCTCGCCCGCTGCGACGGAGATCACCGCGGTGATCAGAAAGCTAAACAGAAACGCCATACAGATCCATCGGATCCGGGCTTTTTTCCTCTGTTCCTTTTTTTGATCTCGTTTGGGTCGTTCTTTTTTGATAGACTCTTTTTTGTGTGGGTTCATAACTCCTAAAGATGGTAAACAGCGTATTTTCAAAACGGTCATGTGATGGCGGCGCGGAACGTAAACTTTGCGGCTTACGGTCAAGCAGGTTTTCCCCGTGCGGCTACCTTTCGTTGCCGAAAGGCGGTTCCCCTTTCAAGCCGACGCCGGTGTATCGCTACAGTCGGGGCTTGATTGCCTTTTTTGCTCCGCACTGCAATCCGTTCCGCGCCTTTTCTCTTCTCAGCCTAGGAGATTTCCTCAATAACCTCCCACCGTCTAATCCCGTTTTGCAGTTGCAATTTCAAACAATCTCCGAAGAGAAAGCTATCCGCTGCAACCACGCAGGGCAGGCTACGCCATCCACAGCGTCGTTCACACGCGGCGTAAAAGCCGCGCATAAGGTCGCACCGCGTAATGGGTTTTATCCTTGATCCGTAGGGGAGTGGTTACCCCCACAGAGGAAGGCCTCCAAAGCTGTTGGGTCCTGCCCCGCATGCCATTGCAGGCGGCCCACCAGCCCATTTCTCCCAGCATCCACCCCAAACTGGGCGTAAGAAGCAAACACAAGGAGCTTCATCGATTTGCCTTTTCATGCGTTTTTAGGCACATGTTCGACGGCAGTTGATTAAACTAGGATACTGCGCCATCCGTATTCTATCTATTTCCACGCGAAAGCGACTCGCAAGCGAGGCGCTTTTGTGTGGGGTAAAGCGATTTACATAGTTCTTGTCAAAATAAACTCGCACAATCCGCGCAGGGAGCTGCGTTCGTCCCCCGCAGGGAGCTTGTCCAGCAGGGAAACGGCCTGTTCGCAGTGGGATTTCGCCAGCGCTTCCGCTTCTTTGACGCCCAACAGCGCGGGGAAGGTGGCCTTTCCGCTCTTTTCATCCTTGCCGGTGGTCTTTCCCAGCACCTCCGGCGTGGAGCGGAGATCCAGCAGATCGTCCGTGATCTGGAACGCAAGCCCGATGTGCCGGGCGAAAGTACGCGCCGAAGCGTGCGCTTCCTCGTCGAACGCCGAAGCGGCGATCAACCCCAATTCGCAGGATACGGCAAACAGTGCGCCGGTTTTACGAAGCACCAGATCGGTCAGCAATTCCATGGGGATTGTTTGCTGTTCGCTTTGCAGATCAATCTGCTGCCCGCCGCACATCCCCGCGGCACCCGCAGCGGAAGCCAACAGCCTTGCGGCCTCTGCGTTCTGTTTTGCGTCGCAATAGGGATTGGAAGCAGCTGTTTCCAGCGCGCGCAGCGCCAGCGCGTCCCCTGCAAGCAGGGCGGTGGCTTCGCCGTACACCTTATGATTGGAGGGTCTGCCGCGGCGCATATCGTCGTTGTCCATCGCGGGCAGATCGTCGTGGATGAGGGAAAAGGCGTGCATCATCTCGATGGCGGCCGCGTAGGGAAGTGCGGCTTCTCGTTCGCCGCCGAACAGCGTGCAGAAAGTCAGCACCAGATGTCCCCGCAGTCGTTTCCCTCCCCCGAGCGCGGAATAGCGCATGGATTCGTGCAGGTTTCCCGCTGCGTCGTCCTCCGGCATGGGAAGCCATGCTTCCAGCGCCCGTTCCACATCCTCCGCGTCGGCGTGCAGACGGTCGGTGAACAAGCTCATGACGGATCAACAGGGTCCGGCGCAGACGTGCCCGCGGCACCGCGTTCCTGCCGGATCACTTCCACCTTTTTGGAAGCAGCTGTCAGCTCTGCGGTACACATACCGATCAGCTCGTTGGCCTCGTCATACAGCTTGACCATATCCTCCAGCGAGAAGGAAGAGCCTTCCAACGCGCGGATGATCTCCTCCAGCCGCTTGAGCGCTTGCTCAAACGTGGGCTTCTTTTCCGGCGTTGCCGGTGTGGATTGGTTCATCGGTCTTTTCCTCCGTTCAGGTGCTTTTCCAGCGCCGTTTTTTCCTCTTTCGTCAGGGCGCGGCAGCGTCCGCTCTCCAGCGTTCCGAGCCGCAGCGGTCCTAACTGGACCCTTCGCAGCTGCATGACAGAAAGCCCCGTTGCGGCGCACATCCGGCGGATCTGCCGGTTCTTTCCTTCCGTAAGCACAAAGCGCACGCGGCTGGCGTTCTCGCTCCGTTCCATCAGTTCCACTTCCACCGGGCGGATGCGCTCCTCCCGCTGGTTGCGTTCGTCCCACAGGGAGCGCATGGCGCGCAGCTTGTCCAGCTGCCCGTCCTGGATCCTGCCGGCGAGCATCACGATATAGACCTTCCGCAGACTGCCGGAAGGGTGGGAGATCCGGTTTGCGAAGTCGCCGTCATCGGTAAGCAGGAGCAAGCCTTCGCTGTCCTTGTCCAGCCTTCCCACCGGGTAGAGGTAGCCGTCATAGCCGTTCTCTCGAGCCAAATCGGCGACGGTGCGCCTGCCGTGCTCGTCGTTTCGGGTGGTGACGACGCCTGTGGGCTTGTTAAGCAGCAGATAGGTTTTGCGCTTCTTTTCCTTTTTCAGCGGCTCTCCCAGATAGGCGATCTCGTCCCGTGCGGGGTTCACACGGTCGCCCAACGTGGCGATCTGCCCGTTGACGGTGAACTTTCCTTCCTTGATCGCCTGTTCTGCCGCCCGGCGGGACATCAGCCCGCAGGCGGACACATATTTTTGCAGCTTTTCATCTTCCATATCGGGTTCCTATCATTCACATTCATTCCTCTTTTGCGCCGAACAGCTTTTCCCAGAAGGAAAGCCTGCGCACCGGCGCTTCTTCCGCCGTCAGCAGTTGGACGGACGCCAGTTCTTCGCTCTTTCGGCTGAAAACGATTCTTCCCACGGAGCTGCCCCGTTCCGTTCCGGCATAGACGAAGGGCGGGGTCTCCACGCGCACCTCCACTCGCTCTCCTTTGGGGAGACAGACGAAAAGTCCGTTCGCGTTCGGCTCGGCTTCCAGCGCGAGGAAGGATTCCTTGCCCCCTACCAGCGGCACCCGAATCGGGGTGTCCATCGGCAAAGGGACGGCTTCAAAGGAGTCGAACCCGTGATTCAGCAGCGCTGTGTGGGTGGAGGAAATGTTCGTGTCCCCCAGCGTCACCGCGATGAGGGTCAATCCGTCCCGTTCCGCGGCTGTGACGAAACACTTGCCGTCCGCTGTGGTCCAGCCGGTCTTGACGCCGATCATGCCGTCGTACTTGGTCAGGATCGGGTTGTGGTTGGTCAGATATCGCGCCCCCGGCTGATCCTGATAGGGGATCTGCATACGGTAGGTGGAAACGATGGTGCGGAACAGCTCGTTTTTCAGCGCTTCCATGGTGATGAGCGCCAACTCCCGCGCTGTGGTATAGTGCCCGGAGGCGGAAAGCCCGTGGGGGTTGGCGAAGCGGGTATGCGTAAGACCTAATGATTTAGCGCGGGCGTTCATGCGGTTTGCAAAAGCCTCGATACTGCCGTCGCAGGCGATGGCGAGCGCCTCCGCCGCGTCGTTGCCGCTTTCCAGCATCAGTCCGTAGAGCAGCTGCTCCACCGTCAGGTGTTCCCCCGCTTGTAAGTACAGGGAACTGCCCTCCGCGCCGGTCATCTCCGGCGTGATCTCCACCACCGTGTCCGGAGACATGGCTTCCAGGATCACCAGCGCCGTCATGACTTTGGTGGTGCTGGCCATGCCCCGCTGCATATCCGCATTTTGCGCATACAGCACGCTCCCGCTGTTTGCATCCATGAGGATCGCACTGCCTGCGGAGACGGAAAAGCCGTTGTTGGCTTCCACACCCGTAAGGTCGATCGCGCGGAGCGGAAGCCTGCCTGTTTCGATGGTCTCCTGCGCCGCCGGCGATTCCGGCAGATCCGCAGGGAAGAGGGGCAGGCACATGGCGCCGGCAAGCAGCACCAGCAAAAGACCGTAAAGCGGCAAAAATCGTTTCATAGAAGTATTCACCCGAAGTATTCTATGCGATGTCATCCGCTTTGAGAACGGGCACAAGTTATATACCCCTCCATCTGTATAGTATACAGCAAGTTCCCGTAAAAGTCAAGGGATTTCGCATAAACAAGGGGAAAAGCCTTCATTTTTATGCAGGAAAAGGAAAAAGAACACTGCGAGGCACTTGCAATTTGACTGAAACTGTGATAAAATATAAAACAGAAACAGTTTTTCATAACAGAGGAGTTTACCGTTATGCGGATTTTGGTTACGGGCGGGACCGGTTATATCGGCTCGCATACTTGTGTGCAGCTTCTGGAGCGCGGGGACGATGTGATTATCATTGACAATCTTTGCAATTCCGAAGCCTCCGTGGTGGATAGTCTGGAAAAGATCACCGGCAGGAGACCGGTGTTTTACGAAGCGGATATCCGCGACCGTGAAGCGCTGGATCGGATTTTCTCCGCCTACGATCCCGAGGTGGTCATCCATTTCGCCGGGCTGAAAGCGGTGGGGGAATCTGTCTCGAAACCGCTGGAATACTACGAAAATAACATCTCCGGCACGCTGACCCTGCTGGAGGTCATGCGCGCACACGATTGCCGGAAGATGGTCTTTTCCTCCTCTGCAACGGTGTACGGCACCCCTGCGTCGGTGCCGATCCGCGAGGAGTTTCCCACCGGCGGGACCACCAATCCCTACGGGACGACGAAGCTCTTTTTGGAGCGCATCCTAACGGATCTGACCGTCTCCGACCCCCGTTGGAGCGTGGCGTTGCTGCGGTACTTCAACCCCATCGGCGCGCATCAGAGCGGGCTGATCGGGGATGACCCCACGGGGATTCCCAACAACCTCATGCCCTACGTCACCCGCGTGGCGAAGGGGACGCTGCCCGTGCTTTCCGTCTACGGCAACGATTATCCCACCCACGACGGCACCGGCGTGCGGGATTATATCCATGTGGAGGATCTCGCCGCGGGACATGTGGCGGTGCTGCCTTGCATGAAAACACCGGGCGTACATATCTACAACCTCGGTACCGGCGTTGGGTACAGCGTGCTGGATATCATTAACGCCTTCGAGCGCTCCACGGGGGTAAAGATCGCGTATCGTATCACGGAGCGCCGTCCCGGCGACATTGCGGAATGTTGGTCCGATCCTTCCCGCGCGGCGAAGGAATTGGGCTGGAAGGCGGAGCGCACGCTGGAGGATATGTGCCGTTCCGCATGGAATTTCGAGAAATCGAAGGCGTAAACGGAAAGGGAAACTGACCATGTCATCCGCTATGGTGCATCTCTCCTGCGCGAAAAAGGTGGATGCAAACGCGCCGGTGCTGTTTTACACCGGCAATATCGCGCCGGATATGATCGGCACGCGGGCAGAAAAGGACCGCACCCATTTCCGCGGCATCCCTGATCGGTTTGGGGCGCTTCATCGCTTTGCGGAGGGGCTGGATCTTTCCGATCCGTTTTCCCGCGGGGTGCTGCTGCACCTGTTCCTCGATCTGCATTGGGACAGAGAGGGCTACGACGTCTATGCCGCCGCCCACGCCTCTGAGCCGGGGTGGTTCTTTCAATACCGCAGGGAGATCTTCCTTGCCGGGTCCTATCTTTACCATCACGATCCCGAAGCCCCCGCGCTCTTTTTGGAGATGAACCGCACGTTCCTTCCGCTGAACCCGTCGTCTCCATTCCCGTGCGGGATCACCCGGGACGGATTGCAGGGCTTCCTCGCCCGTACCTGGTACCCCATGCTCAACGCCCGCGAGGCATATTCCGTTGCGTTTCCGCCGGATTTCGTGGAGCAATTTACCGATTTCGTTGCCGGGGAGTTCCGAAAGACCTTTGGGAAGGCGTAAAAGCAAAGGAGCCTGCCGTCCATCGGCAGATTTGTCGCTTGGATCCGGTGGCAGCATGAATTTCCCATGCGTGTCGTGATGTATGTCAAAGCCGAGGAATTGATTCATGCAATGGATGGAACGTATGTGACCGGCACGTTTTTTAGACCGTATGACCCCTTTACGGAACCGTAGTTGTATCAGTCCATCGGGTTTGCAAAAACCGATCAGCTTGACGGGGACAATCCGGTATTCCTTTTATAAAAACACAAGGAGATTTATTTGTTATGAAAAAGGCAACTTCCATTTCCACGGTGATTTTGGTATGCCTCTATATGTTTCTTCCCATCGCAAAGCTGTACGCCGTTTTGAAGGGCTACGAGATGGCGCTTCACGGTGCGCTGGCGATCGCTTTCGTTATGGCGGGTCTGTCGCTTTTGGTGAGTGTTGGGCTGTTTGTCTGGCAGGAAAAAATGACCAGCAAGGTGGATCAGATCCTTTCCGCTTCTTCCGCATTGCTGTTCCCGCTGGCGTTCCTCCATTGGGCGATTTTCATTCCCCTGAGCGGTTGGAGCATCGTGTGCATCGTCATCGCCGTCCTTTGCCTTGTGCTCTTTGCGGTGCTGTTGTTCCGCAACGTGCAGCCGGCGCCGATGAAGATCGCTTCCGGCTTTGTGGCGTTGCTGGTCTCTCTGCCCGTCTCCCTTTGGGTGCTGATCGCCCCTGTCGTCGGGGATTTCGGTCTTTCCGACTTGGTGGTGGAGATCGGCTCCCCGGAGAGCTCCTATGTGGCGCAGGTGCGCTATGAGAATATGGCGATGTTCGGCTCGAGCACATACGTGAAAGTGTATTATAAGAGGAGTGACAAGGAATTGCTCTTCCTTTCCTTTAACAAAACGCCTATGAAAATCACAGGCGACTGGGGGGAAAGAAGGGACAGCGTGGAAATCGAATGGCTGGACGATGAAACCCTACTGATCAACGGAAAGGCCTATTCCATTGCGGAGGAAGCCTTTGAAGAAGAAGCGGACGAATAAAAAAAGAAGGGACTGTCCCAACGTGACAGTCCCTTTGCTTTATACGTGGCTCAACATCTCCCGCAAGCGCTCGATGGTCTTTTTTTCCAAGCGGGAAATGTAGCTTTGCGAGATGCCCAGCAGGTCGGCAACCTCCTTCTGCGTCTTTTCCTGCCCGCGGCTCTCCGGCGCAAAGCCGAACCGTAGCTCGATGATGCGCTTTTCCCGATCGGAGAGGCTGTCGATGGCGCGGCGGATCATGCGCCTTTCTTCCCGCTCCTCCAGAGCGCGGCAGACGTCGTCTCCTTCCGAGCCCAGCAGGTCGCTCAGCAGCAGCTCGTTGCCGTCGTAATCCACGTTGAGCGGCTCATCCAGAGAAAGCTCCGCGCGCACGCCGGCGTTTTTGCGCAGGTACATGAGGATCTCGTTCTCGATGCAGCGGGAGGCGTAGGTGGCGAGCTTGATCTGTTTGTCCGGACGGAAGGTGTTGACGGCCTTCATCAACCCGATGGCGCCGATGGAGATCAGATCCTCGATCCCGACGGAGGAGCTTTCGAACTTCTTGGCGATATAGACCACCAGTCGCAGATTCCGCTCTACCAGCGTGTTTTTCACGCTTTCATCCGTTTCCAGTTTTTCCAGCAGCGCCGCTTCTTCCTCCCGGGAGAGGGGCGGTGGGAGGGTCTGCGGTCCGTTGATATAGTAAAGCTCACCGGGCCGGAACAGCCGAAACAGCCATTGTCGCAGGGAATGTCCGGAGCGGGGCGTTTTCTTTTTGGACTTCTTTTTGATCGCAGTTGTCATCCGGTCAGATCCTTTCTTGTATTTTTTTGTGGATGCGTCAGAGCAGAGCGCCGGGCAAAAGACCGTCGCAGCCGGCAAAATCGGTGTTGTCGGTGTCGATGCCGATGACGGCGTCCACGCGGCGGTGCTTTTCAAAGGGCGGGCAGAGGGTGATGCTGTCGGGAATGAAACCGTAAAGCAGTCCCATGCCGGTGCCGGTGCGGATAGGGATGGCACGCAGGGGCACCGGGCTGCTTTCCAGATCCGGCTTGTTGAGGGGAGAGGGAAGCACGGATGCCGATAGGATGACCACAGGCAGGGCGGAAAAGGGCTCTGTGACCAGATTTCCGCTGTCCACCAATAGGTCCGCGTGCACACGGGTCTCTCCGAAGGTGATTTCAATTTTCATATTTCGTGCGTAAACCTTCTTTCTGCAGTACAGACCGTATAGGACGAGCGCACCGCCGAACAGCAGTGCCAATGCGATGATCCCGGCGGCGGTGGCTCTCCGATGGCCTATGTAGTACGCCGCCGTGATGACGCCGCCCATGCCCGCTTCCGTAAACAGAAAGACGAACAGCGTTTTTCCGAACTGTTTGGGTCGTATTCCCTTGGTGGGAAACGCGATCAGGCAGATCAGACAGGCGGAAAGCAGATGGAACAGCAGTTGCAAGGTCAGCGGAAACGCCGAAAAAGAGACTGACGCCAGCGCGTAGAGCGCGCCCGTCAAGGCACCCAGCACTACGCGCCAGCCGATGAACCGCCGCATCGCTACTTTGGCGCAGATCCACAGGCAAAGAAAATCCAGCGCGAAGTTCAGAAACGCGAGGACGTCTGCATATAGTATCAATACCTCTTGCCCGGGCATTTGTTCTCCATCTCCCATTTGTCCGCTGTGCTTGTTCTTATTGTAGGGACAAAGCTGCAAAAAATATGTCGCTTTGGGGGACGACTTTTCATTTTATTTTTCTTGGGGGGATTTTCGTTGCGAAAACCGTTTCTGATCTTTCGCGCGGGGGAACGCACGGCGCTGAAATGTTTCTCCCTGCTGTTGGTCTGCGCCCTGTTTCTGACCCTTTCTTTCCGGCTCTACCGTCAGCGGGCGGAGGAGCGGGGGAGTATGGAGGTGTTTGCGGGGGAGGATCGCGCTGACGTCCGCCCGCAGGGACTTTACGCGCTGCTCGACCGGCTTCTCGGGGACGATTGATCCGTGTACGCCGTATTTCCGCGTTTCCGCCTGCGGGTGAATCTGCTTGCCCTGCCTGCATATGCACTGATGCTCTGGCTGGAGGGCGGACTGCCTGCCGCGCTTCTTCTGCTCGCCGCATTGCTGCATGAGCTTGGGCATTTCGCCGCTCTGCGCGTTTACAGGATCCCCGTCCGACGGGTGGATCTTGAGCCCATGGGCGCACGGATCGTTTACGACGACGCCCTCTGCCCGCTGCGCGCTTCCGCTTGGATCGCAGCCGCCGGCGCACTGGTCAATCTGTTGGTCTGTTCGTGTGTCTCGCTGTTCCTTGCACTGGGACTTTTCAGGGTGTTTCAACTTCCGCTGCTCTTTTTCGCGCTGGCAAACGGATTCCTTGCGCTGCTCAATCTGCTCCCGTGGGAGACGCTGGACGGGGGAAAGCTGTTGCTCTCCGTCTTGCTGCTCCGTTTGCCGCCGGAGCGTTCGGGTGACGCGGAGCGCGTATGCCGGACCGTTTCCCGTCTGGCGGCGTTCCTGCTATTCGCGTTGCTTCTCGCCCTTTCCGCCCTCGCGTCCTTCCCACTCTGGACGCTGCTGCTCTCCGCCGTCCTGCTGGCACAGGCGGTGAGGTGAAGAATTTCCTTGCAATTTTTCCTTGCCTGTGCTACAATAGTCAAAAAAAGAGAGGACGGAGGAAAATGAACGCGATAAATAACAAACCATATCTGGAATGGCATACAAAGGGTCAAGCGCTTTTCGTGCCCGAGAATCGGGATCCGGAATTTGACCGAACCGTGCAATTAGAAGATGGCTATTCCGTCCGTTTTGAGCGCTATCAAGGAAAAATAGACGAGTGGCAGCCACATCTATTGGTGAACACGTTATTTGATGCAAATGGTAGGGAAGTTTTCACATGGCATAATCTGAATGGCACCTGTTTCGCATATTTGTTTCGCCATGCGAACGGTAAACGGTATCTGCTGTTTAGTGTCGACCTCTATGGGTACAGCGTTCTGGAATTGGAAAGCGGGAAGGAATTCCACTACATTCCTTCGGAATCGTATCCGCAGGATGGCAAGGATTTTGATGAGACATTTATCTGGTGCGGGGCGGCTTATGATCCTCAAAGCAACCTGCTTGCGGTAGACGGCTGCATTTGGGCGGCGCAGTATTCCACGATCGTATTGGATTTTTCCGATCCGTTAACGGAGCAGCCGGTACAGCGATGGCTTGATCTCCACGAGATGTTAGATCCCGACGATCGTTTTTTTGCCATAGAGTATTCCCGTTGGGAAAACGGTATGTTGTATCTTGACTGTGAAGCAGGAAAGGGCAAAACGGAGGAAATTCATTTATCGGCAGAATTCTTAAAAGAAAAAATGCAATAAAGTTGTGCGGTGCATAAAGGTGCTAAAAAGAGAACCCGGAAGGAGCGTTTCCTTCCGGGTTGTTTGCTACAAAAACGATGTTCTTATTCCGCAAACATGGGGGTAGAGAGATACCGCTCGCCGGTATCCGGCAGGAGGGCGACGATGAGTTTGCCCGCATTTTCCGGGCGTTTCGCCAGTTCCGCTGCTGCCCAGACGGCAGCGCCCGAGGAGATTCCCACCAGCAGACCTTCCCTCCGCGCAAGGGTGCGGCCGGTCTCGAAGGCGTCCTCGTGTTCCACGGTGATGATCTCGTCATAAATATGCGTGTTCAGGGTATCCGGCACAAAGCCTGCGCCGATGCCCTGGATCTTGTGCGGTCCCGGCGTGCCTTTGGAAAGCACGGGGGAGGCAGCGGGCTCCACCGCCACCACCTTGACATTGGGATTCTTGCTCTTCAAATATTCGCCAACGCCGGAAAGGGTACCGCCGGTGCCCACGCCTGCGACGAAGATATCCACTTTGCCGTCGGTATCCTCCCAGATCTCCGGACCCGTGGTCGCGACATGGACCGCAGGGTTGGCGGGATTGGAGAACTGGCTGGGAATGAAGCTGCCCGGTATCTCCGCTGCGAGCTCCTGCGCCTTCTCGATGGCGCCCTTCATGCCCTTTGCGCCTTCGGTCAGCACCAGTTCCGCCCCGTACGCCTTCAGCAGATTGCGCCGCTCGACGCTCATGGTTTCCGGCATGGTCAGGATGATGCGGTAGCCCCGTGCGGCGGCAACAGAAGAAAGCCCGATACCGGTGTTCCCGCTGGTGGGTTCAATGATGACGGAATCCGGCGTCAGAAGCCCCTTCGCCTCCGCGTCGTCGATCATTGCCTTCGCGATACGGTCCTTTACGCTGCCGGCGGGGTTGAAATACTCCAGTTTGGCGCAGACCGTTGCGCCAAGTCCCTTGAGATTTGCATAATTGGTCAGTTTCAGCAGCGGCGTGCCGCCGATCAGGTCGGTGATGCGGTCGTAGACTTTCATATCCATGCACTCCTTTTTCAAATTGTAATAAAACCTATCAACTTTATGTGTATTGCATTATAGCACGGTATTTTTCGTCTGTCAAGACTTTTTGAAAAAAAGGGAAAGTTTTTTCCCGTGTCCTTGACAAAACAATGGAAAGGCATTATACTATAGCATATAAAATCAATCGGTTTTGTGATTCCTGCTTGCGTGAAAGGACGATCGCATGGATACAGTACATCAAAAGAAACAGGCGCTTGAGGCGTATTTGCGCGATCTCGGCAGCGTTGCCGTGGCGTTTTCCTCCGGCGTGGATTCCACCTTCCTCTTGAAGGTCGCCCATGATCTGCTGGGGGAGAAGGCTATCGCCGTGACGGCGCGCTCCTGTTCCTTCCCGAAGCGGGAACAGGAGGAAGCATCGGCGTTTTGCATATCGGAGGGGATTCGGCAGATCGTGGTGGATTCGGAGGAGCTTTCCATCGAGGGCTTCCGTCAAAACCCGGTCAATCGCTGCTACCTCTGCAAGCGGGAGCTGTTCACCAAGATTCGGGACATTGCCGCCTCCAACGGGATCGCTTTTGTGGCGGAAGGCTCCAATCTGGACGACAACGGGGACTACCGTCCCGGTTTGCAGGCGGTGGCGGAGTTGGGGATCAAAAGCCCCCTGCGGGAAGCGCAACTGACCAAAGCGGAGATCCGGCAGCTTTCCAAAGAGCTGGGGCTCCCCACATGGGAAAAGCCTTCCTTTGCCTGCCTCGCTTCCCGGTTCGTTTATGGGGAGACTATTTCGGAAGAAAAGCTCGCCATGGTGGACAAGGCGGAACAGCGGTTGCTGGACATGGGCTTCAAGCAGGTGCGGGTGCGGGTGCATGGCTCCCTTGCGCGTATCGAAGTCGAACCCTCCGAGTTTCCCAAGATACTGGCGGGAGACGCCGCCGCGGAGCTGGATCGTTACTTACGGGAGCTGGGCTTTGCCTACGTCTCGCTGGATCTGGGCGGTTACCGAACCGGCAGCATGAATCGCACACTTTCGGGGATTTAACATATGTTGACACAATTTTCAAGAACGGAACTTCTGTTTGGCAAGGAAGCCATGGAGCTTCTCGCTTCCGCGCGGGTGGCGATCTTCGGCATCGGCGGCGTGGGCGGGTATACCGTGGAAGCTCTCGCCCGTTCCGGCGTGGGCACGCTGGATCTCATCGACGACGACAAGGTCTGCCTGACCAACCTTAACCGCCAACTGCACGCGACCCGCAAGACCATCGGGCAGTATAAAGTGGACGTAGCCGCCCAGCGTATCGCGGAGATCAACCCGCAGGCGGTGGTGAATACTTACAAAACCTTTTTCCTGCCGGAGACCGCCGATCAGTTTGATTTTTCCGCCTATGACTATGTGGTAGACGCCATCGACACGGTGAAGGGCAAGATCGCGCTGGTGGAATGTGCCCAGCGTGCCGGTACGCCCATCATCAGCTCCATGGGGGCAGGGAATAAGCTGGACCCCACTGCGTTTGAGGTGACGGACATCTATAAGACCTCCGTCTGTCCGCTGGCGAAGGTGATGCGGTACGAGCTGAAACGCCGGGGCATCCGGAAGCTGAAGGTGGTCTACTCCAAAGAGCAGCCTATCAAGCCGCTGGAGGATATGGCAAACAGTTGCCGCACCAACTGCATCTGCCCGCCCGGTACGGCGCGAAAATGTACTCAGCGCAGGCAGGTTCCCGGCAGCAACGCCTTCGTTCCCTCCGTCGTGGGGCTGATCATCGCCGGAGAAGTGGTGAAGGACCTGATCCGCACCGACACAGGGAAGACAACCACATAAACACAATGGGCTGCCGCACAAGCATCGCTTGTTTGACAGCCCATTTCCATGCTATAAGTCCTTCTTCTCCTCCGCGTACAGCAGGAATTGATAAAGCGGGATCAGCTTTTCGAACTCCCGCGCCACCTGCGAGGGGAAGTCCATTTCGGGGGAGAACAATCGGTCAAAGTCCCGGCTCACGTATTCCGCGAAAAGGTTCTTTTTGTTCAGCCAAGTCTTGTACGCCGCCGGTTCCTCCGGGAAGCGGTCTTTTTTGTAGGCGTCTCCCTGAAGGGTGAAGATGTCCTGCTTGTTAAATGCCGTAAACATCTCCGTGAAACGCGGGGAGCGCTCCACGATGAGGGAGCGGATGGTCCGCATCACTTCCGGGGACGCGAGATAATAGCCGCACCCGTACCCGAACTCCACGGGGGTGATATATACATAAAACTGCGGATACAGCGGGAATTCCTTGTGATCCCGCCGGAAGGAGATCCACACCTCGTTCCGATAGAGGGTATCATACTTCGCGTAGCGCAGATCCCGATAGATGCGAGAGATGGTCTTGTTCACCTTCGGCTCACAGACCATCAGCGGATCCACAGATTTCATGAAGGGCGTCAGCGCTACCACAAGCTCCGCCATAGGGGAAACGACCTTTTGCCGATACTCCTCCTTATGTGCCTGAAACCACTCCCGGCTGTTTTGCCAGTAGTTCTCCGTGAGAAAATCGATCAACTCTTGCCGGATCATGTGCTTGCACCCCTTCCTGTCCTTCGTCAGCATAGCACATTTTCGCGAAAAAAGCAAGATTTTTGTACGTGGATCTTTCTTTTTTCTTGTGTTTTTTCATAAATCGGGAGCCGTCGAAGGGGAGAAACATAGCCGGTTGTGAAAACTCTCCTTTTTCCTATTGACAAATGCGAAAGACTGCGCTATAGTATGTCCCGTTGTGCGGAAATATACGAAATTTGTCAGGTAGAGAGAAGTCACAAGATGGATGCACTTATCACCGGGAGACCGATCCGTTCGGTCTGCTTCGGCTTTTTCAAGAAGAATACGGTCATGGTGATCGCGCTGTTTGCGGCGATCATCACTTCACTGCTCATTCCGATCGACGGGAAGTATCTGGAGTATTTTGATTACAAAACGCTGACCTGCCTGTTTTGCACATTGGCGGTGGTGTGCGCCCTGAAGGATCTGGACTTCTTCTATATTCTGGCGCGAAAGATCGTTCACCTGTTCAAAACCGCAAGGCTGTGCGTGCTGGCGTTGGTGTATATCACCTTTATCGGTTCCATGCTCATCGCTAACGACATGGCGCTGCTCACCTTTCTGCCGCTGGGCTATTTCGCATTAACGACCACCGGCAAGCAGAAATACATGGCGTTTACCTTCATCATGCAGAACATTGCCGCCAATCTGGGCGGTATGCTGACGCCCTTCGGGAACCCGCAGAACCTCTATTTATATACGAAGTTTACCATCCCCAACGGGGAGTTCCTGCGCATCATGGCGCCGCCCTTTGTCTTTTCGGTGGTGCTGATCACCCTATGCTGCTGCGTCTTTGTGAGAAACGAACCCCTGCAGGTGGAGGACGAGAGCGTTTCACTGGATCCACGGCGAACGGCGCTGTATCTTTGCCTGTTTGCGCTGGCGATCGCCATCGTGTTCCGCACGATCCCCTATTGGGTGGGGCTGCTCATCATCCCCGGAGTGCTGCTGATCGTGGATCGGAAGGCGCTCGCCGCCGTGGATTACCCGCTCCTGCTGACCTTTGTGTTTTTCTTTGTGTTTGCCGGGAATATGGCGAGGATCGACGCGGTACGGAACTTTTTCGGGTTCCTGCTGGACAAAAGCACGCTGTTGTTCAGCACGCTTTCCTGCCAGTTCATCAGCAATGTGCCATCGGCGATCCTGCTGTCCCAATTCACCGGGGAGTACCGGGATCTGCTGGTGGGGGTGAACATCGGCGGTGTGGGCACGTTGATCGCGTCACTGGCGAGTCTGATCACCTTCCGGGAGTATATCAAGCACAATCCCGGAAAGGCGCGGTCCTATCTCGCGAAGTTTTCGGCGTTCAATTTCGCGTTTTTGCTCCTTCTGCTGGGCTTTTCCTTCCTTTTGAAGTGGATTTAGTTCGTTACAAAAAAACCGACACTTCCGTTTTTGCGGTGTGTCGGTTTTTTGATTTGGGGAAAAGGTTACGCTTGTTCCTTCACGTGGAAGAACTCGATCACCTCTTTGTCCGGTCCATACACAAAGGCGATGCGCAAGGGCATGGGCGGGTCGGAGGAGAGCATCGCGTCATAGGGCGCAAACTTTTCGGTGGCGCCCGCGGCGATGGCGGTGGCGAAAGCGGCGTCCGGGTCGTCGGAGGTCACGGCAAGATGGAGCCATTCGCCGCTGCGGGTGTCGGATTCGGTCGTCTCCTCCACGCCGCCGCTGAATAACTCGATCCGTCCGCCGTCGCCGATGTCCACCATGGCGGAGTGGTGGGGAGGGGTTCCCCATACGGTGGTGACTACGCAGCCGATCGCTTTGTAAAATTCGATGCTCTTGTCGATATCCTTGCACCGGAGTGCAATGTGGTGGAATCCCATTCCCTTGATGATCTCATTCATACGTAATCCCTCTCTTTTCTGTGATTGATCCGCGTGCTGAATCGTTCGTTGGACGTTTATTCTTTCCCCGTCCAGCAGTAGGTGCACAGCTTGCATTTGTCGACGCCGACGCTGCCCAGCATACCGGTCAGAGAGTGGTATTCCAGCGTGTCGAAGTGCAGGTTGGTGCGGATCTCCTCCACCATGCTGTTGTATTGCTTCGTGCCGAATTCGGTATACGGTTCGAGCCGTTCTGCGCTGACCGTTTCCGTGCCCTCCAGCTTGATGATGGCGCGTCTGGCGATGTTGTCGCTTTCCTTGACGGAACGGGTGAAGTTCAGATACCTGCAGTTGAACAGCAGCGGCGGGCATGCCATGCGTCCGTGGAGTTCTTTGGCGCCGTGGGCGGTCAGATTCTCCATCATGCCCCGCAGCTGGGTGCCGCGGACGATGGAATCGTCGATGAGCAGCAGCTTTTTATCTTTGATCAGCGAATCGGCGGGGGAGAGCTTCATCTTCGCGATGAGGTTGCGCTTGCTTTGATCCTTGGGGGTGAAGCTGCGCGGCCAGGTGGAAGTGTATTTGAGCAGGGGTCTTGCAAAGGGAATTCCGGAACGGTTGGCGTAGCCGATGGCGTGAGGCGTTCCGGAATCGGGGATTCCGGCCACATAGTCCACGTCCACGTTGGTCCCATTGGCGAGATCCTGCTCCGCCATGCTCTGTCCGCAGCGGTAGCGCATTTCCTCCACGTTGCTTCCCTCGTAATCGGAGGTGGGGAAGCCGTAGTACAGCCACAGGAAGGTGCACATTTTCATTTCGTTCCCCGGCCTGCACACGGTGGTCATTTCCGAAGCGGTAAAGAAGACAACCTCTCCCGGTCCCAGCGCGTGGCAGGTCTCATACCCCAGATTGACGTATGCAAAGGATTCAAGACTTGCGCAGTATCCGCTCTCTTCGCCGCACTTTTTCCCGATGAACAGCGGCGTCCGCCCGTATTTGTCCCGTGCGGCGTATATGCCGCCGTCGGCGGAGACCAACATGGTCATGGAGCCGTCGATCTTGCTCTGGACGTACCGGATCCCGTCCGGGACGTTGTCCTTGCGGCAAATCAGCGCGGCGACCAGCTCCGTATCGTTGATGGAGCCGTCGCTCATAGCGGTCAGGGAGACGTGCTCTTCGTCGATGAGCTGCCGGATCAGTTCTTCTTTGTTGTTGATCTTTCCCACCGTAACGACGCCCACGGTGCCGATGCGGGAGTTGAGGATGATGGGCTGGGGGTATTCGTCGCTGATACAGCCGATTCCCACGCATCCGTTCATTTCCTGAATATCGTCCTCGAATTTGGTGCGGAAGGGGGAGTTTTCGATGTTGTGGATCGCCCGCGTGTAATGCGTGCCGTTGAAAACCGCCATACCGCCCCGCCGGGTGCCGAGATGGGAATGATAATCCGTTCCGAAAAACAGATCCGTTACACATTCATTGCTTGTACAAAGTCCGAAGATGCCGCCCATGTTGTTTTTCCTCTTTTCTGTGCGCTTTTCTTACCGCTGTCGGTGCGGAAAGTATTTTAGCATATTACGGCGAAAAAGTCAATAGGAACCCTTGAGAAATCCTTATTCCTTGATGAGGGAATATGCCGTGATGCGCTTGATGGGGCGGCACAGGAGCGCGCCGATGATGAGATTCACCGCCGCCATGAGGAACAGCAGCTATGCGATCTGCAAAGTTCCTGCTTTCTCTTTTCTCCTTTGGTACACTTCCTTTGTTTTCACGCTCCTTTCGGAGATTTCCGACCGTCGGTCGGTTTTTTGTTGTAACATGGAAAAACGGTTTGTCAATAGAAAGGAAACCCATCCGCAAAAGCGGCGAGGAAGTTATTTTTTTGAAAATTGAACAATTCTGTTGAATCGTGAGGGAGTTTATGCTATAATGCAATTTGGAGCATGGTATCAGTCGTTGTTCCCATATGAATCATGATAAAGCGAGGAAAAACATGAAACGTTTTGCAGCACTTCTTTTGACCGTGGGGCTTCTGTTCCTCTTTGCGGTCCCGGCAGTTGCCGCCGACGGCGTTGTCGTCAATGTAAAGGACGGGGATGTCCTTTCCGGCAGCTTTCAATTCATCGCCTCCGGCAGGGGCGGCATCGAGATGGCGGTGGACGGCGTGTCCCTCGGCGTCAACGCCGGGCAGCCGCGCTTCCTGTTCACGGCGACCGGCGTGGATTACGACGGCGGAAACATCTATTACAAGGGTTCCGCTTTCACCTCCATTCCCTCCACATCCGGCTCCTATGAGATCGAATTCGACAGCTCGGTGTTCGAAAGTGGAGACGCCACGCTGACGTATGTGCCCTCCTCCATTGGGTTTGAATACGGAAAAGGGCTGGTCTACGGCACCTACAATCTGGACGACCAGGAGGTCAAAGGCGTTTCCATCATGCTTCCCAACGGGGAGACGGTCCTGCCGGAATCGGTGATCCTGCACTATCCCGTCGTGGGGACAGGCGACACCCGCGACGTGACCGAGTCTTACGATCCGAACAAGGTGTACAACATGGGGGACGGTTGGAGCGCGGAAACGGGTATGGGCGGTAGCACACCGAATACGGCGCTGTATATCTCCTTTGTTTTCCCGGATCTTGCCGAAAAGATCGGCGCGTCCACCGGCTATGTGGCGTCCTTCGATACCACAACCCTTCCTGACGGCGAGCATACTCTCACAGTCACGGCAGGGAGCGAGACCCTCAAAGAGGTGACGTTTAGCGTGGACAACACCGGTCCGACCATCGCCCTCGACCTTTCCTTCGGAACCGCATTGTACCCGGACGACGTGATCGAGTTCAGCGCGAGCGACCCCTCCGGCGATGTGACGATCAACGCCGACATCGACGGGAAGTCCTACGCCCCCGGCAAAAGTCTTGAGCGATATGCCCTCGGGAGGCACTTGCTCACCGTCACCGCCACCGACGTGCACGGAAACAGCTCCATCGTCTGCACGGAATTCGTCCTGTGCGAAAAAAGCGCGGAGATCGAAAGCGGTCTGGAAAAGCAAACCGTCGCGCCCACGATCACGGGGGACAGTGCCGAATACGTCTACAACATCGGGGAGAGCAAAACCTTCACCTTTGAATATCTGGGAAGCACCGGCGAAAACGGGCTGATCAGCATTTCTGCGTTCGATTATGCGCAAAATATGTATGTGGAGCTGACTGCTGCCCAGAGCGGTGCGCGGTGCGTTGTCACCGTCGAGGAAGGGCAGTACATCAAAAACGGGGAAGTCAAGATCTCCGTCCGTCCGAAGAAGTACGTCGCCGTTTCGGATACGGTGGTCTGGATCACCGATACCCAGTACTATTCCAAGTTTGACGACCTCCACAGCACGTATGAGCTTCTGCTGCAATACAGCGTGGATCTGTACAACGAGCAGAAGGCGGGATATCTGATCCATACGGGGGATATCGTCGACACCCCCGGTTCCGGCGCGGATGCGCTGAACGAGTGGAAATTCGCCAACCAAGTCCACAAGATCCTTGACAACGCCGGGATGCCCAACGGGGTGCTCGCCGGCAACCATGACACCGCCAACTTCCCGCCGGATCTTACGAATTTCAAGAAAAATTTCCCCGCCTCCCGCTTTGCGGGCAACCTGTGGTACGGCGGCAATCTCGATGACAACACCTGCCACTATGACCTCATCACCATCGCCGGCACCGATTACCTCTTTATGTACCTCAGCAATGGGGTAGAGGCGGAGGAACGTACCCTCGCATGGGCGAACGCGGTCTGCAAGGCATATCCCGACCGCTCGGTCATCCTCTGCGTGCATCCCTACCTCAACTATTTGGGGCAGTATGTGGAAAACGACTCCAATCCGTCGGCATATAACGATTCCCGCGCGGCGGAGATCATGGAATATATCATCAAACCAAACAGCAACGTTGTCGCCATCTTCTGCGGCCACGACCACGGCGCACAGCATCTCCAGAAGGATCTGGGTGACGGGAGATACATCTGGGAGATCCTGTCTGACTACCAGTTCGCCGAAACCGAGACCGACCCGAATCACCTGATCAATGGGTACCAGTGCAACGGCGACGGATATTTGCGGCTCATCACCTTCGGGCAGAACGGCGCGATGGATCAAACCACCTATTCTCCCGTCTATGACGACTACAACTTCTTCGCCGAGGCGGAGGATACCTTCAGCGTGACGCTGCAAACAGGCAAAAACGTGGTCAGTCTGACGACGCAGGAGGCAGCCATCCACTTTACACCGGCGGCAGGCGCTTCCGCGACCGTTTCCGGACCCGGTTCGGATTCCGGTTCCGGTGAAGGTTCCTCGATGACGGTGGTAGCCATCGTCGTGGCGATCCTCGCCCTTGCATCGGTGGTAACTGCCATCGTTATCCCGAAGAAAAAGGCATAAAAAGACCGCGAAAAGCGGGGAAACCGGCGTATAAACCGAGAAACCTCCTACGGGTAGTTAAGCCAACTATCGTAGGAGGTTTTGCTATGCCGGGGGAGGATTGATTGGGACTCTTTCCGCAGCAGGTTGACTGCAAGCTGCGCGCAGACGCCGGTAAACGCACCGGCGAGGCAGCTGGAAACCAGCCGGAAACCAGCAGAAAGGGAATTGAGGAGGGATCCTGTTCCCAACACCAAGACGGCGACCGTGATTGGCCTGAGGTTGTGCAGCACGGTGTTCGCTTTCTGCGCTTGCGTTCCGGCATTGCGGCAAGCAGGAAGGGAAAGGGCGGTTCCTCCGAAAAATATTGCATTCACAATAGGAAGGAGCCGGGGTGCGATGGCACCCCGGCTCCTGCTTTGTTGTTATGGGTTGCTATGGTTCATGCGTTTCAGGTTACATCGCGCTGCGGCTTCTCTTGCGAGTGGCCAGTACGATGAGCCCGATGCTGCCGATCATGGTCAGCGTCAGTGCAAAGAGGGACTTGTCGCCGGTCTCGGGAGACGGTTCGGGCTGAACTTTGTGGTTGACGAAGCTCGCCTCCGCAGTTTCCTCGGTGATCGTCCCGGTCGCGCCGGTGGACTCGACAGTGTACTCGTCGTCGGCGGTTTCCTCTATCGTGTAGGTGATGCCGGTGGGCAGCCCCGTTGCGGTGGCGCTTTCACCGTTCGCCAGCTGGATGGTGGCAACGCCGTTCTTAAAGGTCATGTCTCCGAAGGTACCGTTGATCGAATCATCGCTCAAGGTGATGGTGAAGGTGAACTTCT
>JAFLUP010000015.1:30855-41889 GCA_022508745.1 Oscillospiraceae bacterium | reverse complement strand
TCCATCTCCTCGCAGAGATGGCGGATGTCGATGACCATGCCGTTCCCCAGCACGTTGACCACCGTTTCCCGCAGGATGCCGGAGGGAAGCAGGTTCAGAATGAACTCGCCCCGGTCGTTGATCACGGTGTGTCCCGCGTTGTTGCCGCCCTGATACCGCACCACAATGTCGTATTCTTCGGAAAGAAGATCCACCATGCGGCCCTTGCCTTCGTCTCCCCAGTTGGTTCCCGCGATCGCTGTCAGCATATGCTCATTCCTACCTTTTCTGTTTTCTCTACGTTCCGTATCGCAATCCATATTATTATATCAAAAGTTTCGCCGCTTGTCAATCTTTTTCCGCATGGTTTTTCATTTTCCGGCGTTCATACAGATTCTTGCCGGCACCTCCGCGATGGAGGGGCAGAAGCAGTTCCCTGCGCCCCGCAGAGCCTCTTCGCTCTGGTGCCCGCCGGGGATCAGCAGGCAGGAACCCCCGCAGGCGTTCGCCGTGTCCCGGTCGTGCAGCATATCCCCCACGAACCATAGGGATTCCCCCCACAGACCGTTGGCTTCGCAAAACGACCGCGCCCGATCCTCCTTGGACTGCACATGCCAGTCGTCTGCCCCCAGCACCGCGTCGAAAAAGGGCAGCAGCCCCAGCTTTTTCACCGTGGGAAGCACGCTTTCCTTATGGGAGGAGGTCAAAATGTACTGCTTTACCCCCGCGTCCCGCAGAACGGAAAGGGTTTCCCGCGCACCGGGCATCAGACAATCCTCCCGCAGATGCGCGTCGTAGTACGTGTTGTATTCCACGGAGATGACCTCCATGGGCACTTCGTTCAGGTCAAACACGTGCTCGTAAAACCGCCGGATGGGGATGCCGATGTAGCTGTAATAGTCCGCAAGCGTGATGGGCGTGCGGGAGCGCTTGCGCAGCATTTCGTTGACCGCTTCCAGCGCCAGCAGGACGTCGTCGCACAGGGTGCCGTTCCAATCCCAAAAGACGTGCGTCGCCATTCTTTGGTCACTCCTTTCCGTTTTTCATGCAAAACGGACGGAGGAGTCCCCGCCCGTTTGTTTACTTGCGCTTTATGCCTTAAGTGCCCGTTCCAGCCAGATCACACCGATGTCGAACGCGTCGCACAAGCTGCGCTTTTCGCACTGCTTGAGGATCTTGTCGTTGAACATCTTCTCGTCGTCCGTATCCTGGATCTGCACGAGGACGCGGGTGGCGACTTCCAAGTCCCCCACTTTTTTGGTATCCAGAATATTCATAAAGAGAATATACGGATCGTCCGGATTGCCGTAGAACAGGAAACGTCCCTGCCTTACCAGCGGCTTGCCCTTATACGTCAGCAGCTTCTGCCCTTCCATAGAACCAGTCCTTTCTTACTTACCGTTACATGGAAAAAGGCGTTCAGCCTTTTTCGAATTTCTCAAGACGAATGAAGTCCTCCACCAGCGCACGGAGCAGCTCGTCGCGATCCAGCTTGCTGATGATCGTGCGGGCGTTCTTGTAGTTGGTGATATAGGTGGGATCCTCCGAGATGATATACCCGACGATCTGGTTGGTGGGGTTGTACCCGTTTTCGATCAAGGAATTGTAGACGCCCCGGACGATCTCGCGGATCTCTTCCCTTCGGGTATCCTTGACGGAAAACGTGATCGTTTTTTGCCTGGTGTCTTGCAGATTCATGTGTTTTACCTTCCTTTCTTGAAAACCTCGTCACCGAACTATATTATATACCGTTTCGGCGGATTTTGCAAGGGTTTCGCATAAAATTGTGTGAAAAATTCAGCGATTAGCCCCGGAGCTGGATTCCGTTCTCGCTTTCCAGCTTCTTGAGAACCTTCCGCACGCCGTTGTCGGCTTCCTCGTCGGTCATGGTGCGATCCTGCAGACGGAACACCAGACGCACCGCCACGGACTTCTTCCCTTCCGGGATGCCCTTGCCCTTGTACACGTCAAAGACGAACGCGTCCTCCAGCGACTTGCCCGCGTAGGAACGGATCAGCCCGCAGAGGGTTCCCGCCTCCAGACCTTCGTCGCACAGCAGCGCCAAGTCGCGCTCCATGGATTGGAACACCGGCAGCGGACGGTATTTCTTTTCCGCAGCAACGACGCTGTACAGCGCCTCGTCCGGCAGAAGAGCCGCATAAACCGGTACGTCGATGTCAAACGCCTGACAGACGGTGGGATGCACCTGCCCGATGGTACCGATGCAGACGTCCCCCACGGTGATCTTCGCACAACGTCCCGGATGGAAATACGGGGTCTCCGTCTCGGCGGTGTACACGTAGTCCCGCACGTCCAACGCGGTGAACAGCGCGTTTACATCCCCCTTGAGGGCGTAGAAATCCCCTTCGCCGTAGAACGCGAAGCAAAGCGTCCGGCTCTCCCGGGACATCTCCCCTTCCTTGGCGTAGAGCATGGCGTTCTCGTAGAACTTTGCGGATTTCACCCGGTGAGACAGGTTGTATGCCGCCACGCGGAGCACCGAGGGCAGCGCGTGGGTGCGCATGACCGATGTATCCTCCCCCAGCGGGTTACGGATGGTCAACTGCTCCCGCAGAGGCGAATCCGCAGGGATGCGGATCTGGTCCAGCTCCTTGGGGGAAACGAAGGAATAGGTGCAAAGCTCGTTGTAGCCCAGCCCCGTCATGGTGCGGTCGATCTGGGTGCGGAACTTCTGCTCCGGGGTTTCGCCCCCCTGTGTAGCTTCCCCGCGGAAGCGGGTGGCTTCGATCTTGTCAAAGCCGTACAGACGCACCACGTCCTCCGCGATGTCCGCCGTCTCGATCAGGTCGGCGCGGAAGGGAGGTACGGTCAGGCTGTCCTTGCCGTCCCAGACCACCTCCAGCGGGCGCAGCAGCTCCGCCATCTCCGCGGCGGTCAGTTCCGTGCCCAACAGGGCGTTGACCCGCTTCCAATCGAAGGGGATGGTGCGGTTGCCGATATCTGTGTTGCAGATGTCGATGATGCCGTCCACCACTTCCCCGGCGCCCAGCTCCAGAACCAGCTCGCAGGCGCGCTGTACGGCGGGAAGCGTGTTGCAGGGAGGAAGCCCCTTCTCGTAGCGGGAGGAGGAATCCGTCCGCAGATTCACCGCGCGGGAGGTCTTGCGGATGCTCTCCCGGGCGAAGTTGGCGCTCTCGAAGATGACCGTGGCGGTGCTTTCCGTGATCTCGCTGTTCAGACCGCCCATGACCCCCGCGAGGGCGACGGGCTTATCCCCGTCGGCAATGCAGAGCATATCCGTGGTCAGAGGGTGTTCGTTGCCGTCGAGGGTGGTGATGCTCTCCCCCTCCGCGGCGTTGCGCACCACGATGCGCCCGCTCTGGATCATCTGCGCGTCAAAGGCGTGCATGGGCTGTCCGTATTCCAGCATCACGTAGTTGGTGATGTCCACGATGTTGTTGATGGGACGGATGCCGGCGTTGCGCAGCTTGGTGCGCATCCACAGGGGCGAGGGCGCGATCTTCACGTTTTTCACCGCGCGAGCCGTATAACGGGGGCAAAGCACGGGGTTTTTCACTTCCACGGAGAGCATCTGCTCCACCGTCTCCCCGTTGTTGTTCGCCGGAACCGTCGGCTCCTTCAGCGTCATGGGCAGATGGAAGGTCGCGGCAGCCTCCCGGGCGATCCCGATGTAGGAAAGACAGTCCGGACGGTTGAAGGTCAGCTCGAAATCCACCAGAATGTCCCGCATATGCAGCACGTCCCGGATGTCGTCCCCGGGCTTGCATTCCTCTTGCAGGATGAAGATGCCGTCCTCGATGGCATAGGGGAAGTCCCGCACGGTCAGCCCCAGTTCGCCGAGGGAGCAGAGCATCCCTTCCGAGACCACGCCCCGCAGCTTGCCGGTCTTGATGGTCTTTCCGTCCGGCAGACGGGCGCCGTTCAGGCAGACGGGAACCAGATCCCCCTCCTTGACGTTCTGTGCGCCGGTGACGATCTGCAGCGGGCGCTCACCGCTGACATCCACCTGACAGATCACCATGTGATCGGAATCCGGATGGGGGACCACGGAGAGCAATTTGCCCACCACAATATTCGACAGCCGTTCGCTCAGATCCTCATAGCCTTCCACCTTCGTGCCGCTCATGGTCATGGCCTCCGCGAACACGCGGGGGGTGAGAGTCTCTACGGCAGAGAGGTTTACATAATCATTCAGCCAATTCAATGAAATTTTCATAATTCAGTTACCCCCACGATCAGAACTGCCCCAGGAATCGGGCGTCGTTTTCGAACATCAGCCGCAGGTCGTCGATGCCGTACATGGTCATCGCGACGCGCTCGATGCCCATCCCGAAGGCGAAGCCGGAGTACACCTCCGGGTCGATCCCGCCGGCGCGAAGCACGTTGGGATGCACCATCCCGGCGCCGAGGATCTCGATCCAGCCCTCTCCCTTGCAGAGACGGCAGCCCTTGCCGCCGCAGACGAAGCAGGAAACGTCCACCTCCGCGGAAGGTTCGGTAAACGGGAAGTTGTGGGGGCGGAAGCGGATGCGGGTGCGCTCCCCGAACATGGCTTTCGCGAAAGCGTCCAATGTACCCTTCAGGTCGCCCATGGTGATGCCCTTGTCAATGACCAGCCCCTCGCACTGATGGAACATGGGGGAATGGGTGGCGTCCGCGACGTCGTTGCGGTAGACGCGACCGGGAGAAATGATGCGAATGGGAGGCGTTTTGCCCACCATGGCGCGGATCTGCACCGGGGACGTCTGGGTGCGCAGCAGCACCTGCTCGGAGAAATAGAAGGTATCCGTCTCATCCCGGGACGGATGGTCTGCCGGGGCGTTGAGGGCGTCGAAGTTGTTGTAGCTGCTCTCCACCTCCGGTCCTTCCGCGATCTCAAAGCCCATGCCGGTGAAGATTTCCGCCATGCGGTTGCGGGTTTGCGTAATGGGATGCAGCCGCCCGACGCGCTTTTCCGGCGCGGGGAGGGTCACGTCGATGGTTTCTGCCCGGAGTTTGCGCTCCATGCTGCTGGCTTTGAGCTGTTCGAAACGCTCATGCAGCGCTTCCTCGATATGGGTGCGCACGGTGTTGACCAGCGCGCCCACGGTGGGACGCTCCTCCGGTGGAACATTTCCCATGCCCCGCAGGATGGCGGTCAGCTCCCCTTTCTTGCCGAGAAAGCGGATACGCGCTTCCTCCAATGTCTGCTCGTCCGCTGCGCGGGAGATGGCCTCCGCCGCCAGGGAACGGATCTTTTCAAGCTGTTCTTTCATAGGTATGTGACGATTCCTTTCCGGATACAAATATAATATCGGTTTATTCCAAATAATCTTTCAACTTTTTGCTTCTGCTGGGATGGCGCAGCTTGCGCAGCGCTTTGGCCTCGATCTGCCGGATGCGTTCGCGGGTGATGTCGAACACCTTGCCCACTTCCTCCAGTGTGCGGGGACGACCGTCCTCCAGCCCGAACCGCAGCTTCAACACGCTTTCCTCGCGGGGCGTGAGGGTGTGCAGCACCTCCAGAAGATGCTCCCGCAGCATGGTGGAAGTCGCCGCTTCCGCCGGCGCCATGGTATTGTCGTCCGCGATGAAATCCCCCAGATGGCTGTCCTCTTCCTCGCCGATGGGCATTTCCAGCGAGACCGGCTCCTGCGCGATCTTCAGGATCTCCCGCACCTTTTCCACCGGCATGGAGAGCGCCTGTGCGATCTCGTCGTCCGTGGCTTCCCTGCCGTTTTCCTGCAAGAGCTGCCGGGAGATGCGCAGCACCCGGTTGATGGTCTCCACCATATGCACCGGGATACGGATGGTACGCGCCTGATCCGCGATGGCGCGGGTGATGGCCTGCCGGATCCACCATGTGGCGTAAGTGGAGAACTTGTAGCCCTTGGCAAAATCGAACTTCTCCACCGCCTTCATCAGACCCAGATTGCCCTCCTGGATGAGATCCAGAAAGAACATCCCGCGGTTGACATAACGTTTGGCGATGCTGACCACCAAACGCAGGTTGGCTTCCACCAACTGCTGTTTGGCCTTCACGTCCCCCTGGGACATTTTTTCCGCCAGCGCCAGCTCCTCCTCCGCCGAAAGCAGAGGCACCTTACCGATCTCCTTTAAGTACATACGTACCGGATCGTCGGTGGCGACGCCTTCCTGATTGAGCAGCTGCTCGGCGTCCTCCATGCTTTCCTCGGCGCTCTCCTCCTCGAACAGGTCGTCCCCCTGCAGGTCAAAGCTGCCGCTGGGAAGTCCGGCAGTGATCTCCACGCCGATTTCGTCCAGCATTTCGCAGAGCTTTTCCAGCTCCTCCACGGAAGCGTCCGTGCCGACCAATTTCGTTAATACCGCCGACGGAGCGATGCTCCCCCGGTTCTTGGCGTTTTCCAGTTCTTCCGACGTAAAAAAGTCTTCCTTCATGTGTGTTTCCTTTCCGTTTCTCAATCCTCTTTGCGGGTGCGAAGGGATTCCAGATACTCCTTCAATGCGTCCGCAGGGGAACTTTCGATCTTTTTCTCATACGTCTGCTTTTCCCGCAGATGTTTCAGCGCACGGATGTGCCCGTTGAGCGCTTCCTCCGTGTTTCCGCCCAGCGTGGCGCGGGCGGCGCGGCAGCCTTCCGCCGCTCCCATTTCCCGCACGTTCAGCGCGCCGTCGGAAGCCAGATCCGGCTCCGTCCCGGCGGCAAAAGAGGGGGAAAACAGCTCCCACAGCTTGCGGTTGAACGCGGTGGCGAAGTCCTCCGGCGCCAGCAGCGGAACGGCCTTCGGGCCGAACTCCGGGTGCAGCAGCAGGATGCCGAGGATGGCTTCCTCATGGGGCGCTTCGGAGGAATATCGCAGCTTGTCCGGGTTGACCGTATCGCCGTATCCCGCAGCCGTTTGCAAAACGCGGGTGGCTTCCTGCTTGCGGGTTTTCGCCTCCAGCGTTTTGTGCCGTTTTTCCACTTCTTCCTTGAAAGCGGAGGCCGACAAAGACAGTTTTTCCGCCGCGCGGGATGCGTATACCTCCCGCTCCATGCGGTTTTGCAGGGAAGCAATGTACCCAGCCAGCTCCGCGCCGCAGCGCAGCTTGTCGTCCGGCTCCGAGAGCGTATAGCGGGAGAGGATCTCCCCGATGCGATAATCCACCTGCCCTTGGGACGCCTCCACCCGGGCTTGAAACGCTTTTTCCCCGTGTGCTTTGATATATTCGTCCGGATCCTTGGTGGCTTTGTCGTCCAGCGTCAGGACGCGGGTCTTCACCCCCACCTGCTCCAACAGGTCGATGCCCCGCAGAGTCGCCCTTCCGCCGGCGCCGTCGTTATCGTAAGCCAGATAGACTTCTTTGGTGTATCTCGCCACCAGCCGGGCGTGCTCCCCGGTGATGGCAGTGCCCAGCGTGGCGACGGCGTTGCCGAAGCCCGCCTGATGCATGGCGATGCAGTCCGGCGCACCCTCACAGAGGATGAAGCCCTTCTCCGCCTCGTTTTTTGCAAAATTCATACCGAACAGCAGCCGGCTCTTCTTGAACAGCGGCGTGTCGGAGGTATTGACGTACTTGCGCTCCTCGTCCTTCGCCAGCGCCCGTCCGCTGAAGGCCACCACTTCCCCGGTGAGGCTGAAAATGGGGAACATGACCCGGTGCCGGAACAGATCGTACATGGAGCCCTTCTTCCCGGTTTTCCCGAGGAACGCCACCGTGATCTCCTCCTCCGTAAAGCCCTGCCCCAGCAGGTGCTTGCAGAGGGAATCCCAACTGTTGGGCGCGTAGCCGATGCCGAACCGGCGGATGGTCGTTTCCGTGAACTTCCGCTTTTCCAGCAGATACGTAAGGGCTTCCCTTCCCTCCGGCGCAAACAGGCGGGAACGGAAGAAGCGTGCGGCGGCGGTGTTGATCTCCACCAGCCGGTCCTTGCGTACCGCAGGCGCTGCGGGCGCCTCCCGCCGGAAGGGATCCTGCTCCAACGGGACGCCGGCAGCGGAAGCCAGCGCCTCCACCGCTTCGGGGTATTCCAACCCCTCCGTCTGCATGGTGAAGGTGATCACGTCCCCGCCTGCGCCGCAGCCGAAGCAATAATAGCTTTCCGTCGCCGGAAATACCGTAAACGACGGGGTTTTTTCGCTGTGAAAGGGGCATCTGCCCACGTAATTGGAGCCGGCGCGTTTGAGCTGCACAAACCGGGAGATCAGGTCCGTGATGGAAGTCCGATGCTTGACTTCCTCCAAAAATGTTTTCGAAAACGCCATTACTTTTCGCTCCAGACCCGGGGAACAAACAGCTCCTCGAAGCAGTGGATGGCGAAGCGGTCGGTCATGCCGGCGATGTAATCCGCGACGATCCGCTGCACGCCGTCCTCCTCCATATACTTGCGGTATTCCGGGGGGATCTTCTCCGGATGGGCGCAGAAATGCTCAAACAGAAAGCCGATGAGATCGGAGACTCGTTCCTCCTCGTCCTGCGCCACCGCATTGCGGTAGACATGGGCAAACAGGAATTGCCGCAGCTGCTCCATGAGGGTAGCGTACGGCTCCAGCATGCCCACATCCGGTTCCACCCCGTGATCGATGACGGCGCAGACCAGAGCGGTGATGCGGTCGCTGTGGGTGCTCCCCAGCACGTCGCTGATCTCCCGGGGGATTTCCTCCTCCCGAAGGAGCCCTGCGCGGCAGGCGTCGTCGATATCGTGATTGATGTAAGCGATGCGGTCCGCCAGCTTCAGCAGCCGCCCTTCGCAGGTCGCGGCGCGGTTGGAGCCGGAGTGATTGAGGATACCGTCCCGCACTTCAGCAGTCAGATTCAGCCCTTCCCCGCCGTTTTCCAGCTTGTCCACCACCCGCAGGCTCTGCTCGTAATGGCGGAATCCGCCGTCGCACAGCCTGTCCAGCGCCCGCTCTCCGGAATGTCCGAAGGGGGTATGCCCCAGATCATGCCCCAGCGCCGCCGCTTCCGCCAGATCCTCATTGAGGCAAAGGGCGCGGGCGAGGGTGCGGGCGATCTGCGTCACCTCCAGCGTATGGGTCAGCCGGGTGCGGTAATGGTCCCCCGCCGGGGAGATGAACACCTGCATTTTATGCATCAATCTGCGGAAACTCTTGCAGTGGGTGATGCGGTCCCGATCCCGCTGGAACTCCGTCCGCACCGGACAGGGAACCACCGGGCGGAGCCTTCCCGCCGTGTTTGCGGTGAGAAATGCCCGGGAGCAGAGGAACTGTTCCTCCCGCCGCAGCGTAACTTCTTTCATAATGCCCAAGCGCTCCCTTCCCGTAGGTTTTCCTATCTGTTCCTTTATACGCTCAAAAACGAAGAAATACTTCTTTTCCGGCAAACTTTTTCGTTTTTCCGGCGATTTTTTTGCGAAATCCGCAAATTGAACCCGCAAAAATCAAAAATTATTCTTCATTATATATTGCGTTTTTCAAAAATGTGTGCTATAATCAAGTGTTAAGATAGGAGGAGTGCTGTTGTTCGGATATATTCGCCCCGTGAAAAGCGAACTGCTCGTCAAGGAAGCCAACTTCTACGACGCCGTCTACTGCGGGCTTTGCAGGTACAGCGGCAAGCACCTCACCCACGCCTCCCGCTATCTGCTCAACTACGATTTTACCTTCCTCTCCGTCCTGCGTCTCTCCCTCACCGGATGCGAGGTGCGGGCGGAAAAAGTCCGCTGCCCCTATAAGCTGCGGAAGAAGCAGGCCATCCTCTGCGACGAGGTGTTCGCCTATACCGCTTCCGCCTTCGGGCTGTTCAGCTACTACAAGCTGGAAGACGACCTGCGGGACGAGAAAGGTTTCTCCCGCTTCCGCAAACGGCTGCTCCGCCCCTTCTTCAAGCGCATCCGGCGCAAGAGCCGTAAGGTGGGCGGCGGCGCCGAAATGGAGGACGCCATCCGCCTCCCCATCGAGGAACTGCACGCGCTGGAGGAAGCGAAGTGCGATTCCCCCGACCGCGCCGCAGATTGCTTCGGGCGTATCCTGAAAGCGGTTGCCTCCGGCGGGCTGGAAGGCGAGAAAAAGGTCATCGCAGAGCAATGCGGCTACCACATCGGGCGGTTCATCTACCTCATCGACGCCTACGACGATTTTGTTTCCGACGCCGAAAGCGGCTGCTATAACCCGTTCCTGGCGAAATACGGCTCGGCCGAGCAGGTGTTCCTGCACGCGGGCGAGATCCGCCAGACGTTGACCGACAGCATGAACGTCTTTTCCCACTCCTACGCCCTCGCCTGCGGTCCGGTGCTCACCGGGATGGACCGCATCCTGTTCAACATCTGCGATCTGGGCGGGCGGGAAGCCATCCGGCAGGTGGAGGAAAAGCGCACGAAAAAGAAACCCGATGCAGGCAAAGAAGAACAACCGTAAGGCTTTGCCCATCTTCCTCAAAAACCGCCAAACGTGCAAAGAAAGGTGTGTGCCCTGAATGTCCGATCCTTACAAGGTCCTCGGCGTCTCTCCGGATGCGACGGACAGCGAGATCAAAAAAGCATACCGGACGCTGGTCAAGCAGTACCATCCGGACAACTATACGAATAACCCGCTGGCAGATCTGGCGGCGGAGAAAATGAAGGAGATCAACGAAGCCTACGCGGAGATCCAACAGCTTCGTTCCGGCGGATCCTCGGGGAGCTCCGGCTCTTACGGTTCTTCCGGCTCTTCCGGTTCTTACGGTTCCTCCTCCGGCGGGAATTATGCCCACGTCCGTCAGCTCATCAACAACGGGCGCACGGCGGAGGCGGAGACCATCCTCAACCGCACGCCGATGGGCGAGCGGAACGCGGAGTGGCACTTCCTCAAAGGCGTGGTGCTCTACCGCAACGGCTGGGTGCAGGACGCAAGAAGCGAGATCGAGACCGCCTGCAACATAGAACCGTACAACAACGAGTATCAAGCCTTCCTGCAGCGCATGAACAGCGGCGCGCCCCAAGGCCCCTACGGGACGGGGATGCAGGGCGGGCAGAACTGCGACGTCTGCGACATCTGCTCTGCCATGATGTGCATGAACTGCCTGTGCAACGGCGGGCGATGCTAAATTTGGAAGGAAACTTCACGTTTCCTTCCAAACATAAAGTTTCGTCTTTCGCATCTGAACGATGCGAATTTGCCGCAAGCGGCAAAC
>JAFLUP010000015.1:0-30755 GCA_022508745.1 Oscillospiraceae bacterium | reverse complement strand
AGCGGCAAACCGACAAAACTCCGTGTTGGCTGAAATTTCAGGGAACCACGCGGCGCTACCGCAAGTTCATTCCAAGCATAGAGTTTCAACCGAATTTGGGATGTACGATTTGGACCCAAAGGGGGGGATAAAGCATGAAAAACAACTCCAAATCCGTCGCGCTGGCGGGCATGCTTTCCGCCCTCGCCGTGGTCTTCCTGCTGTTGGGCGCCATGGTGGAGCTGTTGGATCTTTCCGCCGCGGCGATGGCGTCCCTGACGGTCATGGTGGCAGTCATCGAGCTGGGGAAGGGCTGGGCGTGCGGCGTGTACCTCGTGTCCGCCCTGCTTTCGGTACTCATGTTCCCCCAAACGGCGACCATCACCTTCGCCATGTTTCTGGGCTTTTACCCCGTCCTCAAGGTGTTTCTGGACCGGATCAAGCCCCTCCTGCTGCAATACGCCGTCAAACTGGTCTGCTTCAACGCCTTTCTGCTGGCGGCCTTTTGGCTGATCAAAAAACTGGTGGGCGTGGAAAACGCATGGCTGGACGGCAACCTGTGGGTGCTTGCCCTGCTGGGCAACGCCACCTTCGTGGTGTTCGATTTCGCGCTGGCGAAGCTGGCCGTCTTCTATATCGTGAAGATCAAGAACCGTATGCGTAAGTGAAACGAAAGGAACAGCAATCATGGTCAAAAGCATGACCGGCTACGGTCGGAACCGGGAAATTTCCGGCGGGCGGGATATCCAAGTGGAAGTCAAGTCCGTCAACAGCCGTTATCTGGACGCTTCCGTCCGCACCGGGCGGCTCTATACCGCGCTGGAGGAAAAGCTCAAGACGCTGGCGTCCTCCTATATCTCCCGGGGAAAGGTAGAGATGTCCCTCACCATCGAATCGGTGGGCGGCGTCAAGACCAATCTGCTGATCAACCGGGAATTCGTGGAAAGCTATGTCCGTCTGCTGCGGGAGTTGCAAGCGGAATATCAGTTGGGCGGGGATGTGACGGTGCAGACCGTCGCTTCCAAGCCGGACACCTTCCTGCAAACCACCCCGGATGAGGATATGAACGAGGTCTGGGCGGCGGTGGAGCCGGTGGCGAAGAAGGCATTTGAGAGCTTCCTTGCCATGCGGCGCGCAGAGGGCGAACGGATGGCAGCGGACGTCCTTTCCCATCTGGAAACGCTGGAAGGCATCCGACAGCAGATTGCCGAAAAGGTGCCGCAAGTGGTCAAAGAGAGCAACGAGCGCATGATCGCCCGGGTCCGGGAACTGCTGGGGCAGGTCCCCATGGACGAAAGCCGGTTGCTGACGGAATGTGCCGTCTTTGCGGATAAAGCGGACATCAGCGAGGAGCTGGCAAGGCTGGACAGCCATTTCCGGCAGTTCCGCGCCATGCTGGAGGAAGACGGTCCCGTGGGCAGACGGTTGGATTTCCTGACCCAGGAGATCAACCGGGAGTGCAACACCATCGGCTCCAAATCCAGCGACACCGGCTTCGCCAAACTGGTCATCGAAGCCAAGAGCGAGGTCGAAAAGATCCGCGAGCAGATCCAAAACATTGAGTAAAGGCAAGGTTTGATCCATGGAACTGATCCATCTCGGCGGCGGGAACTACGTCAACGCCTCCCGGCTGGTGGCAGTGGTCAGCCCGGATTCCCTTCCGGTGCGGCGGCTGGTGCAGGATGCCAAGAACGCCGGCAGAGTCATCGACGTCTCCGGCAGCAAAAAAACCCGTTCGGTTCTGATCACTGACAGCGAGCATATCATCTGTTGCGCGGTGGAAACCGCCGCACTGCAGGAGCAAATACAAGCGGAAGAAACTCCGTAAAATAAGAATACAACCGAAAGGAAACTTGATAAATATGCTGTATCCCTCTATTCAACAGATCACCAAAGGGCAGGTCAACCGGTACTGTCTGGTCATCGCCACCGCCAAGTGCGCGCGGCACATCACGGAAAAAATGCTGGAGGAACGGGAGTACGCCGAAAAGCACAAGGATCTGGAATTCCTGCCCCGGGAATCCTTTGCGGAGTTCGAAGTGCGCAAGCCCGTCTCTATCGCGGTGCAGAAACTGGCATACGGGGACTATTCCATCTCCGGAACCCAGAACAACTGACCGTCTCTGCCCCTGACCCACCGGAGCGATGGAACACCTTTACGTTTCCGTTCATATTTTAGACGCTTCCTACCGCATGGATCGCCCGTACACCTATTTCCTGCCTCCCGAGCTGCGGGAGCGGGTGAAGAAGGGCTCCCTGCTGGTGGTCCCCTTCGGGGCGGGCAATAAACAGGTCAGCGCGGTGGCGACGGAGTTTTCCGAAGCCTGCGAGTTTCCCCGCGTCAAGCCGGTCTCCCAGATTTTAGATTACCCCTTTGATCTGCCGGAGACCTTCGTGGAGCTTTGCAAGTTCATGAAGGAGCGCTTTCTCTGCTCCATCGGGCAGGCGTTCCGAACCATCCTGCCGCCGGGGATCAACCTGAGCACGGAGGTCTACTATGTCCCTACGGGGGCGGAGGCGCCGGAAGCCTTGAGCGGCGGCTGTCAACTGCTGTACCGTGCCGTCTGCACGGCAGGAGAAGCGTCCGAACGCAAACTGCTCTCCGACTACGGGGAGGAAGCGGAGCGTGCCTTGCGCCTGCTTTGCAGCATGGGGCTTCTCTCCAAACGCTCCCGGGTGCGCAAGCAGCTCAACGAGAAGAATCTGACCATGCTGCGGCTGTGCGGCAGCGCGGAGGAGATCCTTTCCCTGCTGGAAAGCGACAGCGCCCTGACGGAAAAGCAAAAGGTTCTGGTGGAGCTGTTGACCCACTATCCCTACGCTACCATGCGGGAAGTCGCGGAGATCGGAGGCATCTCCCCTTCCGTGGTCTCCGCACTGGTGCGAAAGGGCGTCGTTCGCCGGGAAGAGGTGCGTGTCGAGCGGGATTTCCTCTCGTCGCAGACCCCGGTGGAGCCACCGCCGCCCACGGTGCTTTCCGAGGAACAAACGGAGGCGGTGAACACCCTGCGCTCTCTTGCCGACCGTCCGGAGCCTCAGGCGGCACTGCTGTACGGCGTGACCGGCAGCGGGAAGACCAAGGTCATCATCGAAACGGTTAAACACGTGCTTTCCAAAGGGCAGACCGCCATCCTGCTGCTGCCGGAGATCGGTCTGACGGCACAGGCTGCCAACACCTATCGCAGCGTGTTCGGGGATCAGCTTGCCATCATCCATTCCATGCTCTCCGTGGGAGAGCGGCTGGACGCCTTCCGCGCCATGCGGGAGGGTAGGATCAAGGTGGTACTGGGCACCCGCAGCGCGGTCTTTTCCCCCTTCGACAATCTGGGGCTCATCGTCATCGACGAGGAGCAGGAATCTACCTATAAAAGCGAGCTTTCCCCCAAATATCACGCCCGTGACGTGGCGCGCTTCCTCTGTGCCAAGAGCGGCGGGCTGTTGCTGTTGGCCTCCGCGACCCCCTCGGTGGAAAGCTATTACAAAGCGCAAAACGGCGTGTATACGCTGGTAAAACTCACCAAACGCTACGGAAACGCCACCCTGCCGGAAGTCCGTATCGAGGACCTGCGGGGGGACGAAAGCGCGTTCCCGGATAAACTCATCGGCGCGCGTCTGCACGAGGAATTGGGGCGTACCCTGCAACGGGAACGGCAGGCGATCCTGTTCGTCAATCGGCGGGGCTACCAATCCCACCTCTCCTGCAGTAGCTGCGGAAAGGTCTATACCTGTCCCCACTGCTCGGTTTCCCTGACCCATCACGCTTATGAGGGGCAAAAGAAGAGCGACGGCTGGCTTTCCTGCCATTACTGCGGGTATGTCCGCCCGCTTCCCCGGGTCTGCGAGGATTGCGGCAGCAAACACATCGGCTATTTCGGGTTCGGCACCCAGAAATTGCAGGAGGAGCTGACCGAACGGCTCCCGACGGCAAGATCCATCCGTATGGATGCGGATACCACCACCGAAAAAAGCTCCCATGACCGGATTCTGGACACCTTCGGGAAGCGGGAAGCGGATATCCTGTTCGGCACGCAGATGGTGTCCAAAGGGTTGGATTTCCCGGGGGTGGATCTGGTGGGCGTGATCTCCGTGGACAGTTCCCTGTACCAGAACGATTTCCGCGCCGGGGAACGCACCTTCTCCCTGCTGACCCAGCTGGTGGGCCGCGCGGGGCGCAGCGGCGAAAAGGGGCTTGCGGTGCTGCAAACCTATAATCCGGATAACGAGATCCTGCAGCTGGCGGCGACACAGGACTACGAGGCGTTCTATGAATCGGAGATCCTGCTCCGTCGGTCGGTGGTGTTCCCTCCGTTTTGCTCCATGCTGGTCTTCGGCGTCTCCGCGGTGGAGGAGCAGGACTGTGCTTCCTTCGCCCGCAGCTTCGATTCCCTGCTGGCGCAGCTGCACGCAGAGGAATACGCAGACGTAAAATTACAGCGTTTCGGTCCCTATCCCGGCACCGTTTACCGCGTAGGCGGGAGATACCGGCAAAAGATCATCATCAAGTATTCGGATTCCGCACGGGCGCGGGCGTTCTTCGCCGCCGGTTACGAGCTGGGGCTTTCCAAATGCCCCCGGGACGTCCGGTTAGAGGCGGACGCGAACCCCGCCGTCATTTGATAGGACAGAAAGGAAGAACCCTACATGGCACTTCTCCGCATTTTGACCCTCGAACAAGACGAGGAAGCCCTCCGCAAGAAAAGCCGCCCGCTGGAGGTTGTGAACCAGCGGACCCGTACCCTGCTGGACGATCTGTACGAGACCATGCAGGAAGCCAACGGCGTGGGTCTGGCGGCACCCCAGGTGGGGGTACTCCGCCGCGTCGTGGTCATCGACGTGGGGGAAGGGCGGATCGATCTGGTCAATCCGGAGATCATCGCCACCGACGGGGAGCAGGAGGACCGGGAAGGCTGCCTCTCCGTGCCGGAGGAATGTGGGATCGTCAAGCGCCCCATGACCGTGACGGTCAAAGCGCTGGATAAAAACGGCAAACCCTTCACCCTGACCGGCGAAGGACTGCTGGCTCGGGCGCTCTGCCACGAGATCGACCATCTGGACGGCGTAATCTACGTAGACAAGGCCAGCCGGATGCTGACGCCGGAAGAAATGGAAGAATTGGAAGAAGAATGAAGATCGTTTTCATGGGCACCCCGGAATTCGCCTGTGCCGCGCTGCAAGCCCTCATAGAGGACGGGCAGGAGGTGGCGCTGGTGCTGACACAGCCGGATAAGCCCAAAGGGCGCAGCTATGCCCTTACCCCCTCCCCCGTCAAGCTCCTCGCACAAAGCGCCGGACTGCGGGTAGAGACCCCTTCCACCCTGCGCACCCCGGAAGCGGAGGAGCTGCTTCGTTCCGTGAACGCCGACCTGTTCGTGGTGGCGGCTTACGGCAAGATCCTGCCCGCATCCGTCCTGCAGATCCCTCCCATGGGCTGTGTGAACGTGCATGCCTCCCTGCTGCCCGCGTGGCGGGGGGCGGCGCCCATCCAGCGGGCAGTCCTGAACGGCGACCGCGTGGGCGGCGTGACCATGATGTATATGGACGAAGGGCTGGATACCGGCGACATCATCCTGCAGCGTTCCATGGAGATCCCCTCGGAGATGACCGGCGGGGAGTACCACGACGCGCTGGCGTCCCTCGGCGGGGAGGCCCTGCGGGAATTCCTGCGCCTGGCGGAAAGCGGAACCATTCCGCGCAAACCGCAAGAAGGCGAATTCACCTATGCTGCCAAGATCGAAAAAGCGGATCAGCTCGTCACCTTCCGGGAGACGGCGGAGCAGACCCACAACCGCATCCGCGCCATGGCGCCCGCCCCCTCTGCATACAGCTTTCTGAACGGCAAGCGGGTGAAGCTGCACGCCTCCCGTATCGGGGACAGCGGCAGGAAGGGCGAACCGGGCGAGATCCTTTCCGCCGGCAAAGACGGCATCGAAGTCGCCTGCGGGGAAGGGAGCGTCCTGCTCACCGTCCTACAGCCGGAAGGCAAGGGAAAGATGGACGCAAACAGCTTCCGGAACGGTCTGCAAAACAAGGGAGGGCTGTGCTTCCATGAGTGACAGCGCCCGCAAAGCCGCCTTCCTCGCCTTACAGCGCATCGAGAAGGACGGCGCGTTCTCCAACCTTGCGCTGGCAAACCTGCGCTCCCTGCCGGAAAAAGATGCCTCCTTCGCCACGACGCTGGCGCTGGGAGTAACGGAACGGAAGCGCGCACTGGATTACTTCATCGGTCGCTATGCGGCACGGAGGCCGGAACAGGCGCTCCTGCAACTGCTGCGGCTGGGTGTTTACCAAATCATGTATATGGATCGGGTGCCGGACAGCGCCGCCTGCGACCAGACGGTGACGATGGCGAAGGAGCTGTTCGACGTTAAACGCGCCGGGTTCGTCAACGGGGTGCTGCGTGCCCTCTGCCGGGAAAAGAACGCCGCGGAGCGCGCGCTGGAACAGCAGCCCGCCGCCATCCGCTACTCCGTGGGGGATGGGATCCTTTCCCTGCTTCAGGAACAATATCCGGGGGTATGGGAGGACATCCTCGCTTCCTTCGGCGTCCGTCAACCTCTGCATCTGCGGGTCAACCGGCTGAAGGCCACGCCGGAAGCACTGGCGGAGCGCTTCCAAGGGGAACTCGACGGGGAGATGCTCACCGTCCGCGCTCCGGAGATGCAGGCGGAAGCCGTCCGCGGAGCGAAAGACGGGGAGTACCTCATTCAGGGGTACGGCTCCCAGATGGCGGTGCGGATGCTGGGGGCAAAGCCCGGAGAAACGGTGTTCGACGTGTGCGCCTGCCCCGGAGGAAAGTCTCTGGGCGCGGCACTGGATATGGAAAACCGCGGAAGGATCCGCAGTACGGATCTGCACGAAAATAAATTCTCCCTGCTGCACAGAAGCGCAGAGCGGCTGGGCGTCACCATCATCGAGACAGCGGCACGGGACGCCCGGGAGGCGGACCCCGCGCTGCGAGGCAAAGCGGATCGCGTCCTTTGCGACGTGCCCTGTTCAGGTCTGGGCACCATCGCCGCCAAGCCGGAGATCCGCTATAAGGATCCTGCGTCCTTCGAAGGACTCATCGACACGCAAAAGCGTATTCTCGCATCCTCTGCCACCTACGTGCGCCCCGGCGGCGTGCTGCTCTACTCCACCTGCACCTTGAATCGCGCCGAAAACGGCGAACAGGTGCGTGCGTTTCTGCAAACCCACCCGTCCTTCACGCTGGAAGAGGAACACACCTTCCTGCCTTTTGAAGCGGCGGGAGAAGGCTTCTACGCCGCACGGCTACGGAGGTCATAGATGGAAAAAACCGATGTCCTTTCCCTATTCCCGGAGGAACTGGAAACCCTCGCCGTCTCTTTGGGGGAGCAGAAATTCCGGGGAAAACAGCTGTATGACGGGCTGAACCGGGGGGTCAAGACCTTCCGGGAGATCACCAACCTGCCCCGCCGCTTTCTGGACGTGCTGGAGGAACAAGCGGAACTCCGGAGCATGACCACCGAGAGAAAACTGGTCTCCAAACTGGACGGAACCGTCAAATTCCTGTTCGGTCTGCAAGACGGAGAAGCGGTGGAAAGTGTGTTCATGCGCTACAAGCACGGCAACACCGTCTGCATCTCCACGCAGGTGGGCTGCCGGATGGGCTGTAGCTTCTGCGCCTCCACCAAAGCGGGGCTGAAGCGCTCCCTGACCCCTTCGGAAATGCTGCTGCAAGTGAAATGCGCGGAGCAAGAGACCGGGGAAAAGGTCTCCAACATCGTGCTGATGGGCATGGGCGAGCCGCTGGACAACTACGACAACGTGCTTCGCTTCCTGCATCTGGTCAACCGCAAGGAGGGAATGAACATCGGCATGCGGCATATCTCCCTCTCCACCTGCGGACTGGTGAAGGAAATGGACCGTCTGGCGGAGGAGAAATTGCAGATCACCCTTTCCGTCTCCCTGCACGCGCCCACCGATGAAAAACGCCGGGAGATCATGCCTATTGCCCGCCTGTACGACCTGAAAACCCTCATGGCGGCCTGCGACCGCTACACCGCCAAGACCGCACGGCGCATCTCCTACGAATATGCGCTCATCGCCGGCATCAACGATACGCCTGCCGACGCCCACGCGCTGGGAAAACTCCTGCAAGGGCGGCTGGCGCACCTGAACCTTATCCCTGTCAATCCCATCCGGGAACGCTCCTATCAACGAAGCGGGCGGGAGGCCATCCAAGCCTTCGCCGCCATCACGGAATCCACCTATCAAGTCTCCACCACCGTCCGACGGCGGCTGGGGGGAGACATCGACGCTTCCTGCGGGCAACTGCGTGCCGCGCGGGACCAACTGTAAGCAAACTGGCGAAAGGAGGAACGCCCCATGAAAAGCTACGGAAAGACGGACATCGGTGCCAAGCGCAAAAACAATCAGGACAGCTTCGCCATCGTCGAGCGCAACGAGTACACCCTCGCCGTGGTTTGTGACGGCGTCGGCGGCGCCCGGGGCGGGAACATCGCCAGCGAGACCGCGGTCAGGACTTTCTGCGGGGAGGTCAAAGCGGCCTTTTCCCGGCGTTCCCCCGAAGAATACGGCGAACAGGCCATCGAGGACCTGCTGCGGCAGGCGGTCAGCGACGCCAACACCGAAGTCTACCGCAAAGCGGCGGAGGACAGCGATCTGGAAGGCATGGGCACCACGCTGGTGGCGGCTCTGCTGTGCAAAGCAGGGAACTTCGCAGTCAACGTGGGGGACAGCCGGCTCTACCTGCAGGACGGCGAAGGGCTGCGACAGCTCACCAAGGACAACACCTTTGTGCAGTACCTGCTGGACAGAGGGGTCATTACCCCGGAGGAAGCACAGGTGCACCCAAACCGCAACATCATCCTGCGAGCGCTGGGGGGCAACGAAGAGGTGGAAACGGACCTCTACCGCATCCCGGATTTCCAACGGCTGCTGCTCTGCTCCGACGGGCTTTACAATATGCTTCCGCCGGAGGAACTGCAAAGCGTGATGGACGGGGCATACAGCGGCAAGCGTCGTCCGCCCGGCTATCGGGCACGCGTCAATGAGCTGATCCGCCGCGCCAACCTGAACGGCGGACCGGACAACATCACCGCCATCCTTTTAGGCAACGAATAAAACACCTTCTAAAACAGAGGTTTTTATAAGAGGTTTTTAAACGATGAACGATTACAGCAACTATATCGGCAAGGTTCTGGACAAACGCTATAAGATCCTGGAGCTGGTAGGCGTCGGCGGAATGGCCTGCGTGCTGCGGGCGCAGGATCTGGTCATGAACCGCACCGTCGCCATCAAGATCCTCAACGACGAGTACAACGGCAACGAGCAGGCGGAGCACCGCTTCATCGACGAATCCAAAGCGGTCGCCATGCTCTCCCACAAAAACATCGTCAGCATCTATGACGTTGCCATTTACCCGGATATCAAGTATATCGTCATGGAGTATCTGGACGGCATTACCCTGCGGGAATACCTGGATAACAAGGGCGCACTCCCCTGGAACGAGGCGTGCATCTATATCCTGCAGGTGCTCCGCGCGTTGGAGCACGCCCACAGCAAGGGCGTCATCCATCGGGACATCAAGCCCCAGAACATCATCCTGCAAAAGAACGGCGAAATCAAGGTGATGGATTTCGGCATCGCCAAGATCCCCACCTCCACCACCGCCAACATCGGCGACAAAGCGGTGGGCACCGTCTACTATATCTCGCCGGAGCAGGCCAGCGGCAAGGAGACCGCTTCCTATTCCGACCTGTACTCCGTGGGCATCCTGCTGTACGAGGCGGTGACCGGCACCCTCCCCTTCAAGGCGAACAGCCCCATGGCGGTGGCTGCCATGCAGGTCAACGACGAGCCGCCCAACCCGCGGGATCTGGTGCTTTCCATCCCGGTGGGCGTTTCCCAGATCATCCTCAAGGCCATGATGAAGAACCCCGCCGACCGATTCCGTTCCGCCCATACCATGGGGAAAGCCATCGAATGGGTGCTGCGCAACCCGGACGTCATCTTCTCCCTCTCCAGCGAGGAACAGTCCTCCTCCATCGGGGATACCAGCGTAGTTTCCATCGACATGATCGACACGTCGGAGATCACCCCCTACGGCGAGGAGGAGATCGCCCAGTCCCTGGGGAAAAAGATCATCCCCGAGCGGGAACGGGAGCAACAGCTGCAAACCAAGAAGCAGGAACAAAAAAAGAAGCGCACCGTCAAGAAGAGACGCAAGCCCAAGCATCACAGCGGAACCCTGTTCCCAGTGGTAGCGGGGATCTTCATCCCCTTCGTGCTGGTGGCACTGGTCGTCACCATCATGCTGGGCGTCAAATTCCTTAACAACACGGTGTTTACCTCCAAAGATGAGTACAAAGCGGAATTCCCGCATCTGATCGACCATCCGTTTAACGATGAGCTGGTCTCCCGCCTGCGGAACGGCGGATACGGCTATTCCTTCGTCATCGACGAGGGCGCCGTCACCTATACCAACAACCCGGATTATGAGGACGGTGTGATCATTTCCACCACTCCCAACCCCGGTCATATCAAAAAGGGCGACGAGCCGGTGTTCCATTTCACCTCCATCGTCGTCAACCGGTTGGATATCCTTCCGGTGATCCCGGATCTGGGGGCGTACACCAAAAACGAAGCGCTCGTGCAGCTGCAAAGAAGCGGCATCGAATCCAAGTATATCCAGTTCGTGGACGAAACCGACCCCGATATGAACATCCTCATGGACGGGCAGGTCACACGGACGGTTCCGGCGGCAGGGGATGAATACCGGCCCGGGGAACCCATCACCGTTTATCTGTGTAAGCGGACGGAATCTACCCTGACCGACTCCATGCCCAACTGCGTGGGAATGGACAAGGACGAAGCGGTGGCGCTGTGCACCTACGCGCTTTACACCGTCGAGATCGAAGAAGTGCCCATGGCGGGCGGGAACAACACGGTCATCGAGCAGAGCATCCCCTTCGGCGGGACCAATCCCGCCCGGACGAAGGTCACGCTGAAGGTCAGCGTCCCCGTGACGGAAATGCCCGACGTGACGACCCTCTCCCTGCCGAAAGCCATTCAAATGCTGGAGGGACTGGGGATCCCCTATCAGGTGACGGTCTACAACGTGGTGGGCGGCGCAAGCTCGATTCCCGAATTCAACGGCTGGGACGACCTGATGATGAATCTGGAGCTGGTGGGCGCAGTGGTCACAGACGAGGATAACGTCACCGAGCGCACCGTCGTGATCTTCCAGAGTACGCCCGCCGGCGGCAAACCGCCTGCCTCGCAGGACGCTCCGCTGCTCCTCATCGCTGTCAACAATGTCAGTATCTGGTCCCTGTTTTGAGCACGCGCTGCTGCTCTCCGGGCAGAACGGGCTATACCGGGTAGAGACCCGGGAAGGTCTGTTGCTCTGCCGCTCCGCCTCCGGCATCCGCAAAAGCGGGTATAAACTGCTTGCGGGCGACCGGGTCACGGTGGAGGATAACGGAGACGGCACCGGCTTCATCCGAGCGCTGGAGGAACGCGCCAACAGCCTCGTCCGCCCGCCGGTGGCCAATATCGGGCTGCTGGTGCTGGTGGTCGCCGCTACCGATCCGAAGCCCGTTCCCTTCCTGCTGGATCAACTCACGGTGATCGCGGAAAAACAGCGCATCCCCCTTGCCATCGCCATCACAAAATGCGAATTGGGCGTTCACGGCGAGCCGGAGGAGTTGGAAGAGATCTACCGCAAAACGCCGTATCCGATCTTTCGGATCTCCCATCGGGGCAAAACCGGTTCCTCGTCGCTTTTTGCCTATATGAAGGGAAAAACGTCGGTTTTCTGCGGCGCGTCCGGCGTGGGAAAATCCACGCTGCTCAACTGCATTTCCCCGGAGCTGCAAGCGGAGACCGGCGTCCTTTCCGAAAAGATCCGCCGCGGGAAGAACACCACCCGCGTCACCACCCTGCACCGCGTCGGTGAGGACACCTACATCGCGGACACCCCCGGATTTTCCATGTTGGAGCTGGAGCGCTACCACCGGCTGGAGCTCGAGGAACTCCCCTCCCTCTTCCCGGAGATGCGTCCCCTGCTGGGCTCCTGCCGCTACTCCCACTGCACCCACCTGTGCGAGGAGGGGTGTAGGATCGTTTCCGCCGTAGAGGACGGCGTCCTCTCCCGGGAGCGTCACGAAAGCTACTGCAAACTCTATCGCGAACTGAAAGCTCTGCCCCTGCAAAAACGCTTTTCTACCAAAGAATAGGAGGTTTCCATCCCCATGAAAAACAGATTCTTTATCGGCTATTATAACCTTGCCAACCTGGTGACGTTAATGGGACTCTGCTGTGCCCTTCTGGCATGCTTCCTGTTGGCACAAGGCAAGGTCGCAATCTCCATGATGGCGTTTGCCTGCGCAGGGCTTTGCGATATGATGGACGGGCGCATCGCCCGCGCCTCCGGCGCTACCGGAAAACGCGTTCGCTTTTACGGGGTGCAGCTGGATAGCCTTTGCGATGTGGTCAGTTTCGGCATGGTGCCCTGCTTCATGGCGTTCTGGCTGCATTACGACGGTATTCTGGACATCCTCATCTACCTGCTGTTTGTGGTCTGCGGCGCGACGAGGCTTGCCAACTTCAACATGGAAGTGGCGTTGGATTCCCCCAATCTGCGCAGCACCCACTTCACCGGGGTTCCCATCCCCTTCTCCGTCGTCATCCTCCCGCTGTTGGTGATCGTGCATCAGCTGGCAGGTCCCGTGGCGTGGCTGTTCCGGTTGGCGTTCCTGCTCACGGGAATCGGCTATATCCTGCGCATCCGCATCCCGAAGCCTTCGGGAAGAGCGCAGGTCGCCATCATCCTGTATGAACTGGTGGTATTGATCACCCTGCTGTTCCTCCCCTCATAAAAAACAAGACAATCAAAAACGGACTGTACCGCAAATACAGTCCGTTTTTATCTTTTGTGATACCGCAGCACTTCCAGATCCGGCGGCAGCGGGGAGGTAAAGACCAGCGCTTCCCCTGTCAGCGGATGGGAAAGTTCCAATCTTGCGGCGTGCAGCGCCTGCCTGCTCACCAGCGGGGAAGCTCTTCCGTACAGGTCGTCCCCCAAAATGGGGCAGCCCAGATGGGCGAGATGCACCCGGATCTGATGGGTCCTGCCGGTCAAGGGATGAACCTCCAGCAGCGCGTAAGCGCCGAAGGTTTCCGCAACGCGGTACTCCGTGACCGTCAGCGAGGCACCGGCGGCATCCACCGGGCAAACCTCCCGCAGGACGAAAAAGTCCTCCCGGCGGCGGGTTCCGGTTTCGATGCGCCCCGCTTCCTCCGGCGGAAGACCGTCGGTGAAGGCGAAATAGGTCTTGCGGATGCGGTGCGCCTGCATCGCCTCGCACAGTTTGGAGGCGACGTACTGATTCTTCGCCAGCGTCAGGATGCCGCTGGTGTCCCTGTCCAGCCGGCTGACCGGACGAAAGACGAAGGGCTCGCCCCGCCGGGCGAAATACCAAGTCAGGGCGTTGGCAAGGGTGTCGCCGTCGTGCCCTGCGGAGGGGTGGGTGGGCATACCGGGGGGCTTATCCACCACCAACAGCGCCTCGTCCTCATACAGGATGGAAAAAGGCAGGGAGACGGGGGTAAACGCGTCTTGCGGGACCACGTCCTTTTCCGAGATGACCACCCGGTCCCCCGCGCAAAGCCGGCGGCGCACCGTGGCGTGTTCCCCATTGACCGTGATGCCGTTTTCCCGCTTCTTGAGCTGGATCAACAGCCGCGAGGACACCCCGCAGGTTCCCTTGAGGAAGGAACGCAGCAGGACCCCGTCGTGGACGTCATCCACCAGAAATTCCATAGAGATCCTTCTTCGAAGCGGCTTTTTTTACAGCAGCTTCGCACCGCTGTCCCCGTCGCAGTACATGACCGCGTGGGGGTGCCGGCGCATGGCGGTGGCGGGGGTATCCGCGCTGATCTCCTCCATGGCGGTGCGGTAGACAGCCTCTGCCTTCGTCGCGCAGGGCACCGTGCAGAACAGGTGCTTCGCCCCCACCAGCGAGGGGACGGTCAGGGTAAAGGCGTGGGTGGGCACGTCCGCAAGGGTGGGGAAACAACCGTCATGTACCTGCTGCTGCCGGCAAACCTCGTCCAGCGGCACCAGCTTGACCTTTTTCGGGTCGTTCAGATCCGCGATCCACGGGTCGTTGAAGGCGATGTGGGCGTTTTCCCCGATGCCGAGGAACACGATGTCCGTGGGGTACGTCGAAAGCAATCCGGCGTACCGCTCACACTCCGCCTCCGGGTCCGCCGCCGCGCCGTTGAGGTAATGCACCTCGCCGAAGGGCAGCTTACCGAAGATATGTTCATACAGATAAAAACCGAAACTCTGGGGACATTCCCGCCCGAATCCCACGTATTCGTCCATGTGGAACGCCCGTACCCGGGACCAGTCGATCCCCGGCTCCGCAAGAAGAGCGGCGAGGGTATCGTTCTGGGAGGGAGCGGCGGCGAACACAATGTTCACCCACTCCTGCTTCGCAAGCAGATCGCGAATGACCTCCGCGCCGTCGGAAGCAGCCTGTCTGCCCCCCTCTGCGCGGGTGTCATAGATCTGAAAAACGAGGGAATCCTTTTGAAGGGTTTTCAGCAGTGCCATGGCGGATGTTCCTTTCCTATTTCATCAGAGAATCGTTGATCAGCTTGACGATGGTGCCCACCAGCTTCTCATCCTGCGGTTCCCCTTCGGAATTGTTGAGGATGGCGATCACGTACGGGCGGTCCGCCCAGATGATGGCGCCGTCGTTGTAGACCGCGTTCTTCCCGAAGTTGTCCCCGGATTTGTGGGAATACTTTTCCTTCAGGTAGACGGTGGCGTAGTTGAAGGGCGTGTTGGTGCAGGCATTGTAGTAAAGGTTTGCCATCTTTGTATCCGTCTGGAAGTAGAAGTAAAGCTCCCGCCAGATGATGGCGAGGTCCCGGGCGGTCATACGGTGGCTCCAGATGGAGCTGCCCAGCTTCAGCCGGTCAAGCTCCAGCGTTTCGATCATCTGATTGTACCCGGTGTGCCCGAAGTAGGCGGAAAGCATCTCATACGCCACGTTATCGCTGATGGTAAGCGCCTGTTGGATCAGATACCCCAAGGTATAGGGCGTCCCGTAGGCGGAATCCTTGATCTTGCCGGAGCCGCCGTGGTAGTATTTTTCCTGATAGTACATCACCTCGTCCACAGAGGTCAACCCCTGCTCGATGGCGAGACAGCAGTACAGCAGGAAGCCCGTTTTGATGGTGCAGGCGGAGAAGTACTGTTCCTCGCAGTTGTAGGTGATGGCACGGCTCCCGTCCAGCGCGTAGGCGCAGAAGGAAACGCGCTTGTCATACGCGCGGATCATCCCCCGGATCTGCTCCAGCACCTCCGCGGTCTCCTCGTCTGTCGGATCGATGTCCCCGTAAACCAGCAGGACGTTGTCCTCCGTCTGCCGCAGGGAGCGGATAGAAATGGGCTCGCTGTCCGGATGGACGGGGGTTTCCAGCGATCCGCCGGGGAACTCCGGATCCGGCCAGGAGGTGACTTCACTTTCCCCCGTGCTGTCCTCCGAGGGATCCTCCGAAGGTTCCACGGAAGGTTCCACCGAGCTGTCCTCGACGCTTTCCACCGAACTTTCCTCCACGATGGACGAAGGCTCGGACGGGTCCACGGAGGAAACGGAGGACGTGCTTCCCGCCGTAGACGAACCGTCCGCCGACGGTTCCGGCGCCGAATCGCAGGCGCCGAAGGACGCGAGTATTCCCACCGTAAATGCAAATAATAACAAAAAGAGAATCAAACCTTTGCGAAACATCAGACAGGAGTCTCCTTTCAAAACGGAAAAACCGTTTGTTTTCACAGCAAGACTATGGTAACACGCCGCTGTGATCAAGTATGCAGGAAGATGTAAAAAAAGCGTAAAACAGCGGATGGTACATTGTAGCACATTTTTCCGCTGTTTGCAAGGGAGAAAGCATAGAATTACGGAATATTTTCTTTCATTTTGCCGGTTTTTCCCTTTGGAACGCCCGCAATGCCCGCATACGTTCCAGCTCTTCCGCCAATCCCTGCCTGCAGCCCCTCTCCGCATTGAGCAGCCGTTGCAGCAGAACGCCCAACCACGAAAGGTCGTCCTCTGCCGGCGTCTCCTTTCCTTGCAGTGCCAGCAGGAGCGGGCTCCCCTCCCGTTCCAACAGTGCGAGATAGCGCTCCGCCGGCTCCGCGTAGAGGTTTTCCCGCCCGCAGAGCGCCAAAAACCGGGACGCGCAAAGCATCCGCTCCGCCAGAAACGCCCGGAGAGATTCGGCGGAAACGGAAACGCCGCCGAACACCCGGTTGGCAAAGGCAACGGCGGTTCCCTCTCCTTGCCTTGTGTCCTGCGTCCGGAGCATCGCTTCCCCGCGGGAAGCGGGATCCTTCGTACGGCGAGGCGTCAGACGGACCGCCGTAAAGGCGCCCCACGGGATCTCCGGCGCGGAAAACCGAAGGTCCGCCCGTTCCAATCTGCCGAAGCGGGCGATCTTCCCCAGAAACACCTCCCGCTCCCCGTCGTACCCAAACAGCAGCAAACCGCCGGCAGACCCGTCCCGCGGACGGAGAAGGAGGTAACTCCCCTCCTCCAGCGCCCGGAGAAATGCCTCCGGCACAGCTTCCGCCATGGGCTGTTCCTCCAACGCCTTCAGGGAAGGGAACAGGCGGTAGGAGCCGTCAGACGGATCATACGCGGTCTCCCAATCCACATCCGGCGCATCTCCCAGCACGCTCAAGTACGCCGCCAGAGGCAGATCCGCCACCGACACGCGATCGGAGATGGGGAGGATGACCGTGACAGAGCGCGGCTTCGACTCCTCCAAACGCATACCGATCTCCGGCGTTTCTTCCCGCGCCGTCAGCGCCTGATGCCAACGGGCAAGCAGCTCCGGCAGACGGTTTCCGCGGCGCACGGAAAGGGCGTAAAGCAGATCCACGCCGCCCGGGACTCGCCCGGTACGCGGGGAAGCGTTTTCCGCCGGCGTCACCGCCATCCAAATGCGCTTTTCCCGAAGGAACGCCTCTGCACAAGGGTCGATCCTCTCGCAAAACGCCGCGACGTGGAACCCCCGCAGCTCCGGCGGCATGGCGTCCGCCCCGTGCGCGTCTCCGTAAACCTGCAGCCACCGCGAGGAACAGAGCGCTTCCGTTTCTTCTACACCGTAGGGCGCAGAACAGAACAGCCCCGCCGGCGTTTCCCAACGCTCCAGCAAAGACAAAACCCTTTGCAGTGCCGCAAAGGGAAGATCCCGAAACAGGATGACGCAAGGGCGCGGCGGCCACGGACGCAGTCCTCTACGGCAGCGGAACAGCTCCCGCAGGGAAAGGGGGACATATCCGCTTCCCCGCAGATCTCGAAGCAACGCTTCCAGCAGGGGTTCGAGCTCCCCTGCTGTCTCCCGATCAAACAGAAACAGCGGACAGCGAAGCCGAACATCCCTCTTCACCGGGGATTCCATCCCGCCTCGCATCCGCTGTTCCTCCTTCCGTTTTGAACCGTTTTTATACGCGGGTAGCCCGATAGACCACCGCGCTGTGGGGCTCTACCACCGCGTAAGTTCCGCAGGAGACCTCCCCCAGATCCTCATGCTTCAGGACGTCCCGCAGGCGGACGCGGTCGGTCATTTCCCAGCCGCAGTAGTGCCAGGAAAGGATCATCTTCTTCACCGTGTCCGTGTCATTGACCATGCAGAAGGCGATGTCGCCGTTCTGCAAAGGCTTTGCCAGCAGCAGATCGTTGTTGCTCCGGGCGGGCAGACGGAACGCCTGCACCCCCAGCGGATCCTGATTGATGGCGATCATCTCCCGATTCAGCAGGATCTCCGCCGTTTCCGCGTCGGTTTTCCGCACGTCGTGCCCCATGAGCAGCGGGGACGCCAGCATGCACCACAGGGCGAACTGCGCTTCGTACTCGTTCCGGGTGCATCCGCCTCCCAGACCTCCGACGAAGCCCTCGCCGTGAAGCCCGACCACCATCATATCCAGATCGTTCCATCCGCCGGGTCCTGCCACGGAGCCCACGTCCATGCCGACGTTCGCCATCCGCAGAATGGAACCCCAGTTATCCGTCAGATCGCCGGAGAGCCGCCACATACTGCACCCCACCGAACGCATCCATTCCGTCACCTCCGGTCTGCCGTAACAGCCGGAATAGAGGATGTTCCGCCCGCTTTCCCGCAGAGCCTGCCCCATACGGCGGAACAGGTGCGGGATGTCGTTCCCCGGTGCAACGTAGCCGAAGTCATATTTCAGAAGATCCACGCCCCATTCGGCGAACTGCTTGGCGTCCTGCCGTTCTCTGCCGAAGCTGCCCTCCGCGTTGGCGTAGGTGAGCACCCCCGCCCCGGCGTACAGCCCGAAGAGCAGTCCCCGCTCGTGCAGGTAATCCCCCAGCGCCTTCATGCCGGAGGGGAACCGATCCGGTCTGGGGATCAGGTTTCCCTTTTCGTCCCGCCCGCGGATCATCCAGGTGTCGTCAATGCAAAGATAGGTATATCCCGCGTCCCGGAAGCCCTTTTCCACCATGGCGTCCGCGATCCCGTGAATGTCCTCCTCGTTCCAATCGAAGTAGCCGAAGTAATTCCATGCGTTCCATCCCATAGGCGGGGTCAATGCCGGTCGTTCCATATCTGTATCTCCTTTTTGTCGTGATACCCTATCATATCATATTTTTACAAAAAATGCAAGAGTTGACATTTCCGGGGTTCTTTGCTATAATTTTAACGAAAGAGAAACAGAAAGGACGCCCTCCATGCATTTCTATCAACGCGCACTGGAATTAAACGGGGAAACCCTTGCCCATCGGCGCTATTTGCACGAACACGCCGAAGTGGGTCTGGACATGCCGCTGGCGCGGGCATACATCACCCAAAAGCTGGAGGAATACGGGCTGACCCCCGTCCCCTGCGGCTACGGCGTCACCGCCGCCATCGGGAAACCGTCGGAAGGCGGTTGCGAGAAAACCCTCCTCCTGCGGGCGGACATGGACGCCCTCCCCATGCCGGAGGAAAGCGGCGAACCCTTCGCCTGCCCCACCGGCAGGCAGGCGCACGCCTGCGGGCACGATTTCCACGCCGCCATGCTGCTGACTGCTGCAAAGCTGCTGAAGGAACGCGAACCGCAGCTGCAAGGACGGGTGAAATTCATGTTCCAGCCCGCGGAGGAGACCTTCGAGGGCAGCCAAAACATGATCGAAAACGGCGTACTGGAAGGCGTAGACGCCGCCCTTGCGTTTCACGTCGCCCCCGGCAAGCTGCCCATCGGGCTGTTTATGTATAACGCCGGTGGGGTGATGATGAACTCGGTGGACGGCTTCCGCATCACCGTGCAGGGAAAAGGCGGTCACGGGGCGTACCCCAATCTTTCCGTGGATCCCATCCACGCTGCCGTGCAAATCTTCGCGGCGCTGGAAGGACTCATCGCCCGGGAAGCCAACCCGGAAAAGACCTGCGTGCTGACGGTTGGAAAATTCCATGCCGGAGACGCCCCCAATATCATCCCGGACACAGCGGTGCTGGAAGGCACCCTGCGCACCAACGACCCGGAGGCGCGCAATCTACTGACCCGCCGCATCGCGGAAGTGGCAGAGGCAATTCCCGCCGCGTGCAACGCCAAAGCAGAGCTGACATGGCTCTCCCAAGTGCCGCCGCTGGTCTGCGACCGGGCGTTTACCGAGCAGATCGCTTCCTGTATGCTGGAGTTGCCGATCCCCGGCCTCACCCCCTATCCGGGGATGCAGGCGAACGCTTCGGAAGACTTCGCCAGCGTCGCCGCACGCCTGCCCTCCGCCCTGCTGTACCTTTCCGCCGGCTTTGCGGACGAGCGGGGGGACTACTCCGCCCATAACCCGAAGGTACGCTTCAACGAGGAAGTCTGTCCCATCGGCGTTGCCGCCATGGCGCACTGCGCCGCACGCTGGTTGGAAACATAAGACAAACGACAAATCCGACAAAGGAGGCCGCCCATGGAAAACCCACTGGAGCTGTTCGGCAGACAGGCGATGGCGAAATACGCCCTGCGGGATATCCTGCGTTGCAACGAGGAGACGGAAGCCTACGGGCTGGTGCTGACGCAGGAGCAAGCGTTGGAGCTGGTGGAGACCCGAACCGTCGCCCTCAAGGACGCCGGGCGGGTGGAATTCGGAGAAGGCATCATCGGCAAGTTAATCCGCGCCTTCTGCGATTCCCCTTATATCGTGCCCCGGAACTACGCTGCCACTCTCCATTCCCTTGTGGAAGTTTTCTACGCCTATAAAAATGAGACCCTCGACCGCCTCAGCGACGACGAGCTGATCGGCTATATGAGAAACTGGTTCGATATGCCCTGTCAGGGATCCATAGACCTTCTGTCCGGGACGGTTCTGGAGTGGTTCGCCCGGGAAGTCCGGAACGGTCGCCGCCCGGACAAGGGGGATCTCCTCAAAGAATTATACGGAAACGAGGCATTTCGATGGCTGACATAAGAAGAATCTCCCGCATTGACGAAAGCCGTCTGCGGGGAGACGCCTACCTGCAAGACCTGCTGACCGAGGGCGTCCGCGCAGGGATCCTTGCGGAAAGCGATATAGAAACCGTCCAATTCGGCTGTATCGAACTGCTCGCCGCGCAAATCGAACTGGAAAACCGGGGGTACAGCAGCTCCGTGCCGGAGGAAACGGCGCAAAAAATGATGGCGTCCATCGTCTACACCGTGGGGCTCGGGCTGAAAAGCCACCCGGATGCGGATGTGGCGGCGGAAGCGCTGAAACACACGCCCCTACGGGAACTGCACGCAAAAGGAGGCGCAAGGATCGCCAAGCTGCTGCGGGAGACCCGCGCCTTTTACAAACAGGCGAAGGAGACCCGTCTGGACGTGCCCAATACCTTCTACAACGCCGTGCTGGACAGCAGCCTGAAAGCCTTTTTCCGGCGATACGACCCCGAATTTGCCGCCGACGAAAGCAATTTTCTGCCGGACTATCCCCTGTTTTCCCCGGTACGGGAGGCAAACGGCGTGGAGTTTGCCCACGCCTATGTCCGGCGGCTGTGCTGGGAGAACCGCTACTGCTCCCAGTTTCCGGCGGAGGATCTGCAAGACCTGTTCTCCCGCTGCATAGATTCCCTCCCGCACGCTTCGGTCAACCTGTTTCGCTGCGTGCTGACCGCCGCCGTCGGGGCGCTGTTGCTGAAAGGAGACCATTCCCTGCATCTTTCGGAGCAGGACGTCCGCGATCTGTACGATCTGCTGCAAGGGCAAACGCCGGAGGAAATAGAAGGACGGATTCCCGTGACCCTACAACTCCTGCCGGAGCAGGAGGAGGCCTACCGGCAATACGTCGCGGATTGCCGACGTGCCGTCATTCGCTCCCTTTGCACGGCCGCTTCGCAGCCTTTTCCCCGCTTCCGCGACCTGTTCTTTGCGCCGGTGCGCAAGCCGCAAGCGCCGAAGCCCGTCTTTCGCGCAGTGGAGCGCATGCCGGACGAGCAATATCGCATCCTGCTGGAAAATCTGGGGCAGGCGCAAAGCCCGGAGGAGCGGGTACAGATCGTCCGCACACAAGTCAGTTCCCTCGGGGATCTGGCGGACCTGTTAAAGGACGGCGCGTGGTCGGAGACCGAACTTTCCGCCCTGTTCGCCACGCTGGACGACCTCTCCCTCGCCGTGCTGGAAAAGCACGCCGCAGAAGAAGCGGAGCGCACGCTTTACGGCTCCGCGGACGGCTATCTCCCCCACCTGCGCAGGTGGATCTCCCTGCAACCCATCCTGCGCCAGCGGACGATCAACCAGCTGATTTCCGAGGTGGAAATTCAGCCGTTCTGAATCCTATCATGAGAAAACGCTCCCAAACGGGAGCGTTTTTCAATAAACGAACGCGAGTTACAACGGGAGCGTTAGCGACCCGTGCCGAGGAAGAACACCGCGAGGGTACCGGGGCCGGAATGGGCGCCGATGACCGCCCCAGTGGGGCTGATGATGACCTCCGGGACGGAAAGCTCGGTCTTGAGGCGTTCCGCAAGCCCTTTGGCGTCCTCGATGCAGTCCCCATGGCAGATGGCCATGAGCTGCGTAGAGGGTTCGATGGCGGTGGTCTTGACCTTATCGAACAATGCCGCCACGGAAGCCTTGCGTCCGCGGGTCTTGGAAACGTTGATGAGTCTGCCCAGATCGTCCACGTGCAGCACCGGCTTGATACCCAGCATGGTGCCCATCAGCGCCGTGGTAGCGGAAATACGCCCGCCGCGCTTGAGGAACATCAGATCGTCCACCGTGAACCAGTGGCAGAGATGCGGAACGGTCTCCACCGTGTAATCCCGCACTTCCTCAATGGTCTTCCCCGCTTCCCGCTGCTTGGCAGCCAACAGCACCAACAGCCCGTGACCGGTGGAGGCGCACAGGGAGCTGACGGCAAACAGCTTGCGTTCGGGATAGCGAGCGGAAAGATCCTCCATCGCCACCTTCGCGTTGTTGTAAGTGGCGCTGAGCGCCTCGGAAAAGCCGATGTAGAGGATGTCCTGCCCGTTTTGCAGGTATTTTTCCATCCGCTCGGTATATTCCCCCGGGCTGGGTGCCGCAGTGGAGGCGACTTCGCCGTTCCGCAGGCGGTCATAGAAGGTATGAACGTCCAGCGCTTCCGGGTCTTCCTCCTTCCCGCTCACCGTCAGGTGGAGCTGAACCACTTCCAGTTCATAGCGTTTGACCCATTCTTCGGGCAGATCGGTAGAGGAATCCGTAAAGATCACGAAGGAAGCCATATCTAACACTCCTATTCATCTCGTTTTGGTCAGTATAACATACTTTTTGTAAGCTGTCAACGATTTTTTACGGCGAGGGTCAGCGCGTCCCGCGTGTTTTCCAGCTCCCCGCGGGCGACCTTCTCAAACAGGTCCCGCAGCAGCTTTCCCATCTCCGGGCCGGAGGGGACCCCCAGCGCCAGCAGCGCCTCCCCGTCGATGGCCAGATCCCGCAGGGAAAGGCAGGGGTTCTGCGCCTTCAGGCGTTCCACGGCTTCCCGCAGCGCGTTCACATGGGCAAGGGAGCCTTCCGGGTCCGCCTTCGCTTTCGCATCCGCTTCCATCAGATCCAGCAACGGAGAAACCAACGCGGGCGGGAGCGCACGCAGCAGATCCGGCGCACCCTCTGCGGGGGTGCGCTTGAGGTATGCGTCGTGCATCCGGATGAGCGTACACACCTCCCGGATGCGCTTTTTTTCCACCCGCAGACGGCGCAGGACGGTCGCACCCACTTCCGCACCCAGTTCCGGGTGATTCGGAAAGTGCCCTTTCCCCTCCCGCAAAACAAAACAGGAGGGCTTCGCTACATCATGAAAGAGCGCCGCGAGGCGCAGAGTGGGTTCCGGCGGTACGGCGGCGACCACCTTGACGATGTGGGTGTATACGTCGTAGCAATGGTGGCGGGTATGCTGGTCGAAATCGAAGCAGGGACGCAGCTCCGGCAGGAGGAACGCCATCAGCTCCCGGTAGCGAAGCAGCACCCGCTCCACGTCCTGCCCGCAAAGCAGGCGGAGCAGCTCGGCAGAGATGCGCTCGGCAGAGACTCTTGCCAGCAACGGGGTCAAACGAAGCATGGCGCGCTCCGTCTCTTCTTCCACGGCAAAGCCCAAACAGGAGGCAAATCTCGCCCCCCGCAGGATGCGCAGCGCGTCCTCGGAAAAGCGCTCCTCCGGCGCTCCCACACAGCGGAGCAGCCGGTTTTGCAGGTCTTTCTGCCCGCCATAAGGGTCGGAAAGCCCCCGAAGCGGCGACCACGCCATGGCGTTGACCGTAAAGTCCCGCCGCCGCAGATCCTCCTCTACGGTACGGGTGAAGCGCACTTCATCCGGCCGCCGCCCGTCCGAATAGGTCCCGTCGGTGCGGAAGGTGGTGATCTCCAGAGGAAGCCCGTCAAGCAGGACGGTCACGGTGCCATGCTTGATCCCGGTGGGGATGACGGGAAAAGCGGAAAATACCTCCGCCGTCTCCTCCGGCAGGGCGTCGGTGGTGAGGTCGTAATCGTGAGGCGAAACGCCCCGGAGCAGATCCCGCACACAGCCCCCCGCCAGATACGCGGCATGCCCCGCGTTTTCCAGCTTTTCCAGCGCTTTCGCGACCGATTGGGGGATCAAAAACGCCGAATTCATTCCGCGTAGGAAACCAATTCCCCGCAGGGGAAGAAGCGCACCTCCAGCGCCGGGAAGCGCGTTTGCAGTCCCTCCGCCAGCAGCGCCATGCCCGGTTCCTCCGAAGCGGCGTGCCCCAGCAGAAGCAGCGCCTTCGGGATGCCCAGCTGCGCCGCATCCCGGATGGGCTCCACCTCCCGCCATTCACACAGCTCCCCGGCGATGCAAAGCTGCGCGTCGTCGCTGCTGAAAGCGTCCACCTGACTGCCGCAAGCCCCTAAATAGAGGGCGATGCGGGTCACAGGCAGGTTCGGATCCCCCGCGATACGGGGATGCGGGATGCCCAGCCGTTCGGAGATCCGTTTTGCCAGCTCCCGGGGAGTCGTGGGCGCCGCCAGATCCGCATAGCGGGAACCGTCGTAGGAATACTCCACGCCGAGCCGTTCCAGGAAACCCACGTGGATGCCGTCCGGACGCCCTTCGTTGAGGTGGATGAAATCGTGGAAGCGCCAGAGCACGAAGGGGCAGGAATCCACCAACTCCTTCTTTTTGGCGGTGATCGGGTCGGGACGGAGGTTGTCAAGATGGTCGTAATAGGTACATTCATGGGTGATGAGCAGGTCGGCGCCCCAATCCCGGGCGGCCCGCAGAACGTCGGGAGTCGCCGTCAGGCAGACGCCCACCTTTTGCACTTCCTGTTTCGGGTCGCCGTGCTTGCAGGTGTCCACCGTGGGTTTTCCCAGATTCGCTTCCCCGATCAATCGGTTCATCAATTCTTGTGCAGTCATATCTTTTCTTTCCTTTCACTAAGAAACGCAAAGGGGTTCCGCGCCGAAGCGCAGCCCCCCTGCGAATGTCTTTTGTTCGGTTATCCCAGCGTGATGGTGGGGAGCTTCGCCCAGTCGTTGCGCCCGATGACGCCTCCGCCGCAGCGATAGATGAGGTTCTTGAAGATGGAGTTTGCGAGGTCGTCCTCATTGGAGGAGTTGATGGAGAAGGTCAGACCCAGCCGCATCCCTTTCTCCGGCGTGAGCTCGAACTCCGACCAGGGGAACGCCACCTCGTACACCGTCTGCTGCAGCGCGTCGTCACGGGTGCAGCCCGCAAGACCCGGGAAGGTGGTGATCTTACCGGTTTCGTAGAAGCAGGTCTCGTTCTGGTCATTGGCGGCAAATCCGTAGGAGTGCAGCACGCCGTCGTTGACCGCTTTGGGGTTTGCCACGTGGTCGAAGTTGGTCTGGATGTATTCGCCGTCCGGCGCTTCCGTGGAAACCTTCACCTGAATACACTCGTACTGCCACATATTGTTCGCCGTTGCGGGCGTGATGGGACAATAGTGATACGGCGAGGAGACCACCACGCAGAGGTAGAGGTACTCGTCATCGTAGGTGACATAGTAGGTGCCCGTGGAGTAGTATTCGTTCTTTTCGAACTGCTCATAGGACCAAAGGTCGTTGGAAGCGTCCACATCGTCGATGCGGTAGTCTTTCCATTCGCTCTCGTTGAAGCCGCCGTCGATGGAGGGGGCGGAGGTCGCCTTCTTGATGGTGTAATCCATCGCGGAAATGTGCATCCCGTGGGGGAAGACCGTGGTGGTCTCGTCCAGCTCCTTCAGGCGCTTGACATAGGTCTCCTGATTGCTGTGCGCCGCCACGGCGAACCCGTCGGCAGGCACTTCCAGATCCTCTGCCTCTCCCGCTTCACAGAAAGCGGTTTTGACATAGCCGAAGTGCTCATGACTGTACTCGAACACGGCGACGGCGAAGTCCTTCAGCGCATCCGCTTCCGGCAGTTCCTCACAGTCCGGCGTGTAGAGTACGATGGCGCCATCTTCCGGCATCACGTCGATCCCCGTCAGGCGCACCGCGTTGTTGGACGTGGCCGTCACCTTCGTATCCACGGTGCCGAAGGAAAGGAAGTGGGAGATAAATTCCGGCGCAGTGGGTGCAGGATCGCCGGTCGATTCCTCCGAAGAAGGCTCCGACGAAGAAGGTTCTTCCGAAGGAGCGGAAACGTCCTCGGACGCCGAGGATTCCGGGGAGGGACCCTTCGAGGACTCGGACGACACAGGGGCATTGGAGGAAGAAGCGTCGGCAGGATCCTCATCGTCGCAGGCGGCAAGGGCAAACGCAGCCGTCATCAGCAATGCGCACGCCAAAAGCAAAGCGAGTGCTTTTCTCATAAAAACACGTTCCTTTCCGTTTTTCTTTTTTGCAGTATACACCATTCCGCCGAATTTGTCAAGGCTTTCTCCGGTCGAAGCGGAGCATAGCGACGAGGATAGAGCAGGTGTTGCAGCACTCGGTGAGGAAGCCCGCCCAGGAGCCGGAAAACCAGTTATACGTCATCCACAGCAGCGAGCCGGGCAGGTTCAGCCGCCGCACGGTGCGGGGGTGATCCGCCCACAGTCCGAAGCTGGAAACCACCATCCCTGCCGTAGGAAGCAGGGAGAGCCAGCCCTCCCAGGTACAGAGACAAGCCCCTGCGGAGACCAGAGAAAACAGGTACGGCCAATAAGGTCCCGTCGCCCAACGGTCCTTTCCCTTGCGGTAAAAGACGAATCCGCGGGCGATGCCGATGAGGTTCATGGCCATCCCCGCCCACGCGGTCAGCAGACCGAAATGCACCGCCCAGACGGCGGAAGCCACCATCTGCAGGAAGGCGATCCGATCCCGCCGGTTTTGCTGGAAGGAGATGACGGCCAGCAGCATCCCGCAAAACCCCACTCCCTGCGCAATGTAGAAAGTCATCCTTACAGTTTCCTTTTTATAGAAAATTTTCGTTTCATTATACCCGATCCCGTGCCAAAAAGCAAGCCTTTTTGCGCCACTTGACAAAACGGATTTCCTGCTATATAATAGAGTTCGAATCTATCGAAGGAGAATGGGTATGGAACGGACGGATAAAGTCAAGATCTCGCTTGCCGTGCTGTTGGTACTGATCGCGGTACGGTTGGTGCTGGGCTTTTTCCCCACGCCCGTGGAGTTTTCCCCCTACGCGCCGGACGCGGCGGAGGGCGAGCTGCAAACCGCGGACGCCAAGGACGCCATCCTCTGCATGACCTTTGCTCCCGCGGGGCAGATGCCCCGGTATTTCTACCGCTTCCGCACGGAAAGCGGGGTGGAGGGGCTGCTCACCCGTGCTGCCGACAAAAAAAATTCCGGCTCCTATATCAATGGCGACCAGTTGGAGATCGCGGACCCGGAGGAGGGCATTTATAACTTCGCCGGGCGCATCTACCGCCTGCGGGACCCGGAGGAGATCCCGCTCGAAGAACAGGCGGACTTCTACGCCCAGATCACCTTTTCGGATGAGGAACTTGCCAAATACAGCGGGGACAAAGCGGCGGCTTACCGCGCCCTCACCGCCACCGCCGCGCTGGATCTGTTTACCGATGACCTGCGCACGGATCCGAATCCGGCGTCATTCTGGGTCAGCGCCGCCACCATGGCAGCCTTCTGCGTCATGCTCGCCATGCTGCTGAAGGAATACTTCGGCGGCAAGAGGAAGCGCCCGAAGGGGGAGGAAGAAGAACTCGCATGAAGATTCGAAGAGCAACCCCACGAGACGCGGAAGAGTTGAAGATTCTGTATTTTAATTATCTTACGGCATTTCCTCCAAAAGAAGAGCAGAACATGGACAAATGGCGCGACCTGATTGGCAAACTGGAAAAGGACGAAAGACAATTCCTTCTTGTTGCAGAAGAAGAAGGACGAGTGGTGTCCTCCGTGCAAGTGGCGATCATCGAGGGCTTGACACATAACGTCCGCCCTTTCGCGGTCATTGAAAATGTCGTCACACACGCGGACTATCGGAACCGGGGTTTTGCATCCGCGCTGTTGGAAGAAGCGACTCGAATCGCGAAACGCTTCCATTGCTATAAAGTCTTTCTTGAAACGGGATCAAATAAGGAAAGTACCCTGCGGTTCTACCGCAACAATGGCTTCGAAATAGATGCAAAACATTCCTGCTTAAAACGGCTATAAAACAAACGCTGCGGAATTCGTACTCCGCAGCGTTTTCGTTTTGCACGTTTCTCAATAAAACCGGAAGTTCGCGATGACTTTGCCCAGAACGGTGACCTCGTCGGCATAGATGGGCTGCATGGCGGAATTGGCAGGCTGCAAGCGGATGCGCCCGTGATCCCGATAGATGCGCTTGACGGTGGCTTCGTCCCCGATCATGGCCACGACGATCTCCCCGTCATCCGCCCGCTGGACGCTCTCCACCACCACGATGTCCCCGTCGAGGATGCCCGCTTCGATCATGCTTTCCCCCAACACCCGCAGGGCGAACAGGTTCGCGCGCCCCCGCGCCATAACGATGGGGAAATCCACGTATCCGTCGTAATTTTCCACCGCGAGGATGGGGCTGCCCGCCGTCACCCTGCCGAGGATGGGCACGCGACGGGTCTTTTCCCCGCCGGCGCCGAGGTCCGTTTCGATGCGGATGGTACGGCTCTTGCCGGAGGACATCTTCAAATAGCCCTTCGTTTCCAGCCGGTGCAGATAGCTATGCACCGTAGAGGTGGAGCTGATCCCCAGGGCGCTGCAAATGTCCCTGACCACCGGCGCGTATCCGTTCTGCTCGATGCAATTCCTCACATATTCGTAGATCTGCAATTCTTTCTCGGTCAGTTTGGTCATGACTCGTCCTTTCCTTTCCCGGTCCGATTGCTTTCTGCGGCAAGACGGAACAGCTCCTCTGCCCGTCCCTGCTGTCCGGTGAGCCAGAGGTATCCGAACAGGCTTTCCAACCCCGTGGCACGTCGGTAGTCGATGGCGGATGCGCTTTTCGTGCGGTGCGGGCTCCTGGCGTTCCGCCCGCTGCGGCAGACGGCGGCTTCCTCCTCCGTCAGGTGGGGAAGCAGAACCTCCAGCAGGGCGCTCTGCCCTTCCGCCGTCACCAGCTTCCGCACGGCGACGTTGAGGTCCGCCAGTTTGCACTGCCCGTCCCCCAGCAGGGCCTCCCGCGCCAGCAGCTCGTAATAGGCGTCCCCCAGATACGCCAACTGCAGCGGATTGTAGTCGCCGCGGCGAAAGGGGCGCTTATCTCCTATGCTTTTTTCCATACCGCACCCTGCGGGGTGTCGACGATGAGGATCCCCTCCGCCTTTAACTGATCGCGGATGGCGTCCGCTTCCGCGAAATTCTTCGCTTTTTTCGCCTCCGCACGCTTTTGCAGCAGGGCGTTGATGCGCGCCTCTTCCTCCTCGCTCGCCGCGGGAGCGCTTTCCTGCGCGGAAACCTTTTTCGCGGCCTCCGTCAGCCCCAGAGACAGCACCCGGTCGAAATCTTCGATCAGCGCCAGCTTCGTGGCGGCGTTGGTCGAAGCCTTCAGCACGTCGTACAGCACCGTGACCGCCATGGAGGTGTTCAGATCGTCCCCCAGCGCCTCTCCGAACTTCCCGCGGTAGAGGGCGAAGGCTTCGGGATCGACCTCCCCGTTCGCTTCCGGCAGAAGCGAAGCGATGCGCTCCGTCAGACGGCGGTAAGCGGACTGGGCGTTATCCAGATTCGGATAGCTGAATAGAAGCGTCTTGCGGTAGTGGGATTGCAGGCAGAACAGCCGGTAAACCAGCGGATCGTACCCCTTTTCCTCCAGCAAAGAGACAGTGAGGAATTCCCCCGCCGACTTGCTCATCTTGCCGCCCTCGGTGGTAAGATGATGCACATGGAACCACTGGGGGCACCACGCATGACCTAAATATGCCTCGCTCTGCGCGATCTCGTTGGTGTGGTGGGGGAACTGATTGTCAATCCCGCCGCAGTGCAAGTCCAGATACGCCCCGCAGTGCTTGATGCTGATGGCGGAGCACTCGATATGCCAACCCGGGTAGCCGAGTCCCCAGGGACTTTCCCATTTCAGCTCCTGATCGGCGAATTTCGACTTGGTAAACCACAGCACGAAATCCCCCTTGTTGCGCTTATTTCCGTCTTCCTCTACGCCTTCGCGCACACCGACCTCCAGGTCTTCTTCCTTGTGGCGGTTGAAGACATAGTACTGCTCCAGCTTGCCGGTGTCGAAATACACATTGCCGCCGGCGAGATAGGCATACCCCTCGTCCAACAGCTTCTGCACCATCTCGATGAACTCCGGGATGCAGCCGGTAGCGGGCTCCACCACGTCCGGGCGACGGATGTGCAGCTTTTCGCAATCGGCAAAGAACGCGTCGGTGTAGAACTTCGCGATCTCCATGACCGTCTTGTGTTCCCGGCGGGCGCCCTTGAGCATTTTGTCCTCGCCGGTATCCGCGTCGCTGGAAAGATGCCCCACGTCGGTGATATTCATGACCCGCAGCACGTCGAATCCCTGCCAGCGGAGGAACTTTTCCAGCACGTCCTCCATGATATAGCTGCGCAGATTGCCGATATGGGCAAAATGATAGACGGTGGGACCGCAGGTATACATCCGCACCTTCCCCGGTTCCCGGGTGACGAAGGGTTCCACGGTGCGGGTTAAGCTGTTGTAGAGTTGCATCATAGAGAATTTCTCCATTGTATATTCGTAGTATATTTGTAAAGATCAGAACTCTCGCAAAATACAATAAAAATCCATATTCGGGGCGGACATGCGCCGACCCGAATATACCTTACGGTTCCGCGAGTGTCAAAATGCGTAGTATTTTGGCGCGACGGCGCGAGCGTACGGAACCGCAATTCGGCGCAACGAACGTAG
>JAFLUP010000014.1 GCA_022508745.1 Oscillospiraceae bacterium | reverse complement strand
CCTTTCCGCCGAGGAAGTCAAGGCGCTTGCGTCGATCCCGTCCAAGGAAGTGCTCCTTGGCCGCATCCTGGGCTCCCTGCAGTCCTCGCTGTACGGCTTCGCGTACGGACTCCAGGCCCTTATCGACAAGCGGAACGAGGGCGGAGACGCCCCTGCGGAAGAATCCGCACCCGAGGAGGCTGCTCCTGAAGCAGCAGCACCCGAAGCAGCACCCGCTGCAGAGTAACCGTAAAAAGTATTTCAAAATATTGGAGGAATATCAAACATGGAAAAATTTCAGCAGATTTTTGACATCATCGACACGCTGACCATTCTGGAACTTTCCGATCTGGTCAAGGCTTTTGAAGAGAAGTACGGCGTTTCTGCGGCTCCTGTCGCGGTTGCTGCCGCTCCCGGCGCTGCCGCTGCTCCCGCTGCGGAAGAGAAGACCGAGTTCGACGTGGAGCTGACCTCCTACGCCGAGGACAAGAAGCTCAAGGTCATCAAGGAAGTCAAAGACATCGTCGGTCTGTCTCTGGGCGAAGCGAAAGACCTCGTCACCAGCGCTCCGAAGATGGTCAAGACCGGCGTGAGCAAGGAAGAGGCCGAAGCCCTCAAGAAGCAGCTTGAGGAAGTCGGCGCGACCGTCACCATTAAGTAAGAATCGCTTACACAAAAAGGGCACGTTCCATCCGGACGTGCCCTTTTGCTATGGCGGGGAAACCGCGGCTTTGAAAAAGTCCCTTGAAAAAATCGCAAGAATTTTTAAAAAGTCAATTGAAAAAGTTGCTTTTTTTCGAAAAAGTCCCTTGAAAAAATTGCGAAACCGGTGTATACTGTTATTGTGAGAGGAAAGGAAGGGTTGGCTTATGCTGCGACGAAAAATCGAGATCGCTTTGGAAGAATGGAAAAATACGCCCAATCACAGCCCGTTGATCGTGAAAGGATGCCGCCAGTGCGGGAAGACCTTTTCCGTGCGGGCGTTTGCGGAAACGCATTACGCGCATACGGTATATCTGAATTTCCTCAAGAATCCCGATTACCTTTCGATTTTTGACGGATCGCTGGAAACGGACCACCTGATCATGATGATGTCGGCGCTGCTGGGATCGGAGGCAACGTTTGTGGCCGGGGAGACGGTGATCATTCTGGATGAGATCCAGGATTGCCCGGAGGCGCGGACGGCGCTGAAATTCTTCAAGGAGGACGGCAGGTTCGATGTAATTGGAACCGGCTCGCTGCTGGGAGTCAAAGGGTACGGAAAACAACCCCGATCTGTTCCCGTGGGATCGGAAACGGTTTTGGATATGTTCCCGCTGGATTTTGAAGAATTTCTGTGGGCAAATGGGATCTCGGAGCAGCTCATTCAAACGCTGAAAACCTGTCTGGAGGAAGAAAAGCCTGTCCCGGAGGCGCTGCACAAACGGATGCGGCAGCTGCTGTTGCAGTATACCGTGGTGGGCGGGATGCCGGAGGTTGTGCAGACCTTTGTGGACACCAAGCAGATGGACAGCGTTCTTGCTTTGCAGCGTGACATCGTTCGTTCTTACGAGGATGACATGGTCAAGTACGCAGAGAAACAGGACAAACCCCTCATCAAGGAGTGTTTTCAATCCATTCCCAAACAGCTTGGCAAAGAAAACAAAAAGTTCCAGTATTCCATCGTGAAAAAAGGGGGAACCGCCTCTAAATTTGCCGGGAGTCTGCAATGGATCGAAGACGCAGGGATCGTGGCGCGTTGCCACAATCTGCATCTGCCGGAGCTGCCTTTAGACGGAAACGCGGTGGAGGATGTTTTCAAGGTGTATATGGTGGACACAGGGCTGTTCATCAGTATGCTGGAGGATGGCACGCAATACGATGTTTTGCGGGGCAATCTGTTCGGATACAAGGGTGCTATCTTCGAAAATCTTGCGGCGGATCTGTTTGCCAAGAGCAAGCGTAAGCTGTATTACTATCATAAGGACTCCGGGCTGGAAATTGATTTTGTGATCCGGTACAAAGGCGGATGTGTGCTGGTGGAGGTGAAATCCACCACGGGGAACGCAAAAAGCGCGAGAACGATCCTGCGCCATCCGGAAAAATACCATGTTGCCGGAGCGATCAAACTGGGAGATTATAATGTGGGTCGCGCAGAGGGGATCCTGACGCTCCCGTTTTATCTGGGGTTCTTGCTGACAGAATATTGACTTAAAAAAATGCCCGTCGGGAACCGACGGGCATTGGTTTTGAAGGGTTACGGGGTTTCCGGCAGGAGGGTTTCCAGCCAGGCGGCGAGGGAACGAAGGAAGGCTTCGAACTCCTCGGCGGAGGGAAGCGTGATCGCATCCTCCAGCGTCAGCAGCTCGTCCCCGTCGATGGAGAGGGAGGCGAGGTAGGAGAGAACCAGCCGGTTGAGATCGTCCGACTCCATCCCCAGCTGCGCTTCCAGTTGCAGCAGGTACTCGTGATTCCCGGTGCGGAACAGGTAGGAGAACGCCACCGCGAAAAGCAGCTCCTCCGGAGGTTCAGAGGGTTCCGGCGCGACCTCCGGGAGGGCGTAGGTGCCCAGCAGCGCACGCTTGAGCAGCATATAGTCCAGCGCGTCCGGCGCACCGTTGCCGTTGATGTCCGCGGCGGGGAGGGAAGTCTCCGGGAGGGCGTAGGTACCCAGCACGTGCCGCTTGAGCATGATGTAGTCGATGGCGGTCCGCTGCCCATCTCCGTTGAGGTCGCCCAGAAGGAAAGGATCCTTCCGGCTTGCCGACACGGGAAGGACGAGCGCTGCAAGCAGCACCGTCACGGTCAGAACGACCGCCAGCAGCGATGCGGAAATGCGGCGTCCGGCTTGCATCACAGGAGCGTCTCGACGGGTTCGCCCTTCTCCAGTTTATCCAGCAGCAGCTCCATATTGGTGAGCATACGGGGATAGTGGAACGGACCCTTCCACATGGAGCCCTTCTGGGTGTGGGAGACGGTGCCGTCCTTATGCAGGTAGCCGTACCATTCGCCGCACTCCTTATCCGCGAAGTGCCCGAAGGCGTAGGCGTGGACCTTCTCGAACAGGTTCCAGTACTTCTCGTCGCCGGTGATGCTGTACGCCAGCAGGGCGCCGATGAGGGCTTCGTCGTGCACCCACCAGAGCTTCATATCGTGCTCCAGCTGTTCCGGCGGACGGCCGTTGACGTCGGTGAAGTAGATGTACCCGCCGTACTCCTTGTCCCAGCCCCATTCGGAGGAGCAATCGAAGATCTTCAGGGCGGTTTTCAGCAGGGTTTCGTCCTTGGTGTGGAGGTATTGATTCATGAGGAACCAGCTGTTCTCCATGGAGTGACCGGGGTTGATGGTGCGACCGGCGGGGGTGTCGATGAACTCCCCGTTGGGACCGGTGGTTTCCAGCACGCAGCCCAGTTCCGGCTTCCAGTGGATGCGGATGATGCGCTCCGCCATTTCGTCCGCGATGGCGGTGTAGTAGGCTGCCTTTTCCGGGTCGCACCGGCGGAGCAGCTGGGCGGAGGAGACCAGCACCATGGGAACGGCGACGGCGTCCTCTTGCCGCGTCTCGGCATAGGACTTCGGGGTGATTTTATAGGGATCCGTGGAGGGATCGCGATACATCCGGAGCATATTCTCGAAGCAGGCTTCCGCCTTTTGGATGTAGGACTTGTCCCCGGTCATCAGACCGTACTCCGCCATGCCCAGCACGTAGAAGCTCTCGGTGAACATATAGCGGCGCTTCCGCAGGGGACGGCCGTCTTGGGCGAGGGTGAAGAACATACGCCCGTCGGCGTCGATGAGGTGCTTTTCCATGAAGTCCGCGCCGGACTTGGCGGCTGCCACCCATTCGTCCCGCTTGCCGTAGCGGTTGCAGAGGGTGGAGAAGGTCCACAGGCAGCGACCCTGGAACCAGCCGGATTTATCCGTGCTGTACTGCTTGCCTTCCCGGTCGATGCAGGTCAGGTAGCCGCCGTAGGTGTTGTCCAGCAGGTCGCTCTGCATCCAGAAGGGCATACAGTCGTCCAGCAGTTGGCTGCGGTAGAAGGTTTTGTAGGAGGAGATGAGTTGCTTTCTCGCTTGATCCATAGATCCGTACCATCCTTTGGAATTTTTTCTTATTGTACCGCTTTTTGACGGGATTGTCAATCAAATTTGCGGAAAAAATTTGACAAATGCATTCAGAAGTGTTATAATGGCTTCGTATCTTGAAAATGAGGAGGAATACCGTTTTGAGGAAGCGTATGTCGCATGGGCATTTCCGCCGGGGAATGGCGGTACTTTGTCTTTCCCTTTCCCTCTGCCTGCTTCTGGGGTCCTGCTCGTTTTCACTGGAGGACACCATGCAGCGGCTCAAGGCGTATATCAACGGGGAGGAGATCCCCACGCCGCCGGAAGGCTTTGTGGAAGCGCGGGAAAACGATCTGTACGCCTACGACGTGTACGAGACGTATGTGGTGATCACCGGCTACAAGGGGGAGGACGTGAACGTCACCGTCCCGTGGGAGCTGGATGGGCTGCCGGTGCGGAAGATCGGCGAGCTGGCGTTCTACTACGGCGTGCCGGTGGAAAGCGTCGCCCTGCCCAGTACGGTGACGGAGTTGGAGGAAAACGCCTTCTACTACTGCCGCGCACTGAAGAAGATCACCCTGCCCGGTTCCATCACCTCCATCGGGGACAAGTGCTTTTCCTGGTGCTCGTCCCTGACCAGTGTGACCCTGCCCCGGTCCGTCACGGTCATTCCGGAGTACTGCTTCAACGAGTGCACGGCGCTGAAAACCGTGGTGCTGCCGGAGGGGATCACCTCCGTGGGGACCCGTGCGTTTTCCGGCTGTAAGTCCCTGACCGCCATGTCCTTCGGGGCGGATCTGACCTCCATCGGGAGCTTTGCCTTCCGCGGCTGTACCTCGCTGGATCTGGTGCATCTGCCGGGAAGCTGCGAAACGGTGGGAACGGATCCCTTCGGCGGCTGCGGGGAGAACCTCATGGTAGGCACGGGGAAGTTTTCCCCTTGCTGGGAAGCGCTCGCGGAGCAGGGGATGCGCCCGACGGAGGGAGGGAATTACCTGCGGCTTCCGACGAAGGAGGAGCTGGACGCGGAGGAAGAGGAGTCCTCTGACCCCTTTGACACATCGGAAGAGACCGATCCGGAAGGCGCTTCGGGAGAAGCCGGTCCGGACGCGGAATGACAGAAACAGAAAGGAACGACCCTGACCCATGAAACCGCTTTCTTTGAACGTATTGCGAAAGAAATATCTGGAATTTTTCGAGAGCAAGGGGCATCTGCGGATGGATTCCTTCCCGCTGGTGCCGCAGGACGATAACTCCCTGCTGCTCATCAACGCCGGCATGGCGCCCCTGAAGAAATACTTCACGGGGGAGAAGGTTCCGCCGCGCAAGCGGGTGACCACCTGCCAGAAGTGCGTGCGCACTCTGGACATCGACAACGTGGGCAAAACCGCCCGCCACGGCACCTTCTTCGAGATGCTGGGCAACTTCTCCTTTGGGGATTACTTCAAGCCGGAGGCGATCCCGTGGGCGTGGGAGTTCCTGACCAAGGTGCTGGAGATCCCGGAGGACAGGCTCTACCCCAGCGTCTACGTGGAGGACGACGAGGCCATCGAGGTCTGGGAGCAGACCGGCGTCCCCCGCGAGCGCATCACGCGGCTGGGCAAGGAGGATAACTTCTGGGAGATCGGCTCCGGTCCCTGCGGTCCCTGCTCGGAGATCTATTTCGACCGGGGGGAGAAGTACGGCTGCGGCAAGCCCACCTGCGGGGTGGGGTGCGACTGCGACCGCTTCATCGAGATCTGGAACATCGTCTTTACCCAGTTTGACGGGGACGGCAACGGCAATTACACCCGTCTCGCCCACCCGAATATCGACACCGGCATGGGTCTGGAGCGTCTGGCGTGCGTCATGCAGGACGTGAACAACCTGTTTGAGGTGGACACCATCCGCAACGTCATGGCGAAGGTTTGTGAGATGGCGGGGGTCACTTATGGCGCTTCCGCTTCCGACACTGACGTTTCCCTGCGGGTCATTACCGACCACATCCGCACCGCCACCTTCCTCATCGGGGACGGCGTGCTGCCCTCCAACGAGGGGAGAGGCTACATCCTGCGCCGCGTTCTGCGGCGTGCGGCGCGGCACGGGCGGTTGTTGGGCATCGACGGTCCCTTCCTTTCCGTGTTGTGCGACACGGTCATCCACGAGAGCGGGGAGGCGTATCCCGAGCTGGTGGAGCGGCAGGAGTACATCCGCCGTACCATCGGCATCGAGGAGGAGCGCTTCCGTCAGACGCTGGACGCCGGGCTTTCCATTCTGGAAAAGATGATCCGGGAGGCGAAAGCGGCCGGCAAAACCGCGCTGGACGGGGCGGATGTGTTCAAGCTGTACGATACCTTCGGGTTCCCCATCGATCTGACCAAGGAGATCCTCTCCGAGCATGGTCTGACGCTGGACGAAGAGGAGTTCCGCGCCCGTATGCAGGAGCAGAAGCAGCGTGCCCGGGACGCGAGAGCGGCTCTCGGCGACATGAGCTGGGCGGACGACTCCATTGGAGGGGTGGACAAGACAAGACCCACCGTGTTTGTCGGGTATGATTCCAACGTATGCGACAGCGAGATCCTCACGCTGATCAAGGATAACGAGCCTGTTTCCGTTCTTTCCGGCGGGAAGGCGGTATTGGTGCTGACCGAGACCCCCTTCTACGCAGAAATGGGCGGTCAGGTGGCGGACACCGGCTGCATTTGTCAGGACGGCGGCAAGTTCCGCGTGGAGCAGGTCAAAAAGACGGCGGAAGGGGTCTATCTGCACTTCGGTGAAGTGGCGGAAGGGACGCTCTCCCTCGGCGCCTGCCGGGCGGAGATCGACGGGGAGCGCCGGGAGGCCATCCGGCGGAACCATTCCTCGGTGCATCTCCTGCAGGCGGCGCTGCAAAAGGTTCTGGGGGCGCACGTCCAGCAGGCGGGCTCCTACGTGGACGAGCGGAGAGGGCGGTTTGACTTCTCCCATCCGGCGGCGCTGACCGAGGAGGAACTGGCCGCTGTGGAGACCCTCGTCAACCGCGAGATCCTGCGCGGGGACGACGTAGTGACGCAAGAAATGACCCCCGACGAGGCCCGGGCGCAGGGCGCCATGGCGCTGTTCGGGGAGAAATACGGCGACCGCGTCCGCGTGGTCTCCATGGGGGATTTCTCCAAGGAGCTGTGCGGCGGTACCCACGTTTCCAACGTGGCGAAGATCGGGCTGTTCCGCATCCTTTCGGAATCTTCCGTGGCGGCGGGCGTGCGGCGTATCGAGGCGGTCACCGGCATGAATACCCTGGAAAAGGTGCGCGAGGAGGACGTGCTGCTCCGGCAGGTGCAGGGAGCGGTCAAGGCGGCAGGCGCGGAGGACGTGCTTCGCCGCATCGAGGCGCTGCAGAACGAGCTGCGTGCCCAGAAGCGGGAGCTGGAGAAGCTGGAGCTTGCCGGCATCACCGGCAGCGTTCGTTCCGCGCTGGAGCAGGCGAAAGCGATCGGGAGCGTGAAGTTCGTCTCCGCGCAGTTTGCCGGTGCGCCCATGGACGCGCTCCGCGCCGCGGCGGACAACCTCGTGGCGCAGCATCCCTCCGTGCTGGTGCTGCTCTCCAGCGAAAAGGACGGCAAGCTGCAACTGGCGGCTTCCTGCGGCAAGGACGCGCTGCAAGCCGGGGTTCACTGCGGCAAGCTGCTGAAGGAGATCTCTCCCATCGTGGGAGGCGGCGGCGGCGGTCGTCCGGACAGCGCAACCTCCGGCGGTAAGAACCCCGCGGCACTGCCGGAAGCGTTTTCCGCTGCGGAAAAGGTTATCGCGGCGCAAGTCGGCGTGTAACCTCGTCGTAACTCACTTCGTTCGTTCCGCCGGTTTCTCGCGTCTATCTATCCCCTCCAACGCGAGGGCTCACGAGATGCCCCTTCGGGACATTTTACCCCATTCGGGGTGTGAAAAATGAGCGTTCCATCTTGTATGGACGCTCTTTTTTATTTCAAATTCGCGGCAGCGAATTTGCACTGCGGGGGTGTGGGGGATTCAATCCCCCACGCGTACTCCTTCTTTATAAAATATTCACGCTTTTTTCTCCCGAAAGCATTGGCAAACGGAAAAAACTATGGTATAATAAGATGATAAATTATACAAACAAGGAGGGGAACGCGGGATGTACGGGCAGAAAAAACCGTCGGGGCTGGACGAACTGAAGGTCCGGTTGAAGGAAGACCGCATGGGCGGCGCGTTCCTGCTCTGGGGCGCGGAGGAGTACACCAAGGACCACTACGCGGAGAAGATCCGCAAGCTGGGCAAGAGCGCTCCGCTGCCGGATTTCAACTATCAGGTGTTCGACGTGGAAAACGGAACGCCGGGGGACTTTGAGGAAGCCACCTTCGCTTTGCCGTACTTGTGGGACAAGCGGGTCATCGAGCTGCGGGGGCTGCCTCCCCGGAAGGGGAAGAAGCTCTCCACGGAGGAGGGGGCGGAGTACGCCCGGGTGCTTTCCTCGCTGCCGGAGTATCTGACGGTGCTGCTGGTGCTGCGCGCCGGGGAGAAGGAGCAGGGCACGGAGGGGTTCCGTGCCATCCTGCAAGCCTTTGAGAAGCAGGGGCTTTCCGTGGAGTTCGAGACGGAGCGGGGGGTACAGCTTGTCAAATGGGTGGCAAAGCATTTCGCCTCTCGCGGGGTGCAGACCGAAGCGAGCCTGCCCCAGACGTTGATCTCTTACTGCGGGTCGGATATGTATACCCTCCACGGGGAGATCGAGAAGCTCTGCGCGGTGTACGAGGGGAAGCCCCTCGCCGAACGGGACGTGTATACCTACTGCTGCGCCAACGAGAGCGGCGTGTTCTTCGACGTGGCCGCCTGCATGAATCGGCGGGACATCGTGGGGGCGAAGCGCATCCTCTCCCTGTTGGACATGGACCGGAAGGACGTCACCATGGCCATCGGGCATCTTGCCAATAACTACCAGCTCATGCTGCTGGCGCAGGCGGGGCGTGCGCAAGGGAAAAACGCTTCCAAAATCGCCGCGGACCATAAATTGCCCACCTGGAAGGTGGAGAAAGCGATGAGTTCTCTCGCAAGGATGGACATGGCGTCCCTGCGGTATGCCATCTCCGCCATCGCACAGGCGGATCAAGCGCTGAAAAGCGGGCGGAGCGACCCGGAAGGGGTGCTGGAGCTGCTGGTCTACCGCATTTGCAGCTACGGAGGAGAGGCGCGATGACCCGCGGGGAGATGACGGGGAAGCCGAAGCTGCGCCTCCGCTGCCCGGTGGCGGTGGAGGGGAAGTACGATAAGATCCGGCTTGCCAACCTTGTGGAAACGCCGATTCTGGTGCTGGGGGGCTTCTCCGTGTTCAACGACGGGGAAAAGAAAGCGCTCCTGCGGCGGATCTGCACCGAAAGCGGGCTGATTCTGCTCACGGACAGCGACCGTGCCGGGGCGTTCCTGCGCTCGAAGCTGAAGGGGATCCTGCCGGAAGGGAAGCTGTATCAGGTCTACGCTCCCATGCGGGCGGGGAAGGAAGCGCGGAAGAAAGCTCCTTCGGCGGACGGACTGCTGGGGGTGGAAGGCATCGACGACGGAACCCTGTACGCCCTGCTCGCGCCCTTTGCGGATGCGAACGCAGAGACAGGCGGCGCTGGGATCACGAAAGCGCAGTGGTACGCGGACGGCTTTTCCGGCGGGGAGGGCAGTTCGGAGAAGCGCAAGCGGCTGGCGCGGGCGCTGGATCTGCCGGAGAACCTTTCCTCCGGGGCGCTGCTGGAAGCTATCAACCTGCTTTGCAGCGGGGAAGCATACGAAAGGGCGAAGGAGTCCTTATGAAGCGGGTACATATCCACACCTTGGGCTGTCGGGTGAATCAATACGAATCGGTTGCCATCGCGGAAGCGCTGGAGAAGCGAGGGATGACCGTCTGCAAGGACGGGGAGGCGCCCTGCGATTTCTACATCCTCAACACCTGCGCGGTGACGGGGGAAGCGGAACGGCAGAGCCGTCAACTGGCGCGGCGCTTTGCCTCGCGGGGAAAGACGGCGGTGCTGGGGTGCGCTTCCCAGAACGCGAAGGAGGAGTTCCTCTCCATCCCCGGCGTGTTTTACGTGGGGGGCTGCTCGGGGAAGCTGGACGTGGTGGACGCCCTTCTCTCCGCGGCGGGAGCGCCGGCGGACGGGGTGCGAGCCGTCGGCCGCACCTACGAGGAGCTGTCCATCGACGGGCGGAGCGATCTGTTCTCCGTTTGTCGTGCATATATCAAAATTCAGGACGGATGCAGCGGGCATTGCACCTACTGCGTCATCCCCTCCCTGCGCGGACCTTCCCGGTCCCGTCCGGCGGAGGACGTGGTGGCGGAGGCCGAGCGGCTGGTCAGAGCAGGCTGCCGAGAGGTGGTGCTGACCGGCATCGAAACCTCCGCGTACAACGCCGTTCCCTTGCAGGAGCTGCTGGTGCGGTTGGGCGCGTTGGAGCCGCTGGGGCTTGCCCGCGTGCGGCTGGGCTCCCTCTCCCCCGGCACCCTGCGGGAGGACTTCCTGCGGGTTTGCGCAGAGGTGGGGAATTTCATGCCCCACGTGCATCTCTCCCTGCAATCCGGCGCGGATCGGGTGCTGCGGCTGATGCGCCGCCCCTACACCGCAGGGGAGGTTCTGGAGCGCATCAAGCTGCTGCGGTCCTATTTGCCCCGCGTCCTCATCAGCGCGGACTTCATCACCGGCTTCCCCACGGAAACGGAGGAGGAAGCCCTTGCCACGGAAGCCTTCCTCCGGGAGGCGAACCTGTTCCACGTCCACGCGTTTCCCTATTCGGAGCGGGCGGGAACGCCTGCCGCCGTCATGGAGGGGCAGCTGCCCGTGGAGGTCCGCAAGGCGCGCTGCGCGCGGCTGAACGCTGCGGCCAACGAGGGGCGGGAACGGATCCTGGATGGTTTTTCGGGCAAATCCGTCCGCGTTCTGGTGGAGAGGTGCCGGAATGGGTTCGCCAACGGGCACACGGAGGAATTTCTGGAGTGCGTCTTCCCGGCGGAGGGCGTGCAGGTGGGGGACATCTGCACGGTGACGGTCACTGGGCGGTCGGACGGAAGGTTACAGGGGAAGGTTTGTTGACGCTCCCCCGTTTGGATGTAAAATCGGGTCAGATATGAAAGGAATGGTAGAAAAGATGGAAGAAACCACACGAATGGAGACGCCGGCGACGGGTTCGCTGCTGCGGGAGATCCTTTCCCCGGAGGGCTGGTGCGGCAAGCTGATGACCCCCATCCGCCGGGTGGAGATCCTGCCGGAAAAGCCGGCGGAGGCATTTAAGCAATTTCTGCGCCGCATCGGGGTAGGGGAGACCTTCACTCTCGCGGAGCTGTTGATGGCGGGAGAACTTCTCTACCGCCGGGAGGTCTACGGCAAGCCGGGGGACGGCATTTACCTGCTGCGGGAGCCCATGCGGGATCCGCGGATGATGGCTTCCCTGATGGCGCGTTCCGTCCCGGGGCTTTTCGGGCTGCTCACCGCCGCGGGAGGCGCAGATCTGCATCTGCCCGCCGGCATCGGGGAGGATCGGCTCGTCTATGACCGCCTGCTGCTCCTGCGGGAGAAGGATGGCGACCGGCTCATCGCCAGCGGCATGGTTCCGTTGATTCGGCTGGGCACCGTGGTCCCCGATCAGCTGCGCCTGAACGTCGAGGGCGGGGATTTCCCCGTGGATCTTTCCGATCTGCTCCTCCGCGAGCCCCAGACGTTGACCGTGGAGGAGGAAGGGGATTACCTTCCGGCGATCCACGCGGTGCTGGGGTACGGCTGCTGCGCGGCTCTGCCGGGCAAGTATTATGTCAACCTCGCTTCCGACCGGAGCCTCGCCCAGATGTTCACCGGGGCGGTGGGGTTGTTCGAAGCGATGCTGAAGTTCCACTTCCCGCTTCCTCCTATGCGCTTCCATCCCAACGGCAACACGGGGCTGGTGGTGCCCCGCCCGATGATCTATTCCGGGGACAGCGTCTACGTGTTTCGTCCGCACCTCCTGCCCAACGGCGATCCGGCGGCGGAGGAATATCAAAAGCTGCGTATGTTCCTGCTGGACGGGTTCCGCACAAAAAAAGTGCGGAGCGTCCTCCCGATGAAGGGGAACACTCCGTCCTTGCTGCGTAAATTGGGGGGCAGTGAGTTCACGTTTACGGAAGACGCGCCGCTGCCCATCGGTCAGTTCGCGATGCTGGGGATTCTGCCCTTCGGGGAGCAGCCGCCCGGCACGCGGGTGGGGTATTATGAACCGGCGGATGAATCGCCGGAATCGGAGGATACCTTTTAGTTGACATAATCAAGGATTTGCCCGATGTTTTCTAAAATGATGTCGGGACGGTTGGCGTCGTTCACGTCCTCCCGGGCGGTTTCGCCGGTGAGCACCAGAACGGAAAGCAGACCGTTGTTCTTCCCCAGTGCGATGTCCGTGTAGAGGCGGTCCCCCACCACGGCGGTTTGTTCCGCCGGAACGCCGTACAGGTGGGAGATCATCTCCGCCGTTTCCTTCTCCGGCTTGCCGAAATAACGGGGCTTTACCCCGGTGCAGGCGGTGAGCAGGGCGCACAGGGCGCCGCTGTCCGGCTGGACGCCCCCCTCTACGGGGCAGACGAAGTCGGGATGGGTGGAGTAAAACTTCGCGCCGGTGCGGATGAGGTTGCATGCCACGTCCAGCTTTTCATAGGTGACGGTGGTATCGAAGGAGACCACCACGATGTCGGCACGTTCCGTCGGTTTTCCGCCCTCGCGGTTGGTCAGCCGGATGCCTTCGGCGCGGAACGCACCCTCCAGCGCGGGGGTGCCTACCAGATAGACGCTTTCCCCCGGATGGTGCAGCTTGAGGTACGCGGCAGTCACGTCGCCGGAGGTCAGGATGTCCTCCCGGGCGGCGGGGAAGCCCATCCCGTTCAGGCGGCGGACGTAGATCTCCGGGTCGCGGGAGGCGTTGTTGGTGAAGAACAGCACCCGTCTTCCTTTGGCGCGGATCTGCTCCACGAAGCGCAGGGCTTCCGGGAACACCCTCTCGCCCAGATAGATGGTGCCGTCCATATCCAGGACGAAAAGTCGGATGTCGTTTAAGGTTTCGGCAGTCATGTGTGGTACTCCTGTGTATACATCGGTCATTTTGGATGAGTATAGCATAAAATGAAGAGCGTTGCAAGGGGTTGCATAAATTCTCACGGGAAAGGATGGAAAATGCCATGGGAAAAACATATTACGTCAGCGTGGATCTGGAAGGGGTGGCCTGCACCATCGGGACGTACGGGCAGGGGCTTGCGGCGGGGACGCCGGGGTATGCCTTCGCCTGTGAGCAGGCGACCCGGGAGACCCAAGCGGCAGTGGACGCGCTGTTTGCCGGCGGCGCCGACGAGGTTTACGTTTGGGACTGTCACGGCACGGGGTACAATCTGGATCACCGCGCCTTTGATAAGCGGGTGAAGTTCGTTTTGGGCGCGGGCAGCCGCAAGCGCTTCCCGGGGCTGACGGCGGATTGCGCCGGCGTGCTGTTCATCGGCTATCACGCCTACGACGCGAAGGACGCCACCCTTTGCCATGTCTATTCCTCCGCCACCTATTCCGGGATGAAGGTGGAGGGGAAGAACGTAGGGGAATTGCAGATCGACGCCGCCATCGCGGGAAAGCTGGGGGTGCCGGTGCTGTTCGTCTCTTCCGACGACGTGTGCGTCGCCCAAGGGAAGGAGAGCTTCCCGGAGGCGACCTTCGTGGAGACCAAACAGGCGCTGGCGTGGAACAGCTGCATCAGCAAGCATCCGGACGCAGTGTGTGAGGAGATCGCCGCCGCCGTGGGGGACGCCATGCGGAAGGCGGGCAGCGTATACACCTTCCCGTCGCCTTTTGCCTACGAAGTGACCTTCAAGCGCATCGAGTACGCGCAGGGCTGCTCCCTGCACGACACGGCAGGGAAACCTTTCGCGTGGGACGGCGCATACACCCGCTTCGGGCAGCTCGCCGACCCGGAGGAGATCTTCCTGTATTAAAAGGCGGTGGGGCGTGTGAGAAAGGGTTCGGGGCGGAGCGAAACGCTCAAGCGGGTACACCGCGACCGGCTGCGTCCGCTGCGGATCGTGGAGCATCTGGACAACAGCGCCGTCTTTGCGGATTGCCCGGTGGAGATCAAGGAAAGCTACGCCGTTTCCGACCGGGATACCGGGGAGCTGTTTCTGGTGCTGATCTTCCGCTGTCTTTCCGAAAAGCCGCTGGAAGCGCTGGACGTTCGGCTGTTGTTTTACGACGGCGGACGCATCCCGGTTCCCGCCCGGAAAGAGGAATTCCGTTACAGTTGGGAAACGGCGATGCTGGGGCAGCGCACGCTGGACGGGCAGGTGCGGCGGGAAAAGGACTGCAAGCGGGAAACGTCCATCGTTTGCGGCGAGGAATTCGGGGAAGGCGTCTTTCTGCCGCTGCCGGAGGATTACTTCCGCAAGCTGCAGATCGAGCTGGTGGGCGCAGAATACAGCGACGGCAGCTACGAGACGCTGGAGCTCCCCGCCTGCGGGAGTGCGAGGCGATTTGCCGACATGGACAGCGATCTGCGCGCGTCCTACACCCATGTGAACATTTTCCGGCAGGAGGAGGAACTGCACCCCATCCGCGTCCTGCCGCAAGCGGGGAGGAACGTGTGGCTCTGCTGTTGTGGGCACAAGAATCCCGTCGCCGTCCCGCTCTGTGAGAAGTGCGGGCGGGAAAAGGACTGGCAGCTTGCCAATCTTTCCGAGGAACATCTGCTGCAAGTGCGCCGTGCGCTGGACGAGGAGGACGAAAGGCTGGTCAGGACGCGGAAGAAGCGTGTCCTGCACGACGTATCCGCCTTTGTTCAGCCGGAGCGGTACGCGAGCGAAGAGGAAAAACAGAGCAAGCTCGAGGAGAGCGAACAGGCGCTCAAGCGTCTGGCGGAAGCGGAGCGGGCGCGGGAGGAACGTATCCGTGCGCTGCCGAAAAAGATCGGGCTGATCTTGCTTGTCCTATTTTCGGTCTGGCTGATCACGCAGTTGATCCTATTGGGGCATGACTTGGGATATTTCGGGAAAACGTAATGGTTTCTATCGATAAAGGAGGGCAATGAAATGAGAGAAAACACCGCAAGGAAAGACACGCTCAAACGGGTGCGCAAGGATCTGCTGCGCCGGATGCGGGTGGTGGAAACGCTTGACACCGCCGCCGTCTTTGAGAACAGCCCGGTGGAGATCAAGGAAGGCTACGCCGTTTCCGATCGGGAAACCGGGGAGCTGTTCCTTGTCTTGACCTTCAAAAGCCTGTCGCAAAGACCGATCCGGGCGCTGGACATCCGCTTGCTGCTTTACGGCGACAGGAAGCCCGCGACGTCCTACCGCAAGGACGTGCCCTACCGCAAGGACGACTTCCGTTACAGCTGGGAGACCGCGACACTGGGTGTGCGCACGCTGGACGGGCGGGTCCGCAAGGAGAAGGTATGCAAACGGGAGAAAGCGATCATCCATGACGAGGAGTTCGGGTACGGCGTCTTTCTGCCGCTGCCGGATGCGTTCTTTTCCAGGTTGCAGATCGAGCTGGTGCGGGTGACTTACGCCGACGGCGGCTGCGAGCAGCTCGGGGTGGTCAGCGATCCCTTCGACCGCAGGCTCCGCGCCACGCGCTTTGACGAGATGGACGGGAATCTGCGCGCGTCTTACGCGTATATGAATATTTTTGACCGGGAAGAGGAGGCGCATCCCATCCGCGTTCTGCCGCAGGAGGGGAAAAACGTGTGGCTCTGCTGCTGCGGGCAGAAGAACCCCGCCGCCGACCGGCATTGCGGATCCTGCGGGCGGGACAAGGACTGGCAGCTGGAGAATCTTTCGGAACAAAAGCTGCTGCAGGTGCGCCGCGAGCTGGACGAGGACCGGACGAAGCATATCCTGCACGACACCTCCGCATACTCCCAGACCCGCTATCTGGAGACCCAAGAGGAGAAGGATCGCAAGGAGAAACAGGCCAAAAACGCCAAATGGGAGCTTTACGTCCGGCAGGTGACGGAGGAAAACAAACGCGGCTGGAGGACGTTGAAACGGATCGTGGGGCTCCTGCTGCTGGTTGCCGCGATCTGGGGCATTGCACGGCTGATCCAGTTGGGATTCGACATCGGTCTGTTCGGAGAGGCGGAGGAATTGCCGGAGGTCGCCGCTTTGCAGGAGTGGATGAGATAATCAAACGTTGCTATTGAGGGGGTTCACCATGGGAGCATCCGTTTTGGAAGCCAAGCCCATCACTAGAAAGCAGGCGCTCAAGCGGGTCCATCGGGACCGGCTGCGTCCGCTGCGGGTGTTGGAATATCTGGACAACAGCGCAGTCTTTGAGAAATGCCCGGTGGAGGTCAAGGAAGGGTACATCGTCTCCGACCGGGACAACGGGGATCTGTTTTTGGTGCTGATCTTCCGCTGTCTTTCCGGCAAGCCCATGGAGGCGCTGGACATCCGGGTGCATCTTTACAATGAGCGGCAGCCGGTGCCTTTCAGCCGGACGGACTTCCGGTACAGCTGGGAGACGGCGACGCTGGGAGAGCGGGCGCTGAACGGGCAGCCGCGCAAGGAAAAGGAGTGCAAGCGGGAACGGGCGCTGGTCCACGGGGAGGAATTCGGACAGGGGATCTTTCTGCCGCTGCCGGGGAGCTATTTCCACAAGATGCAGATCGAGCTGGTGGGGGTGGCCTACACCGTCGGGGAATATGAGCCGTTGGGGCTCATCGCCGGGGGAAGCGCCAAGCGGTTCGCGGAGATCGACAGCAACCTGCGGTCTTCCTATGTGCAAATGAACATCTTCCAGAAGGCGGAGGAGGATCATCCCATCCGCGTGCTGCCCCAGGCGGGGGAGAACGCGTGGCTTTGCTGCTGCGGGCATAAGAATCCCGCCTCCGTCCCTCTCTGCGAGGCGTGCGGGCGGGACAAGGACTGGCAGTTGGAGAACCTCTCCGTGGAGAAGCTCCAGCAGGTGCGGAAGGAGCAGGACGCGGATCAGAACGTCCGGGTGCTCCACGACACCTCCGCTTATGCCCAGAACCGCTACATGGAAAGCGACGAGGAGAAGCAGCGCAAGGTCCAGCAATGCAACGAGGTGCTGGAGCGCCTCGCCGCGCAGGAAAAGGCGAAGGAGCATCGCCGCAATATGGTCCTGCCCAAGATCCTGCTGCTCATCGGGATCGCGTTTGCCATCTGGTTGATCTGTGAGTTGGTTTTCTCCGGGGTCAATTTAGGTCTGTTTGGAGGCGAATGAACGGTGGGGGTACCGGGTACCCCCATTTTTCATGGTTGTCTCCGCAAAGCCGGACGTTTTGACTCTTTTTGAAAAAAAGTGGATCCTTTTTTGAGACCGACGGCGAAAAAAACGTACCATATGGTTGAAAGCGCTTTTCAATCCGAAAAAGGGAGTGAACAGGATGGAAGACCCGCAGATCATCGAGCTCTATTTCGCAAGGGACGAACAGGCGATCCGGGAGACGGAGGTCAAATACGGGAAGCTCTGCCACAGGATCGCATACAACATTCTCAACAACCGCGAGGACGCGGAGGAATGTGTCAACGATACCTACGTCGGCGTATGGAACGCCATTCCGCCCGCAAGGCCGGAGCGCTTCCTGCCCTTTGTCTGCAAAATCGCAAGAAATCTTGCTTTGAAGCGGCTGGAATTCCTGACGCGGGAGAAACGCTCCCGGGCGGTGCTGGTCTCCCTGCACGAGCTGGAGGACGTACTGCCGGACGATCGGATCCCGCCGGATCTGCAGGACGAAGAGATCGGCAGGCTGATCGGCGTTTTTCTGCGGGAGCAGAAGGCGGACGTGAGGAACGTCTTTGTCCGTAAATATTTTTACTTCGATTCCATCGCGGAGATCGCAGCGCGCTACGCCTTCACGGAGAGCAAGGTGAAGAATATGCTGTTCCACACCCGAAACAAGCTGAAAGTCTATCTGACGAAGAAAGGATTTGACCTATGAAAACACCGAGAATCGCAAATGCCGTGGGGCATCTGGACGACGATCTCGTCTCCGGCGCCGCCGGGGGAAAGAAAAAGACCAAACGCAGTCTTCTGAAATGGGGATCTCTCGCGGCGTGTCTGGCTGTGGTGCTTACGGCGGGAGTGATCCTTCTGCCGAAGATCTTCCGCGGAACTACCGAGGACCCCTCCGGTCCTGCGGGGAAGACCCGCAAGAACGTGACCGTTTCCGAGCTTGCCATCCTCTGGCCGTGGGAACACCGCACCGTTTACGAGAAGTACGTGCGCATGGAGATAGACGGGGAAGTCTACTGCGGGCAGATGCGGGAGATCAGCGCGTCGCTGCTGCTGGACTATCTGGGCGATTTCGAAGCGGTCGGCTATGAGGAGACCGACGCACAGGAGCCGAAGGAGCATCGGGAGGCGTTCGCCGTATACGCCATCGCCGGGGTGCCAGGCGGCGACTACGTCGCTGCGGAGATGGAAGGCAGGTACTATGTCTTTCGGCGGGATACGTACGCTCCTCCTGCCAACCTCGGGGAACTGTTCGCCTCCGTTGACCTGCCGGAGGTGTTGGAGCTGCTCCGGTTTTCCAAAAACGGGGACGGCGCGGACGCACAGCATTTCCAGATGACGGACGACGGGATCTGGGCGCTGCTTTCCGGCTGCTCCGACGCCAAATTCGTAGGGAGCGACCAATGGACGGACGCCGGTCGGGAGCGCATCACCTTCTCGATCACCTCGGATGCTTTAGGGATCTACAAACGGGCGTTTACGATCACGGCGGACGGATATTTGTCCACCAATGCGTTCGAGTGGGGATATGTCTTTGCCATCGGCGAGGAGGCGGCGGGGAAGATCCTGACCTATGCCGCCGAACATTCCGTGGAGGCGAAGTATGAGCCGTTCACCCGTTCCGTCGCCGGAAAAGTGACGGAGATCACGGAGAAGTACCTCATCCTGGACGATTCCGTCCTGTGGGAGGATCCGGCGGACGGGAGCACGTACAAGGTTTCGCTGGAGGATCCGCGCATCCGCCGCTATGTGGCCTACGGCGTGATCCATGTCGGGGATTTGATCGCGGTGGACTACGAGGGATGGATCGAAGCGTCGAGCAATCTCGTGCATGGCGCCCGTTCCCTGTCGCAGGCGACCATCGCCGACGGGGACGTGCTGATCCCGGAATGAAGTAGTGAAAAAGGAATGAAAAAACGAACCCCGCCGGTTTCCGGCGGGGTTTGCGGTTGATAGGGGGCGTTCCGGTTACTTCATCAGGCCGCGCATAAAGGCTTCGTATTTCGTGAGTTTTTCGGCGGCGTGCGGTTCGGTTTCGCCTTTGACCAGCAGGTAGACCTTGATTTTCGGCTCGGTACCGGAGGGACGGACGGCGATGGCGTCGCCGCTCTCCAGCTCAAAGTACAGCACGTCGGAGGAGGGCTGTTCGGTGGAAGCCGTTTCGCCGGTCACGCTGCGGATGACGCCGGAAAGGTAGTCCCGCACCCGGAGGACGGGAACGCCTGCGATCTCCGAAAGTCCGTCCTTGCGCAGGCTTGCCATGCGCTGCCCCATGATGGCCATGGGGTCGAGCCCGGTGATGGCGCAGGAGAAGCCGGATTCCCGGTAATAGCCGTAGGTCTCGTCCAGCTCGCGGAGGGCGTCCGCGATGGAGCGGCCGTGGGAGATATGGTAGCATGCCATTTCCGTCAGTAGCAGGGAGGCGCCGATGGCGTCCTTGTCCCGGGCGTAGCTGCCGGGGAGGTAGCCGTGGCTTTCCTCGTAGCCGAACAGGAAGGTGTGGTCCCCGGTGGACTCCCACTGCTTGATCTTCTCCCCGATATACTTAAACCCGGTGAGGACGCTGACGTGGGAGACCCCGTGGGAATCGCAGATGGCGTCGAACAGGGGGGAGGAGACGATGGAGCGGATGGCGCAGCCGTCGGCGGGGAGGTTCCCCGTTTCCTTACGGATGCGCAGGATATAGTCGATCAGCAGCGCGCCGATGCGGTTGCCGTGGAGGGCGCGGAACACTCCGTCCTCCCCGCGTACCGCCACGCCGATGCGGTCCGCATCCGGGTCGGAGGCGATGATGAGGGAGCAGGGGAGGTTTTCCCGCCGGATCAGTTCCACGGCGCGCTCAAAGCAGGCGTCGTTTTCCGGGTTGGGGGAAGCGACGGTGGGGAAGCTGCCGTCCGGGATGGCCTGCTCCTCCACCACGCGCAGGTCGGTGACGCCGGCGCGGCGCAGACACTCCGGCACCAGCTTGTAGCCGGTTCCGTGGAGGGGGGTGTAGACCAGATGCAGCTTATTGCCCCACGCTTTGGTCAGGGCGGGGGAGAGGGCGCTTCCCTGCACGGCGGCAAGGAACGCGTCGTCCGTCTCCCCGCCGAGGAAGCGGATGGCGCCGCTTGCGACGGCCTCGTCGAAGTCGGCAAGGGGGACGGAGAGAGGGTCGATCTCCGCTACGGCGGCGGAGACGCGGTCGGCATGCTCCGGGGGGAGCTGCGCGCCGTCTTCCCAGTAGACCTTATAGCCGTTGTATTCCTTGGGGTTGTGGGAGGCGGTGATGTTGATGCCGGAGATACAGCCCAGATGCAGGATGGCAAAGGAAAGCTCCGGCGTGGGACGGATGCCGTCGAAGAGGTACACCTTCACGCCGTCGTGCGCCAGCACCCGGGCGGCGGTGCGGGCGAATTCCTCCGAGCGGTGGCGGCTGTCATAGCTGATCGCCACCCCGCGGTCTTTTCCGCCGGAGGCGAGGATGAGGGCGGAGAGCCCCTTCGTGGTCTGCGCCACGGTGTAAATATTCATGCGGGAGATGCCCAAATCCATGGTGCTGCGCAGACCCGCCGTGCCGAACTGCATGGGGGCGGCGAAGCGGGAGAGGATGGCTTCCTCGTCCCCGCGGAGGGCTTCCAGCGACGCTTTTTCTTCGCCCGTCAGGGTCGCTGTCCAGCGTTCGTACTCTTGAAATGCGTTCCCGCTCACGACGCCTTCTCCTTCAGTGCCGCGCGGAGGGCTTGCGCCAGCTGATCCGGGCAGGAGGTGGGTTTCATGCCGCACTTGAGCCCTTCCAGACGGGCGATGACGTCCTCGGCTTTTTGCCCTTCCGTCAGGCTGGCGATGCCCTTCAGGTTGCCGTTGCAGCCTCCTTCGAAGGAAACGCCGGAGACGGTGTGATCGTCATTCAGCGCGAAGCGGATGGTGCGGGAGCAGGTCCCTTTGCAGGTGTATTCGTATTCCATGGGTTTGTTCTCCTTTGCATTATTTATATAAGGAAGGTTTTTCTTTTCAAGAATATTATACCAGAAAAAACGGGATTGTAAAGGGTTTTTGGAAAAGTTTTCTACGGGACGGAAACGCTGTATCTCCTTTCGAATCACGGGACGGCAGCGGATATACTGGCTGCGAAACATACCAGATGGGAAGATTTGTTCCCTTTGGAAGGGATCAAATGGTCGTTTTTCACCTGCAATCCACTTGTTTACAAAATGTTTACAATTTGAAAGAGGAAAATACAGGGGGAATTTTGAAAAAGTGCTTGACAAAAGGGGTGGAATATGGTAAAATCCGTCTGTTTGGTGCGCGATGAAGCGGGAGATTGCTGCCCTCGGGGTTGGAAATCGGGCGAAAACCGGTGAAAATTCCTTGTATTGGCAGGGAACTTCCGCAGAGTAGGTCCGGAAATCGGGCGCAGAGGACGAAAAGCCGAGGGAAACCGGCGATTTTTTCAGGCGGGGCGTGAAACGCCCGGAACCGTGAAAGGGTCGCAAGGTCCGCTTGAGTTGACGGTTTGCCGTCCTGCCTGCCACTAAAAACAATATTTTTTAGGAGGCAAACACCCCATGGCAAAAGAAAGAATCAGAATCAGGCTCAAGTCCTACGATCACAAGCTGATCGATCAGGCGGCGGAAAAGATCGTCGAAGTGGCAAAGCGCGGCGGCGCGTCCGTTTCCGGTCCCATCCCGCTTCCCACGGACAAGGAGATCATCACCATCCTGCGCGCGGTACACAAATATAAGGACAGCCGCGAACAGTTTGAGTACCGCACCCACAAACGGCTCATCGACATCCTCAAGCCGTCCAAGGCGTGCGTGGACGCACTGATGAACGTCGAACTGCCAGCAGGCGTCGACTTCAGCGTCGAGCTTTAATTGATAAGGTAAAAAACACAAGGTCATGTTGCCCGGAACCCCGTGCAACCAATAACCAAGGAGGAAACAGAATACCATGAAAAAAGGCATCATCGGCAGAAAGCTGGGCATGACGCAGATCTTTGCGGATAACGGCAAAGTCATCCCCGTCACTGTCATCAACGCCGGCCCCTGCACCGTCGTTCAGAAGAAAACGGCGGAAAAGGACGGCTACTGCGCCGTACAGCTCGGTTACGCGGAGCTGCCGGAGCGCAAGGCAAACAAAGCCATCAAGGGGCACTTCGAGGCCCATCAGGTCTCCTTTAAGAAGTACCTGAAAGAGTTCCGTCTGGAGGACACCTCTTCCCTGAACGAGGGCGACACCCTCACAGCCGATACCTTCGCCGTGGGCGAAAAGGTCGACGTGACGGGCATCACCAAAGGTCACGGGTTTAGCGGCGTCATCAAGAGATGGAATGCGCACCGTCTGCGCATGACCCACGGTACCGGTCCTGTCCACCGTCAGGTCGGCTCCATGGGCGCAAACAGCGACCCGTCCCGCGTGTTCAAGAACAAGAAGATGGCGGGGCAGTACGGTCACGAACAGGTCACGATCCTCAATCTGGAGATCGTCAAGATCGACGCAGAGAACAATCTGATCGCTGTGAAGGGCGCCATTCCCGGCCCCAAGGGCGGCATCGTTTATCTCCGCGACACCGTGAAATAACCGGAGAAGGAGGAAGAAACAATGCCTACAATCAACGTTGTGAATATGGAAGGCCGTGCCTGCGGCACGATGGACCTTCCCGAGAAGATCTTCGGCATCGAGCCGAATGAGCCTGCCGTTCACGCGGTGGTGCGTGCGTACCTGCTCAATCAGCGGCAGGGCACCCAGTCCGCGCTGACCCGCAGCGAAGTCTCCGGCGGCGGTCGCAAGCCCTGGCGTCAGAAGGGTACGGGTCGTGCCCGTCAGGGTTCCACCCGCGCACCCCAGTGGACCCACGGCGGTATCGTCTTTGCGCCGAAGCCCCGTTCCTACCGCGTGACCCTCAACAAGAAGCTCAAGCGGCTGGCGCTGTTCTCCGTGCTTTCCTCGAAGGTTTCCGAGGGCGAAATGATCGTTGTGGATCAGATCACCGCTACGGAATACAAGACGAAGGCGATGGTGAAGTTCCTTTCCGCCGTCGGCGCAGAGGGCAAGGCACTGGTCGTTCTGCCTGAGGCGGACGCGACGGTGGTCAAGTCCATGGCGAACATCCCCGGTGTGGCTACCGCTCCGGTGAACGCCATCAACGTCTATGAGATCCTGAAGTACGACAAGCTCGTGATCGCGCAGGATGCGGTGAACAAGCTCAAGGAGGTATACGGAGAATGAAGACGGCATACGATGTGATCTTAAAGCCGGTCATCACCGAGGCTGCGATTCAGAATATGCAGCAGCGGAAGTACACCTTCCGCGTCGCCAAGGACGCCAACAAGATCGAGATCAAGAACGCGATCGAGGAGATCTTCGGCGTTACGGTGGAGCGTGTGACCACCATGAATATGAAGAGAAAGCCCAAGCGTATGGGCTACCACTACGGCTATACCAGCGCATGGAAGAAAGCGATCGTCAAGCTGACGGAAGATTCCAAGACGATCGAATTCTTCGACAGCTTGATGTAAGAAAGGAGTTTCGTCATGGCAGTGAAGACTTATCGCCCGACAACTCCGTCACTCCGGAACATGGCCACCCCCTCGTTCGAGGAGCTGACCAAGGGCAAAAAGCCGGAAAAGAGCCTGCTCGTTACCCTCAAAAAGAACGCAGGCCGCAACAACACCGGCAAAATCACCGTTCGCCATCAGGGCGGCGGCAACAAGAAGAAGTACCGTATCATCGATTTCAAGGGCGCCTTCTCCGAGGGCGGCAAGACCGTTCAGTCCATCGAGTACGACCCGAACCGCACCGCGTATATCGCGCTGCTGGCGGATGAGAACGGCAAAAAGAGCTACGTGCTGGCGACCGACGGTCTGAAAGTGGGCGACGTGCTGTACGCAGGTCCCCATGCGGACATCAAGACGGGCAACATCCTGCCCATCTCCGCCATCCCGGTCGGTACCATGATCAACTCCATCGAGCTTTACCCGGGTCGCGGCGCACAGCTGGTGCGTTCCGCCGGCGCCGCAGCGCAGCTGATGGCCAAGGAAAACGGCATGGCGCAGATCCGTCTGCCCTCCGGCGAGGTTCGTCTGGTCCGTCTGGACTGCAAGGCGACCATCGGCACCATCGGCAACCTGGAGCATGAGAACATCAAGATCGGTAAAGCCGGTAAGAAGCGTCACATGGGCATCCGTCCCACCGTCAGAGGTTCCGTCATGAACCCGGTGGACCACCCGCACGGCGGCGGCGAAGGCCGCGCGCCCATCGGTCATCCCGGCCCGTTGACGCCTTGGGGCAAGCCTGCTCTGGGTCTTAAGACTCGTAACAAGAAGGCGCGCACCAACCACCTGATCGTCAAGAGACGTAACGAAAGATAAAGGAGGAGCAGCATCATGGGCAGAAGTGTCAAGAAAGGCCCCTTTGTAGAGGCTAAACTGTACAGCCGTGTGCAGGAAATGAATGAAAAAGGCGAAAAGCGCGTTCTGAAGACCTGGTCCCGCGCCTCCACCATCTTCCCGGAGTTCGTCGGGCACACCATCGCCGTTTACGACGGTCGGAAGCACGTTCCGGTGTATGTCGTGGAGGATATGGTCGGTCATAAGCTCGGCGAGTTCGCTCCCACCCGTACCTTTAAGGGTCACGCGGGGTCGAAAACCTCCAACAACGGTAACTAACGCGGAAAGGGCTGGTAAAAACAATGGAAAATACGAAATGCGCGAAAGCGTATCTGAAGCAGCTCCGCGTCTCCCCGCGTAAAGTCGGCATCGTGCTGGACGAGATCCGCGGGAAGGATGCAGCCACCGCGATGGCGATCCTGCAGAACACCAACAAGATGGTCAGCGAAAGCATCGCGAAGCTGCTGAAATCGGCGATGGCAAACGCCGAGCATAACTACGCAATGGACGTAGAAAAGCTCTATGTGGCGGAATGTTTCGTGACGCCCGGCATCCTGAAGAACATGAAGCGGGTGATGCCCCGCGCACAGGGCAGAGCGTTCCGCATCATCAAGCGGACCTCGCACGTCACGATTTCTCTGAAAGAAAGAGACTGAGGAGGGCTAACATGGGACAGAAAGTGAATCCGCACGGGCTTCGCGTCGGTGTGATCAAGAATTGGGACTCCCGTTGGTATGTGGCGGAGGAGGATTTCGGCGATACGCTGGTCTCCGACTATAAGCTGCGGAAGTTCCTCAAACAGCGTCTCGGGCAGGCAGGTGTGCCGCGCATCGAGATCGAGCGGGATAACAGCCGCATCCGCGTTATCATCCACTGCGCAAAGCCGGGCATCATCATCGGCAAGGGCGGCGCGGAGATCGATAAGCTCAAGGGCGTCATCACCGAGTTCCTCGGCTCTCCGAGAAACGTGACGGTGGACGTCAAAGTGGTCGAGGTCAGAAGCCCCGATCTGAACGCACAGCTGGTGGCGGAAAACATCGCCCAGCAGCTGGAAAAGAGAATTTCGTTCCGCCGTGCGATGAAGCAGTCCATCGGCAGAACCATGAAGCTGGGCGCCAAAGGGATCAAGATCTCCTGCGGCGGCCGTCTGGGCGGCGCGGAAATCGCCCGCACCGAGCACTATCACGAGGGGACCATTCCGCTGCAGACCCTGCGTGCGGATATCGACTACGGCTTTGCCGAGGCGCGCACGACCTACGGGAAGATCGGCATCAAGGTGTGGATCTACAAGGGCGAAGTCCTCTCCGAGGTGAAGCGCACCAATGTACGCGAGGGAGGTAAACGGTAATGTTAATGCCCAAAAGAGTGAAATACAGACGTGTACACCGTGGCAGAATGACCGGTAAAGCCTATCGCGGCAACCGCATCTCCAACGGTCAGTACGGTCTTGTGGCGCTGGAGCCGGCATGGATCACCAGCAACCAGATCGAGGCGGCCCGTGTCGCTATGACCCGTTATATCAAGCGTGGCGGTAAAGTCTGGATCAAGATCTTCCCGGATAAGCCGGTCACGGAAAAGCCGGCAGAAACCCGAATGGGTTCCGGTAAGGGTTCCCCGGAATACTGGGTAGCAGTCGTTAAGCCGGGTCGCGTCATGTTCGAAATGGACGGCGTGGCGGAGGACGTCGCGCGGGAAGCCATGCGTCTCGCGTCTCACAAGCTGCCGATCAAATGCAAATTCGCCGTCAAGGCGGATCTGGAGAATCAGGAGGCGTAAGAGATGGATATTAAGGAAATCAGAGAAATGTCCGCTTCCGAGCTGACGAAAGCAGTGCGCGAGCAGAAAGAGGCACTTTTCAACCTTCGTATGCAACATTCCATCAACCAGCTCGACAACCCCATGAAGATCGTCGAGACCCGCAAGACCATCGCGCGGATGTTGACCGTTCTCCGGGAAAAAGAAATTTCCGGAAAAGCGTAAAGGAGGAGGTAAAACATGGAAAGAGGCATGAGAAAGACCCGCGTTGGGCAGGTCGTCAGCGATAAAATGGACAAAACCGTCGTCGTCGCCATCCGCGACAACGTCAAGCATCCCCTTTACAAGAAGATTCTGAAAAGAACCCTGCGCCTGAAGGCGCACGACGAAAAGAACGAGGCGAAGGTCGGCGATACCGTTTTGGTCATGGAGACCCGCCCGCTCTCCAAGGATAAGCACTGGCGTCTTGTCGAGATCATCGAAAGAGCCAAGTAAACAGGAGGTACAGCATGTTACAGCAACAATCCCGCATGAAGGTTGCCGACAACACAGGCGCGAAAGAGCTTATGTGCATCCGTGTACTTGGCGGAACCGGCAGACGGTACGCGGGCGTGGGCGACGTGGTCGTCTGCTCCGTGAAGAAAGCGGCGCCGGGCGGCGTGGTCAAAAAGGGCGATGTGGTTCGCGCAGTTGTGGTGCGCACCGTGCAGCCCACCAGACGCGCGGACGGCTCCTATGTCCGGTTCGACGAGAACGCGGCGGTGATCATCAAGGAAGATAAGAATCCCAGAGGTACCCGTATTTTCGGGCCGGTGGCGAGAGAGCTTCGCGATCATGATTATATGAAGATCCTCTCCCTTGCGCCGGAAGTCGTATAATGGGGGTAGAGAAACATGAGTAAAATGCATATCAGGACCGGCGACAAGGTCGTCGTGATCTCCGGCGAGTATGCCAACGGCAGCAAGCCGACCATCGGCAAGGTCATCGGCGTTTCCCCGAAGGAGGGGAAGGTCATGGTGGAGGGCGTGCACATCGTTTCCAAGCACGTCAAGCCCCGCCGTCAGGGCGATCCGGGCGGCATCATCAAGACCGAAGGCGCCATCTACGCCAGCAAGGTGCAGCTCTACTGCTCCAAGTGCTCCGCAGGCCGCCGCACCCGCGTGCAGGTCAAAGAGAACGGCGAAAAGGTCCGCGTTTGCGTCAAATGCGGCGAAGAACTTTAAGGAGGAACGGTAGAGATGTCAAGACTTGCAGAATTTTATAAGAGCGACGTCGCTCCCGCCCTCATGGCGAAGTTCAATTACAAGAGCCCCATGCAGATCCCCCGCCTCAACAAGGTGGTCATCAACGTGGGCGCAGGCGAAGCGAAGGACAACCCCAAGGCCATCGACGCCATCATCGCGGATCTGACTGCCATCACCGGGCAGAAGGCGGTGCCGACCGTCGCAAAGAAGTCGGTCTCCAACTTCAAAGTCCGTCAGGGCATGAAGATCGGCGTGAAGGTGACGCTCCGGTCGGAGAATATGTGGGAGTTTGTGGATAAGTTCTTCAACCTCTCCCTCCCCCGCGTGCGTGACTTCAAGGGGATCAACCCCAACGCGTTCGACGGCAGAGGCAACTACAGCATCGGCCTCAAGGAGCAGCTGATCTTCCCCGAAATCGAGTACGATAAGGTGGATAAGGTCCGCGGCATGGACATTTGCTTCGTTACGACGGCGGAGACGGACGAGGAAGCCAGAGAGCTTCTGACCCTGCTCGGCGCGCCGTTCGCAAAGCAGTAAGCGAAAGGAGGAAAACAGCATGGCAAAGAAGGCAATGATCCTCAAACAGCAGAAGAAGCCGAAGTTTTCCACCCGCGCGTACACCCGCTGCAAGATCTGCGGCCGTCCCCACGCGTATCTGCGGAAGTACGGCGTCTGCCGGATCTGCTTCAGGAACCTCGCTTATAAGGGCGAGATCCCGGGCGTGAAAAAGGCAAGCTGGTAATCGAAAAGGAGGATTGTATTATGCAGATGACAGACGTTGTGGCAGATCTGCTCACACGCATCCGCAATGCGAATGACGCAAAGCACGATACGGTGGACATTCCTGCCTCCAATATGAAAAAAGCCATCGCTCAAATTCTTCTTGACGAGGGCTATATCAAAGGCTATCAGGTAACGGAAGACGGAAAGCAGGGGATCCTTACGATCACCCTCAAGTACGGCGAAGGAAAGCAGAAGATCATCCAGGGTCTCAAGCGCGTCTCGAAACCCGGATTGAGGATTTATGCGGCAAGTCAGGATATTCCGAAGGTCAGAAATGGCCTCGGCATCGCGATCGTATCCACCTCCCGTGGAATTATGACCGATAAGGCTGCCCGCAAGGAAAACGTGGGCGGCGAAGTGCTCGCCTTCGTTTGGTAAAATCTGAAAGAAACAGGAGTTTCTTTCAGACCGCGTTTTTCGCCTTTCGCACCGGAGCGGCGCGAATTTGCGGCTGAAGCCGCAAAACACCGAAAAACGAGTGTCCGGCTGAAATTTCGGTTCCTGTCAGAATTTAGTAACGAAGAAAGGATAGGTCATTTAATATGTCCAGAATTGGCAAAAAGCCGATCGCGGTTCCCGCAGGCGTGACCGTTACGGTGAGCGATACCAACCTCGTCACCGTCAAGGGTCCGAAAGGGGAACTGTCCGAGCAGATCCATGCCGGGATCACTGTCAAGCAGGAAGGCGCGGAGATCATCGTCTCCCGTCCCAATGACGAAAAGGAATTCCGTTCCCTGCACGGTCTTTCCAGAACGCTGGTGGCGAACATGGTCATCGGCGTCACCGAAGGCTACGAGCGTGGGCTGGAGATCATCGGTACCGGTTACCGCGCCGAGATGAAGGGGAAGGATCTCCTGCTGCACCTCGGCTACTCCCACGATATCCTCGTGCCGGCGCCGGAGGGCATCACCTACGATGTCCCGAAGGAAGGCAACGGCCTGAAGATCAAGGTCAGCGGCGCGAACAAGCAGCAGGTGGGTCAGATCGCAGCCGTCATCCGCGGCAAGCGTCCGCCGGAGCCGTACCACGGCAAGGGCGTCCGCTATGCGGGTGAGCATATCAGAAGCAAGGCCGGTAAAGCCGGCAAGGCGAAGTAAACGGGAAGGAGAGAAAGATCATGATTCGTCGTACAGACAGCAATGCAAAGCGGCTCCACAGACATAAGAGAGTCCGCGCGAAGATTTTCGGCACTCCCGCAAGACCCCGTTTCTGCGTCTACCGTTCCAACGAGAACATTCAGGTCCAGATCATCGACGATACGGTCGGCAACACGCTGGTCTCGGCTTCCTCCACGGAGAAGTCCTTCGGCAAGGAGGGCGGCAACATCGAGGCTGCCAAGAAAGTCGGCGAGCTGGCTGCTCGCAGAGCGCTGGAGAAGAACATCACCGAAGTGGTGTTCGACCGGGGCGGCAACCTGTATCACGGTCGTGTCAAGGCGCTTGCCGAGGCTGCCCGTGAAGCAGGCTTGAAGTTCTGAGGAAGGATAGGTTACGATATGAAGAAGGATTATTCCAACATCGAATTTAAGGAAAATCTGGTAGATACCAAGAGCGTTTCCAAGACGGTCAAGGGCGGTCGTATCCGTCGCTTCTCCGCGCTGGTGGTCGTGGGCAACGGCGAAGGTCTGGTAGGCTACGGCATCGGCAAGGCTGCCGAAGTGCCGGACGCCATCCGTAAGGCCATCGAAGCTGCGAAGCGGAACGTCATCGAAGTCCCGCTGGTGGGCACCACCATTCCCCACGAGATCATCGGGGAATTCGGCGCAGGCAAGGTGCTGCTGAAGCCGGCAGCTCCCGGTACCGGTATCATCGCCGGCGGCAAGATGCGTGCGGTTCTGGATATGGCGGGCATCCGCGACATTCGCGGCAAGTCCCTCCGTTCCAACAACCCGGCAAACGTGGTCAAGGCGACGTTTGAGGCGCTCAAAGAGCTGCGTACCGTGGAACAGGTCGCCGCCATGCGCGGGATCGACGTCGCGGACGTCCGCTGAAAGGCAGGGTGTGTAAGATGAAAGTCAAAATTACGCTGACCAAGAGCCTGATCGGGCGCAAGGAAAACCAGATCCTGACTTGCAAGTCGCTGGAGCTGCGCAAGATCGGCGACACCAAGATCGTGGAAAAGACCCCGAATCTGGAAGGCAAGCTCGCCGTCATCAGCCACCTTGTCCGGGTGGAGACGGCGGAATAACCAAACAGGACACCAAGATTCGTAAAAAGGAGGAAATCACATATGAAACTGCAGGAACTTTCTCCGGCGTTGGGTTCTGTGAAGGCGCCCTACCGCAAGGGCAGAGGCGCAGGCAGCGGCAACGGCAAGACCGCAGGCCGCGGCCATAAGGGTCAGTGGGCTCGCTCCGGCGGCGGCGTGCGTCCCGGATTTGAAGGCGGTCAGCTCCCCCTGTACCGGAAGCTGCCGAAGCGTGGGTTCAAGAACCGTTTCGCTACCCAGTATGCCATCGTCAATCTTTCCGATCTGGATCGTTTTGAGAACGGCGCAGTTGTCGATCTCGACACGCTGCTCAAGGAAGGGATCATCAACAAGGCATTTGATGGGCTGAAGGTGCTGGGCGACGGCGAGTTGACCCATGCCATCACCGTGAAAGCCGCACGTTTTTCCGCTTCCGCGAAAGAAAAAATCGAAGCCGCAGGCGGAAAGACTGAGGTGGTATAATGCTTTCGATCTTTAGAAACGCGTGGAAGGTAGCGGATCTGCGCAAGCGGATGCTCTACACGCTGTTCATCATCGTGGTGTTCCGTTTCGGCTCGAACGTCATGGTGCCGTTCATCAATTCCGCAGAGTTGAGAAACCTGTTCGCGCGGGAATCCGTGCAGGGCTCCCTGTTCGGGTACTTCAATATGCTGGCGGGCGAATCCTTCTCCAATGCGACTCTGTTCGCGCTGGGTGTGAGCCCGTATATCACGGCGTCCATCGTCATTCAGCTGTTGACCATCGCCATCCCCCCGCTGGAGCGCATCGCAAAGAGCGGTCCGGAAGGGCAGGCGAAGATCTCCAAGATCACCCGTTATGTCACCATCGCGCTGGCGATCATCACCTCTTACGGCTACTATGCCACCATTAAGAGCCAGGGCATGATCGAAAACACCAGCGTCTTCGCACAGATCGTCATCATCGCGTGCCACACGGCGGGCGCCTGCCTGGTCATGTGGATCGGCGAGCGGATCGACGAAAAGGGCATCGGCAACGGTATCTCCCTGATCCTGTTTGCCAACATCGTTTCCAGCGCTCCCCGTTTGTTCACCGAGATCTTCTTCATCCTGGCGGACGACTTCCTGGGCAACCTGGCGGGCGTGCTGGTCGCCATCGCAATGATGCTGGGCATCGTGACGCTGGTCGTGTTCTTCTCCAACTCCGAGCGCAGACTGCCGGTGCAGTATGCGAAGCGGCAGATGGGCCGGAAGATGTACGGCGGCGCCAACACCCACCTGCCCATCAAGGTCATGATGGGCGGCGTCATGCCCATCATCTTCGCGAACGCCATCGTTTCGCTGCCGGCGACTCTGGCGCTGCTGATTGGCGGCGGGTTCCAGAACTGGGTCAACAACTGGTTCTCCTCCCGTAGCCCCATCTACGTGCTGGTGATGTTCGCACTGATCATCGCGTTTGCGTACTTCTATATCGCGATCTCCTTCAATCCCGTGGAGGTGGCGAACAACCTCAAGGCCAACGGCGGTACCATCCTGGGCTATCGTCCGGGTCTGCCCACGGCACAGTATATCCAGAAAGTGGTTCGCCGCGTGACCCTCATCGGCGCTCTGTTCCTCTCCTTCATGGCGATCTTCCCGATCCTCATGAGCTGGACGGGCTCCGCAGTGCTGGCCGCGCTGGTCTATGGCGGTACCTCCGTCATCATCGTGGTGGACGTTGCACTGCAAACCACCCGCGATATCGAGAGCGAAACCACCATGCGCCACTACAAGGGCTTCCTGAACTAACGGCTTTCGGGGAATTGTGTTGCGGGAGGATCTCCTCCCGTAACACCCCCCTCGTTCACAGAGTAGTAGGGTAAATTTATGAAACTGATTTTATTCGGACCTCCCGGTGCCGGAAAGGGCACCCAGGGAGAACTGATCAGCGCAGCGCTGAACATTCCCACGGTCTCCACCGGCGCTATGCTGCGTGCCGCCATCAAGGAAGGCACGGAGCTGGGCAAACAGGCGGAATCCATCATGGCAACCGGCGCTCTGGTGCCGGACGAAGTGGTGGTGGGCATCCTGAAGGATCGTCTCGCCGCAGAGGACTGCAAGAACGGGTTCATTCTGGACGGGTTCCCCCGTACCATCCCGCAGGCGGAAACGCTGGAGGCGCTGGGCATCCAAATCGACTGCGTGCTTTCTCTGGAAGTGCCGGACGAGACCATTATCGAACGCATGAGCGGCAGACGTTCCTGCCCCCAGTGCGGCGCCACCTACCACGTGGTGTATAACCCGCCCAAGAAGCTCACTTCCCAGTGCGACGTCTGCGGCGCGGTGCTGAAGCAGCGGGACGATGACAAGCCGGAGGTCGTTAAGAACCGGCTGAACGTCTACCACAAGGAGACGGAACCGCTGAAGGCGTACTACGAAGGGAAAGGGCTCTTGAAGTCTGTTGTCGGACAGCCCCAGGTGGAGGAAACCTCCCGGCTGGTCCGTGAAGCGCTGGGCATCGAGGCATGATCACGCTTCGGTCGGAAGAAGAACTGCGCAGGATGCGGGACGCGGGGCGGATCGCAGCCATTGCGCGGGAAGCGGGAGGCGAGCTCTGCAAAGAGGGCGTCACCACCGCACAGATCGACGCCGCCATCCGCAAGGTCATCCGCGCCCACGGCGCAAGCCCCTCCTTTCTGCACCTGTACGGCTTTCCCGCGTCGGCGTGTATCAGCGTCAACGAGGAAGTCATTCACGGGATCCCGTCGGATCGGGTGTTGAAAAACGGGGACGTGGTGAAGATCGACGTGGGGGCGTTCTACAAGGGCTACCACGGCGACTGCGCCGCCAGTTTTCCGGTGGGGACCATCAGCCCGGACGCGCAAAAGCTCATCGACGTCACACGGGAGAGCTTCTTTGAAGCCATCCGCGCGGCGGAGAAGGAAGGCGCGAGGCTGGGGGACATCGGACACGCGGTGCAAACCTATGTGGAGAAGTTCGGTTACAGCGTGGTGCGGGAATATGTCGGGCACGGCGTGGGGCAGAAGCTCCATGAGGACCCGGAGGTTCCCAACTTCGGTTCCGCGGGGCGCGGCATCCGGTTGAGCGCCGGGATGACGCTGGCCATCGAGCCCATGATCAACGCCGGTACCCATGCGGTGCATACGCTGCGCAACAAGTGGACGGTGGTCACGGACGACGGCAAGCTCTCCTCTCATTACGAAAACACCATCGCTCTCACGGAGCATGGCGTAGAGATCCTTACGGATCCATCTTGAGGAACTTCACAAATGAAAGACGACGGATGGTTAAACGGGGCGGTCGTCTCGCTTGCGGGACGGGACCGGGGGACGGTCTGTATCGTGTTGCAGGAGGAAGGGGAGTACCTCTTTCTGGCAGACGGCAGGCTGCGGCCGGTGGAACGCCCGAAAAAGAAGAAACGCAAGCACGCAAGGCTGTTGACCGACGCGTGCGGGGAACCGATCCGGTTCGACGGGGAGCTGCTGACCAACCGCTTTGTACGGCAGTTTCTCCATGAGACCTTCGAGGGGGTTTCTTCTGCAGAAGGGACCCGGAGCGATGGAAGGAGGAGTTTTTCTGGCTAAAGAGAAAGACGACGTGATCGAATGTGAAGGTACGGTGGTCGAGGTGCTGCCCAACACGGTGTTCCGTGTGAAGCTGACCAACGGGCATCTGGTGACGGCTCACATTTCCGGCAAGATGCGGATGAACTACATCCGGATCCTTCCGGGCGACCATGTGAAGGTCGAGGTCTCGGTCTATGATCTGACACAAGGGAGAATCACGTTCCGTTCGAAATGAGCGGGATTTGATGAGATTTCAAGAAAATGGAGGTAAGTTTCCATGAAAGTCAAACCTTCGGTAAAGAAAATTTGCGATAAGTGCAAGATCATCAAGAGAAAAGGCAAGGTCATGGTGATCTGCGAGAACCCCAAGCACAAGCAAAAACAGGGCTAAAAATCTGAAAAAAACCTTGCCAAGGTTTTTTCCAGACATAGAATTTGCTCTCGGCAATCAATGACTGCCGTTTCGGCTACGCCGAAAGCGAGCAAATTCGGTGTTCGCAAAAAAAATGAACCCATATACAGAAAGGAAAGGGCAGAAGAATGGCACGTATTTCAGGTGTTGATATCCCGAACGCAAAGCGCGTCGAGATCGGTCTTTGCTACATCTACGGGATCGGCAGAAGCCGCTCCAACGAGATCTTGAAGACGACCGGCATCGACCCGGACACCCGCGTGAAGGATCTGACCGAAGCGGATATCGCGAAGCTGCGTGACTGCATCGAAAACAACTATGTGGTGGAAGGCGATCTCCGTCGTGAGGTGGGTCTGAACATCAAGCGCATGGTGGAAATTGATTGCTATCGCGGCCAGCGGCATCGCAAGGGCCTGCCGGTACGCGGACAGCGCACCAAGACCAACGCAAGAACCAGAAAAGGTCCGGTCAAGACCATCGCCAACAAGAAGAAGTAAAAGGAGGGAAGCCGAGAAATGGCAAAGACCACCAAAAAGTCGACCACAAGAAAGCGCCGCGAGAAGAAGCACATCGAACGTGGTGCGGCACATATCCAGTCCAGCTTTAACAACACCATCGTGACGATCACGGATACGCAGGGCAATGCGATCTCCTGGGCGTCCGCGGGCGAGCTGGGTTACAGAGGCTCCCGGAAGTCTACGCCTTTCGCTGCGCAGATGGCGGCGGAAACTGCTGCGAAGGCAGCGATGGAGCACGGGCTCAAGACCGTGCAGGTGTATGTCAAAGGTCCGGGGCAGGGAAGAGAGTCCGCGATCCGCGCATTGCAGGTTGCCGGGCTGGAAATCACCATGATCAAGGACGTGACGCCGATCCCTCACAACGGTTGCAGACCGCCGAAGAGACGTCGCGTGTAAGGAATTAGTAGGAGGAAAACACATGGCAAGATATACTGGACCCTCGTGCAGACTTTGCCGCCGGGAGGGCACGAAGCTCTACCTGAAGGGCGACAAGTGCACCAGCGACAAATGCCCCTACTCCCGCAGAGGGCAGGCGCCCGGACAGCATGGCGCGAACGTTTCCCGCCGCCGTCCCAAGGAATACACCCTGCAGCTCCGTGAGAAGCAGAAGGCGAAGCGGTATTACGGTATTCTGGAGAAGCAATTTAAGAACTACTTTGAAAAAGCGGACAGACAGCCGGGCCAGACGGGCGAAAACCTGCTGACCATGATCGAGCGCCGTTTGGACAACGTAGTTTACCGGATGGGCATGGCTGCAAGCCGCAAGGAAGCCCGTCAGCTCGTTTTGCACGGTCATTTCACCGTCAACGGCAAGAAGGTCAACATTCCCTCGTTCCTCGTCAGACAGGGCGACGTCATCGCGCTGAAGGACTCCAAGTCGAACCGGGAATCCGAAAAGATTAAATCGCTTATCGAGAATATTGGCGGCAGACCCGTGCCCGCGTGGCTTACCGTCGCCTCCGAACCGGTCAGTGCAACGGTGAACAATCTGCCTACCAGAGCGGACATCGATTTCCCGTTCGAGGAGCATCTGATCGTCGAGTTGTACTCCAAATAAACTCACCTACTTGCGAAATGCGGGGCAAGGGCTCCGGATTTTGGGACAAATCTGCATGCGTATATCTGTTTTTTGCCGTCGTTTGGCGTCAAACAGGGCAGCAGGTTCAACTATGAAAGGATGGGTTAAAAAATGATCGAAATCGAAAGACCGAATATCGTTACTGCCGATCTCAGCGACGACGGCAAACGCGGCGTCTTTGTCATTGAACCCCTGGAAAGAGGCTACGGCCTGACCCTCGGCAACTCCCTGCGCAGAGTGCTCCTCAGCTCCCTGCCGGGCGTTGCGGTGTCGAACATCAAGATCGACGGCGTGCTGCACGAGATCTCGGCGGTCACGGGTGTGACGGAGGACGTGCCGGAGATCGTCATCAACGTCAAGGGGATCGTGGCAAAACTGCATTGCAGCGAGCCGAAAACCGTCATGATTGAGTCCCACGGCGGGGAAGTCAAGGCGGGCGACATCCAAGGGGATTCCGACATTGAGATCCTCAACCCCGATCATCACATCGCCACCGTGGAACCGGGCGGCTCCTTCTTCATGCAGCTGACCTTTGAACACGGCAGGGGCTACGTCTCTTCCGAGAAGAACAAGGCCATGGCGGAGAATGCGGTGATCGGCGTGATCTACACGGATTCCATCTACACGCCGGTCTACACGGCAAGCTACACGGTCTCCAACACCCGTGTGGGGAATATCACCGACTTCGACCGTTTGGAGCTGGAGGTCACCACCAACGGCACCATCGACGCGAAGGAAGCGGTTTCCCTTGCCGCAAAGATCCTCAACGAGCACCTGAATCTGTTCGTGGATCTTTCCGACGGCACGAAGGACACGGAGATCCTCGTGGAGCGCGAGGAGACCAAGAAGGGCAAAGTGCTGGAAATGACCATCGAAGAGCTGGATCTTTCCGTGCGCAGTTTCAACTGCCTGAAGCGTGCCGGCATCGACAACGTGGAAGATCTGATCAGCAGGACCGAAGAAGAAATGATCAAGGTGCGCAACCTTGGTAAGAAGTCCCTTGAGGAGGTCGTTCTGAAGTTGCAGTCGCTGGGGCTTGCCTTCAGAAAACCCGAAGAATAATTTTTGAGTAAGTAAGGAGGCAAAGAGATGCCCGGAACAAGAAAATTAGGCAGACCCACCTCTCACAGGATGGCTATGCTCAAAGGCATGGTGACTTTCCTGCTGGAGAAGGGTCGCATCGAGACAACTCTGACGCGCGCGAAGGAAGTCAGCGCGCTGACGGATAAGATGATCACCCTCGGCAAACAGAACACGCTGGCCGCTCGTCGGCAGGCGCTCTCCTTCCTCAAGAAGGAAGAAGTGGTCCACAAGCTGTTCTCCCTGGTGGCTCCTCTGTATGAGGATCGCAACGGCGGTTACACCCGCGTGCTGAAGATCGGCCCGCGGCGCGGCGACGGCGCGGAAATGGCCATCATCGAGCTGGTGGAGGCGGAATCCCTCTACGCGCCCAAGTCCGCAAAGGAAGCAAAGAAAGCGGAGAAGGAAGCTGCGAAGGAAGAAAAAACCGCAAAGCCCGCTGCGAAGCGCAGCACCAAGAAGGCAGCGGAGAAACCCGCTGTGGAGGAAACTCCCGCTGTGGAAACAGGCGCTGAAGCGCCGGAGGAAACTCCCGTTGAGGAAGCTCCTGTGGAGGAGACTCCCGTTGAGGAAACTCCCGCGGAAGAAGCTCCCGCGGAAGAAACTCCCGCAGAAGAGACTCCCGCAGAGTAACATCGGCATCACAAAAAAAGGACAGGAGGCTGCGTGCAGCTTCCCGTCCTTTTGCATTGTGTGAGGGCGTTGCCACGGGGGATGCGGTTATCCTTTGGGCTGTGGCTTTGCCGGTTTCATTTGGTCTTCGGTTCCGAAGGTGCGGCGGATCACCGTTTCGATGTACCTGCGCATGAGGGGTTCGTCGCCCACCAGCGTGAAGAAGCGCAGCACCTGCGTTTGGTTGAACCAGACGATTTTCACGGGGGCGCGCAGGGTTTGGCTGATTCCGGCGATGGAGAGTGCGCTCATTTCCCGTTGCAGTTCGGGGGTTTGGGTGCATCTGCCGCCATGGGAGGCGTAGGAGTCCGTGATGTTCTGCTCCTGCGCGCCGAGGGCGGAGACGGTCACTTGGTCGACGTGTTCCAAATCCGCCTGCGCCAGGTAGTCCGCCCAGTCGAGCATCGTGTCCCATCCGTACCCTCTGGCGTCCAGCAACACGTCGTACTGGTGCCAGGGACCTTGGGAGAGGTGCCGCAGTTCCCGGATGAAGGTGAGGTCGTCGAGGGGTTCCCCGGCTGCGGTCTGTTCCGGCTGTTTCGCCGGCGTTTTCTTTTTGAAAGGATGAAAGAGCGACATAGGGGTTCCTCCGGGGATGGAATTATTCGCTGTAAACGATCTTGCCGTCGATGAGGGTCACGGCGGCGTGGGCGGCGACGTCCCGCAGGGGGTCGCCCTCGAAAATGACCACGTCCGCATCCTTGCCCGGTTCCAGAGAGCCCACCCGATCCGCGATGCCGTTGGCTCTGGCGGGGTTGATGGTGATGGCCTTCCACGCTTCTTCCAGCTCCATGCCGGAGGCGACCGCCATGCCGGCGCACAGGGGAAGGTACTGGAGGGGGATGACCGGCGCGTCGGTGATGATGCTGACCTCCACGCCGGCTCTGTTCAGCACGCCGGGGGTCTCAAAGGACTTATTCACCAGCTCGATCTTGCTCTTCTGCCCCAGAGACGGACCCACGAAGGCGGGATAGCCCTCTTTTGCCAGCTCATCAGCGATGAGGCTGCCGTCGGTGCAGTGGTCGAGGGTCAGCCGGACGTCAAACTCTTTGGCGATGCGGATGGAGGTGAAGATATCGTCCGCCCGGTGTGCGTGGGCTTTGAGGGGGATCTCCTTCTTCAGCACGGGGATGAGGGCTTCCAGCTTCATATCGAAGGGAGGGAGCTTTTCGCCCTTTTCCTCCGCCGCTTGCTTGTCCTCCAGATAGCGTTTCGCCTTGAAGAGGATCTCCCGCAGCACGCTGGCGGTGCCCATGCGGGTGGTGGGAGCCTTTTTGGCGTTGGAGTAGACCCGTTTGGGGTTTTCCCCGAAGGCGGCCTTCATGGCGACGGGATCCTTGACGATCATGTCGTCCACCCGCTTGCCGTGGAGCTTGATGGCCACAAAGCTGCCCCCCAGCACGTTTGCCGAGCCGGGACCGGTAATGGCGGTGGTGACGCCGGCTTTCACGGCGTTTCCGAACGCTTCGTCCATGGGGTTGATGGAGTCAATGGCGCGCAGGTGGGGGGTGCAGGGGTCTACGGCTTCGTTGTAGTCGTGTCCTTCCCAGCCCATGCCTTCGTTGTCCAGACCGATGTGGCAGTGGGCTTCCACGATGCCGGGCGTCACCAGCCGTCCGGCGGCGTCGATGACCTGCGTTCCTTCCGGCGAAGGGAGGTCTACGCCCACCGCTTGGATCTTACCGTCCTCGATGAGCACGTCCCCCCGGGGGAGGTCCGGCCCTGCCATGGTTTTTACGTATCCGTTCTTGATGAGGATCATATCCGTATCTCCTTTGCATGAAAATCTGTTTCGACCTCATTATACACCCTTCGTGGGAAAAATGCAAGGGGATTGCGGCAAAAGAAACCCCCTCCCGAATGGGGAGGGGATTGTTTTTGTGATCAGCGATCTGCCGGTCTTGCGGGTGCACCCATTCCGCTGTAGAAGTCGCTTGGAAACGGTTCACCGTTTAACGTCATGTCGTTGGGGCAATTGTAGAAGGCATGCCTTCTGTATAGCTCCATGTCTTCCGGGCCCGTGACGGACCGTAAGTCCTTGCAACCCTCAAAGGATGCGTATATGCCTGTGACGCTGTCCGGGATGACCACCTCGGTCAAGCCGGTGTAGCCAAACGCATGATAGCTTATGTAGGTGACGCTATCCGGGATCTCGATTTTGGTCAAAGCGGTGCAATTTTCAAAAGCAAAAATTTCGATCTGCGAAATGCCCGCGGAGAGTTTCACTTCGCTCAAATTGGTGCAATCGGCAAATCCGCTCAAACTTGTAACGCTCCCGGGGATCTCGATCTTGGTCAAAGCGGTGCATCCCCTGAACGCGTCGATCTCGATCTTTGTAACGCCGTCGGCGATGATCACTTCGCTTAAATTGGGGCAATCCGCAAATCCACGCAGACTCGTAACGCTTGCGGGGATCTCTATTTTCTTCAGAGCGGTACACTCGTAAAAGGCGTATTTCTCGATGGTTTTTAATCTGCCGGAAAGCTGTACGGACGTCAGAGCCTCGCAATGTCCAAAGGCATATTCTTCGATCAACATCACGTTATCCGGCAATACGATGGATTGGATATTGCTTTGCCAAAAAGCCTTTTCACCGATGGTGACGACTTTCTTTCCCTCGATGGTTCCGGGAAGAACGAGATGCGTATCGTCCCCCAGATAGCCCTTGATGATCACGGTGTTGTCCACGATCTGGTAGCTTAAATCCTCCACCGGCGTGGTTTTTACCGCTTCTTCTTGGGACGTCGGCTCTTGGGACGTCGATTGGTCCGAGCCGGGGGTGGTGCCGGGGGTGGAGTCGGAGCCGGAACCGGAACAGCCGGCAAGCGACAGGCACAGCAGAACGAACGCGAGCATCAATGGAAGTGCTCTTTTTGCATATTTCATTTGGGATCCTCCTTGCGTTTTCCTCTATTATACATTTATAGATGCGGATTGTCAACCTTCAGTTCTTCTTGCTTGTTTCTGCCGCGGAGCGCAGCTCGCGGTAGCGTTGCTTCCGCTCTTTGTCGTAGCCGACGATGAGATCCGGCGACGCGGGGAGGACGTATTGGGCAAGCAGCGAGTTGACCTCCTGGTCGTTCGCTTTGATCTCGTAGGTGCCGCCGCTTCTCAAGCGAAAGACCACGCGGCTACGCACCGTAAAGCCGTTGTATTGATTTTCCCGCTTGTAGGCCCAAAGGATCTCGCCGTAGGGGATGGTCACACCGGATTTTTTGGAAAACATCGCCTTGCTCCCGCAGTAGATCTTGGAGCAGGGGAAGGTGGGGGCGGACAGGTCGATGTCGTCCAGAACGTCCTCACAGCCCTTCGCCTTCAGCCATTTGTAGTTGCCCCGATAGGGGTAGACCCGCGCGTAAGCGATTGTGACGCCGACGAACAGGAAGAAGGCGCAGAAAACGTAAAGCACCTTCACCATCGCGGAGAGCGGCACATGAAAGTATAGCAGCAGGAGGAAGCCGATCGTCAAGAGAAGCAAGCCCATGAGGACAAAACGGAGGATGTTTGCGGTTTTCAGTTTCTTTTGGTAGTATGCACGCATGATGGTTTCCTTCCTCGCGCATCTTACGCGATCGGTTCTGTGACGGGGGTCACGGTGACGAGATCCCCGCGCTTGAACAGTCCGGCATCCAGGGTGGAGAGGCGCAGACCGACGTTCTTTCCCACACCGGCGGATTTCTCCTGCGTGGGGGGAACGTCGATGCAGGTCACGGTGTACGGCGCGCCGTTGATCGTGACGGTATCGCGGAGGTGGATCACGCCTTGGCTGACCCTCCCGGTTACGATCACGCACTGCCCCCGGATCAGAAAGACGTCCTCCACCTGCAATTGGAAGTTGGTTCCGTCCTGCAGTTGCTTTTCCGCTTGTCGGTTGTAGCACGCCCGGCAATAGGTACGGTCGTCCAGCGTCCATGCGCCGCCGTCGAGCGGGCAAGCGCAGCCGGCACAGGCTTTTTTGTTTTTGCGTAGGTTGAACAGTCCCATAGGTGTACCTCTTTCGTTTGCGTTATGGGTATCATAGCAAAAAATGCGAAAAATGTCAAGACGCGGCCGTGCATCTTTCCCGGTTCGGTCGCAAAAAAAGCACCCTTGCGGATGCTTTTTATTCCGTATCGAAAACGATGACGGACGAGGTGGGTTCGGAGAGGGGGAGCAGGTCGGGCGGGAGGGAGGACGCAGGGAGGTGTTCCGCCAGCGCCTCGATGTTCCGCCGGTTATAATACGCGGGCGGGACGAAAGAACCCTTTTGCAGCGCCGCCAGCGCCTGCTTCCGCTCCTTATTTGCGGACATACAAACCCATACGGTCAGCGCCGCCAGCGCGACCCCGACGCCCACCCATGCTTCCCATGGGAGGTAGTGCCAGATGTCCATCACGTGGAACAGCAGCGCGAACAGGAGCGCGATTCCCGCAAACATCCAGAGGAAGGACAGCTTTCTGTCCTTTTCCAGAAGGCGGGACCAGGGCTGCACCGTATGGCAGGCGGGGCATTGGATGGGATCCTTGATTTTCTCGTACTTGTGGGTGGAGTTGAACACCTCAAATAGGAGGGCGTCCCGTTCTTCCAGATTTTGAAGGGCGATCTGCATTGCCTGTTCCCTGGCGGTATGCTTTGCTTCCTCCGATTGGTCCGCCCGGAAGGACGCCATCCCGGTCCCGCGCACGTCGTATGCTTGCAGGACCGGTTTGCCGCAGGTGCAGCACCGGTAATGGAGCAGGCTCTTGTCGGTCATCGTAACGGTCACGGTTTTTTGCCCGGTGGGGACGTTGACGTGCGCCATCGCTTTTCTCCCTTCGCTTTGCTTGTGGTTGCTTTCACCATAAAGGATATAGGGAAACGAGGCGCTTGTCAATGGAGGAAGTGTGTCCCATTTGTAAAAAAAGTATGCAGCGGCGCGATGTGTGCCGCTGCACGGTAAATGGATGCGAAATGTGCTTGACAGCACATTGTGTTCCGCTTGTAACTTCGATCGTGCCGTTAGGCACACATCATGCGCGGAGCGCACATCATGATGCGCTGAAAGCGCATCACCGAATGTTCCGCGACAGCGGAACACATCATTCCACGAAAAAGGACGCCTTACGGCGTCTTTTTCGTGGCTGCGGAAGAAGGATTCGAACCCTCACATACAGAGTCAGAGTCTGCTGTGCTACCCTTACAC